>JBBWZO010000346.1:0-19468 GCA_039649125.1 Massilia sp. | reverse complement strand
CTGGCGACGCACCATCATGCATCACGACCGCAAACTGGATATCTCCGCCGCTTGGGTCTGGCTGGCAGAGGCGCGAATGCTACTCAACAGACTGACTTTTAAGGGTTGATTTCGTCGACACCCTGTTAGAGCACCTAACTAAACCTCCATGGCGGCGTTGCATCGTCTCGCCGTACTCGCGTACTGTCTTCGACAATGCGCCGGATGGCCGTACCCCTTGCCCTGAAGGTTTTGTTAGGCGCTCTTCTTACTTGGCGGCGGCGCTACGCGAAACGATGTTGCCGAGTTTTCGGGTGGAAGGCATCTTGCGCTCCGTATCGCCTGCCTCGCTCTCGTCAGCCGCCAGGTTCTTGATCATCGCAAGCAATACCTTGCGCGTGGTACGAATCTCTTCCTCGGTGGTGCCGCGCATGCTGATCTCGTTGACTTCGATCGCGAGCGGGACCAGTTTGCTTTCAAGCGCCCTGCCCTGCTCGGTGAGGAACACGTACATGTTCTTCTTGTTCTCGGGTGACTGGCGGCGCTCGATGTAACCGAGTTTCTCCATCCCGGTCAGCGCAGCGTAGGTGGTCGGCTCCATCACGCCGGCAGCCTCGCTCAACGCACGCTGGGTCACGCCATCCTTCTCCCACAAGATACGCAGGAAGGTCCAGTGGCCGAACGACACGTCATATTCGATCAACCGGATCTGCAACGCACGTACCAGCGCGCGCGTTGCGTCCTTGATCAGGTGGGCAAGGCGATCGTCGAGTCCCTCGGCCTGCCAATGGTCGAGGATAGCCCGGGTTTCGTTCTTGACGATTTTCTTCTTACTGCTGCTCATATCGTGATCGCTGGGTCTGATCGGAAGTGCAATTATAAGCGAACGAAAACGGGGCGAAACCAGCCCCGGGCGGGCGCGTGTTCGACCCGCACGCCCGGGTACGGGTCGCTACGCCTCGGCAAACTGGCTTATGCTGCGCTCGAACGCCGCCAGCACTTCGGTTTCGATCGCATGCATCTCAGGGCTGCCGTACACGCGCGGATGCGGCAGATCGACCTTGATGATCTGCGCGATCCTGGTCGGTTTGGGCGTGTACACGACGATGCGGTCGGCCAGATAGCAGGCTTCGACGATGTCGTGCGTCACGAACACGACCGTGCGACGGTCCTTGAGCCAGGCCGTCACCAGTTCCGCGCGCAGGCGGCGCGCGGTTAGTTCGTCGAGCGCGCCGAACGGCTCGTCCATCAACAACAGGTCCGGATGCCGGATGTAAGCGCGGGCGATGCCGACCCGGTGCTGCATACCGCCGGAGATCTGATGCGGGTAAAAACCTTCATACCCCGACAGATTGACCAGGTTGAGCACCTGGCGGATCCGTTCGTCTTCGTCGGGCACCGCCCGGCCAGACTCGGCCCGCAAGGCAAAGCGCAAATTCTGCTCCACGGTACGCCATGGCAGCAGCCGCGGCTGCTGGAACACATAACCGTAATGCGGCTGCTTTTGACCGACCGGCACCCCGCCCACCTTCACCTCGCCCGTCGTTTCCTTCAGCAGGCCGGCGATGCAATTGAGCGTGACCGACTTTCCCGAACCGGACGGCCCCAGCAGACACACAAATTCGCCGTCCTCGACCTCGAAGCTCACATCGTCGACCACCATCAATGGGCCGGTCGGGGTGTCGAAGGTCTTGGTCAAACGTTTTATTTCGATACTGCTCATGATGTCGTCCTCTGCGCTCAGGCTTTTTTCCAGCGGGTGGTGAAGGCTTCGATCGGCTTGATGACGAGCCACTCGGACAGCATCATCAGCAAGACCAGCCAGAGGGTCCAGGCAAACACTTCGGACGGACGGCTGAATTCCCAGCCGACGAACAGCTTGTAGCCGACGCCGCCGCCGCCGGCGCCGCCCGCGAACAATTCAGCCAGCACACTGATCTTCCAGCACATGCCGAGCATGGTACGGCTTGCGCTCAGCAGGTATGGCGTCAGGCTCGGAAACACGATGTGGCGCAGCACCATCAGGCGGTTGGCGCGCACCGATTGACTCATTCCCAGCAGCAGATTGTCGACATTCTTGAGGCCGGCAGCCACGTTGAACGAAACAATCGGAAAAGCGGCGACCACGATCGTGAACACGACCGAGAACGGGGTCAGGCCGAACCAGATCAGCGCCATCAGCGCCCAGACCACGTACGGCACGGTCTGCACGAAGTTCAGGAGCGGACCGGTGAACGCTTCGAAACGCGCCAGGGCGAAACCGATCAAGGTACCTACAATGCACGAGATCACGGCGCCGATCAGTACCGACTTGACGGTGGCCAGCGTAGCCGCTATCAACACGCCTTCCTCATGCAGCAGACCAATCGTCTCGAGGATCTCCCCCAGTGGAGGAAAAACGTAGGCTGGCTGGGTACTGGCGATGATCTGCCATAACGCTACCAACACGATGTACGGCAGGACAGCCGTGGCCATGCGCCTGGAGCGCCCCCCCCATACCGATGGCTTGGGCGTGACCGGGATCGGTGCGGGCCGAGGCGCGGCCGCGACAGCGGACTGTTTCATCATTGGCTCAGCCCCAGTCATCATGACTTGATCCAGAACTCGTTGGCCCTGGCGGGCGTGCGCAACTGTTTGGCCTCGAGCATCCGGTCATACAGGCTCTGTGCAGCCTTGATGGTGGCGGCGTCGTTCCGTGTCTTGATGACGTTCGGAATGTACGGCACCAGCAGCTCTTTCACTTGCTCAGGGCTGAGCTTGATTTCAGGCATGACTTCGGTGAGCGCCTTGGCGGCGGCATCGGTATTGTTGCCCAGGTTGGCAAGCGTCTGTTCCATCACGGCGACGAACTTGGCGGTGGCAGCGCGGTGCTCGACGACGAAATCCTTGCGGCCGGATATGACCAGCGCGAGGAACGGTTCCTTGTAATGCGATTGGTAGGCGTCTCCCGGCTTGAACATGACCTTCACGCGCCCGCTCTTGAGCGCCGGCGTCAGGTACGGCTCATACAGCGTAGCGGCGTCGATTTCCTTTTTCTCGAGGGCCAGCAGGATAGCCGACGGCGGAAGTGTGGACACTTTCATGTCGCGCATCATGTCGACGCCGTCCAGCTTCATCGCCGCATAGGTGGCGCCGTAGTTGGTCCCCGACAGCGACACCACGCCGAAGCGCTTGCCCTTCAGGTCGCGCGGCCCCTTGAGGGGCGAGGCCGCGGGCGCGATCACCGCCCAGATATCGGCAGGGGTGACGGCCCGCAGTACCTGGACCGGGACGCCCGAGGCGTAAAGCTGAGCCGCGTTGATCGCCCCCATGTTGACGTCGATGTCGATCGCGCCAGCCTTGAAGGTGTCGTACTTCTGGTTGGACTGGACGAAATTCTTTAGCTTGATGTCCAGGCCGGCACGCTTGAACGAGCCGTCCTTCATGGCGAGCGCCAGTGCCGCAGCCGAGACATCGCTCGACACGGTGCTGCCAACTACGATCTTGACCTGGGCTTGGGCTGGCAAGGCCATACTGGCACTGACCAGAACGGTGGCTGCGGTTCGCAGCGCAAGGGTTGCGAACCTGTCGAATCCATACTTCATGTGGTGTCTCCTCGGCTGTCTTCGATTGAATAGACATCTAACCGGCCTTACCCGATCGGTCATAGCTCACCGGAATCTTGCGCCCCGATGTGAGCCACCTGCCAAATAGCGGTATCGACCAGAATTTATTTAGATCTCTAATAAAAAATATAGAGCATGCCGTTTGCTTTGTCCAGCAAATCCGTGGCGGACCCGAAGCGCGCAGCCTTAGCGACCGTTATTAGTTCTCCATTGCAATTTCGAGCGAAGGACCTGTAGTTGATGCACTTTGGGAACGAGGCGCTGCTGCAGGAGATCCGCCGGCTGTGGCACGGAGCGCTGCTCCTGAACCGCCCAGGCCGCGCGCGCGGGCAAATCGGCGGCTCAGTTGCGGTGCGAAGGACCAGGCGCGCGCCCCCCGTCGAACAGACCGGACAGTTCCGCGCTGGCGCTGCCGGTAAGGGTGATGCGCGGGAAGAAGGCCGCGCGCCGCGCCGATGTAGGCATTGCGCGCCCGCAGGCGGTGCTCTGCGGCGCGGATGCCCGGCCGGTAGCCGAGCAGGTCCGACGGCGTGCCCGGGGACAGGTCCTGGACCAGCAGCAGCGTCGCCGGCTCGGTGCCGACCTGCGCCGCCGTGCCCTTGCCGCCCCCGCCGGTCGCGGCGGCGGGCGCCCCGTCGGGTGCCCCGAGAAGCAGCGCCAGCGCCTTGCCGGGCGTGCCGTTACGCGCCATCTGTAACCGTCCAGGGCTGTCACCACCCGGGCGGCTCTCGGGTCCTTGAAACGCGATTCCCGCCATGCCGCGCCGGGAGTGATGATTCCCGGGCCGAGAAGTCGAACGGCCGTTACGTCAACCGAACTTCAGATTGATATTTTTTGTGTACGTGAATTCGAGTAGCTCGGCGAAGCATTCTTCGCGACCGATACCCGACTGTTTGACGCCGCCAAACGGTGCTCCCATGAAGTGCTGGCTGGCGTTGTTGAGCCACACGTAGCCGGTGTGGATACGGCGGGCGGCCCTGTGTGCGGTATCCAGATTCTGCGTCCAGATGGAACCCGTCAGACCAAAGTCCACGCCGTTCACCTGTGGCCAGAGCTCTTCTTCATTCGACCATGTAAAGACCGAGAGTACGGGACCGAAGACCTCTTCCTGCGACAGACGCATATGGGGTTTCATGTCAGCAAAGACCGTCGCTTCATAGAAGAATCCGTCCTTCAGTTCTTCATCGTCGGGCTGTTTGCCACCACACATGAGGCGTCCGCCATCCTCGAGTCCCCTGGCGACGTAGCCCTTGACCTTGTCCAGCTGGGCCTGGCTCACCAGCGACCCCATGGTCGTCCTGGGGTCGGTCGGTATGCCAGGCTTGTGGCGCTGGGGCAGCAGCGTCACCACCTTGTCCAACACCTCATCGTGGACTGATTCGTGCAAAAACACGCGGCTGGTGGAGCCGCAGCTCTGGCCGGACCAGGTAAAGTTCATCCCGGCGATGATGCCGTCGACAAGTTTGTCGATATCGGCATCCGGGTACGCGATCAGGGCATTCTTACCGCCGAGCTCGAGCAACACGGGCTTGAGGTCCTCTGCCGCAGTCTTCATGACCGCTTTGCCGGTCGGCACACCACCAATCAGCGTGAGCTTGCGCACTAACGGATGCCGGCTCATGGCGTCGCCGCACTCGCGCCCCCCGCACAGAAAATTGACCACGCCTGGTGGAAAGATGTCGCCAACCAGCTCGGCAAGCCGCAGGATGGACAACGGCGCCTGATCGGGCGATTTCACGACCACCGTATTGCCTGCCGCCAGCGGTGCCGCCAGGCGTGCAGCGGCAAACATCAGCGGATGGTTATAGGCGACGATACGCGCGATGACGCCAAGGGGTTCCTGCACTGTGTAGTTCAGGTTGCCGTCGCCCATGGGAATCGTCTCGCCTTTGATCTCGGTGGCGAGGCCGGCGAAATAGTCAAGGCAGTCCGCTGCGAACCCGGCATCCTTGGCCAGCGCGGATACCGGATTACCGTTGTTCAGCGCATCGAGGAGTGCCAGGGGCTCCGCATGTTCGCGCAGCACGGCTGCCGCGCGTCTCAAATAGCGGCCCCGTTCGACCGGCGGCGTGGCCGCCCAGCCGGCAAATGCCGCATGCGCTGCCTGGATAGCCGCGTCGACGTCGTCTTCGTCGGCGACCGGCGCCGTCGCGATGACCTCGTTGTAGCACGGGTTGAAGGTTTCGGCCGCACCGCCTGCCTTCGGTGCATGCCAACGGCCACCATAGAACAAGCCGCGTTGGGTCGGCAGAATGCCGTCAGGGATGTCTTTCGCTCGCATGATTGCCTTCGGTTAGATTGTTCGTTTCCGGTAGGTCAGGCTTATTCGGCTCGGGTCAGGCCTGCGGTCATCGAGGGGCTGTAGCCGGGTTGGACCACGGCATCGATCACGACGGTAGCGCCGCCTTTGACCAGAGCAATGGCTTCATCCAGCACCCGCGCGAGCTCCGCCGCATCTTCGACAGGGCCGAAACCCGTCAGTCCCTGTGCGCGCGCCATCATCGCCAGGTCGGGTTCGGGGTTTGCAATGCGCTGGCCGATCCAGCGGTTTTCCACCGGCCGATTGCGCTGGTTCGCGATGCGCTCCTGATGGACTTCGTCGTTGAAGAACGAACGGTTGTTGCAGACCACCATCAGTAGTGGGATCTGCGCATTCGCGGCCGTCCACAGCGCATTGACACCCATCATGTAGTCGCCATCACCGATGACCGCAACCGGCAGGCGGTCGCTGCCCTTGAGTGCCAGCGCTGAACCGATGGCCATGCCTGGACCGGAACCGATGCCGCCACCGCCATCGAAGCCAAGGAAATCCAGCGGGTGATCGAAGTCCCAGAGGTCGCCGCTCCAGCTCAGCGGCAGGCGCATCAGGCAGACTTCCTGGTCGCCCACGGCACGGCGCAGGACGCCGGCAAGCATGGGCACCGTCATCGGACCAGCGCCAACGGCGGCCGGTGCCGGCCGTGGCGCGCGCTGCGGCGCCGGCAGCTCCCGTTTTTTCGCGTGGCGCAACAGCAGCTCGACAGCCGGCTCGGGTTCGGTGGCCAGGAACACATCGACCGGCGGCAATCCCTGGTGGTCCATGCTCCAGCCGTTGTGGCTGTAGTGGTCCACCGACACCTGGATCACTTGGGTACCGACTGGATCGTCCCCCCAAGCCTGCTTGAGCGTGCCGGCCAAGTCCAGCCAGTCGAGGCTCAGCACGACGTCGGCATCGCGCAGCACTTCGCGCGAGTGCGCGTTCAGGAAATGGCCGCTGGGAGCCGCATGCAACGGATGGGCTGTCGGGAAGGCCGCGCCGATCTTCAGATCGGTCAGCACTTCGGCGTTCAGCAATTCGGCTAATTGCACCCGCTGCTTCCAGCCCTCGGTATCGCGGCTGACCCGGCCGGCGAGGATCACCGGGCGGCGTGCGTTCGACAGCAGCTCTGCGGCACGCGCAACCAGTTCGTCGGCAGGCCGCGCCGGCATCGGAGCAAGGTAGCGCGACGGATCCGGTAGTGCTGGCGCTTGGCTGAGCCTGGACTCTTGCAAGGCTGCGTCGAAGCATACGTACACCGGGCCTTGCGGTGCAGTGGTCGCAATCTGCTTGGCGCGCAACAGCGCTTCCTGGGCGGCGCCAATCGATGCAGGCTGGGCGTCCCACTTGATGAAGTGACGCACGAGCGCGGCCTGGTCCTGGGCAGTGTGAATCCAGTCGATCCAGGGCCTGCGCTTGGCCGCATCAACCGGACCAGTCGCTCCCAGCACGATCACCGGCACGCGATCCACCCATGCATCGAATATCGCCATCGAGCCGTGCATCAGGCCGACATTGCTGTGCAGGATCGCGGCCAGCGGCTTGCACGCCACTTTAGCGTAGCCGTGTGCAATTGCCACTGCATGCTCTTCATGAAGTACCACGATCATTTGCGGCTTTTCGTTGCCCAAATGGTTGACGATGCTGTCGTGCAGGCCCCGGAAACTCGCGCCCGGGTTGAGCAGCACGTAGGGCATGTCGAGCGCTCGCAGCATGTCGGCAATCGCGTCGCTGCACCAAACAGTAGTATCGGGTGCCGAAGGTGTAGGGATGTCCCGGCGCACCGCCGGCGAAGATGATGTGGTCATGGTATTTCCAGGTAAGTTAAAAAGGCACAGGTGGCGTGGTGCTGGCCGTCATTCGGGCTTGATCCCGGCCGCGCGGATCACGCTGGCCCAGCGCTTCTGGTCGGTGACGATCAAACTGGTCATGTCGGCTGCGCTGCTTGACTTGGCGGAGATGCCCTGCTCTGCCAGCTTGGCTATCACATCAGGCAGTGCGAGCACGCGGCGCAGCTCGGCATTGAGCTTGGCGACCACGGCGGGCGGTGTCTTGGCCGGCGCAACCATGCCGATCCAGATGTCGCTCTCGAAGTTGGGGACCGTCTCGGCAATCGTCGGCACGCCTTCCAGCAAGGCCACGCGTTCAGTGCCGGTCGTGCCGAGTGCATGCAGCTTGCCGCTCCGGATGTGTGGCAATGCGGAGTTGAGCGGGCAGAACATCACGTCGACCAATCCGCTCAGCACATCGACAAGAGCAGGCGCCGATCCTTTGTACGGAACCTGCATGAGCTGCGTGCCGGTCATCGACTTGAAGACCTCGGCAGCCATATGTTGCGGGCTGCCTGACCCCGCTGATGCATAGGTAAGCTTGTTCGGGGCGGCCTTGGCCTGGGCGATGAGTTCGGCAACCGACTTGGCCGTGACCTTCGGAGAAACGACCAGTACCATCGGAACGCTGCCCAGCATGGATACACCTGCCAGATCCTTGACGACATTAAAAGGCAGCTTGGGGTATAGGACCGGATTCACCGCGACGGTCTGGTTTGGAGCGATGCCAAGCGTGTAACCGTCAGCCGGCGATTTGGCCAGGAAATCGGTCGCGATGTTGCCCGCCGCGCCAGGCCGGTTTTCGACGATCACCGGCTGGCCGAAAGTCTCCGACATCTTCGTACTCAGGATACGGGCGAGAACGTCGTTGGAGCCACCCGGTGCGAGTGGGACGATGATGCGGATCGGTTTGTTCGGATAGTTGCCCTGTGCCTGAACCAACGATGGACCGGATGCGATGCAGGCAAAAGCAGCAACGATCGATAGGCGGCGCTTCGATTTCATACTTGTCTCCTGGTGCTCGTAGAAGGCCAGGCAAGCGCATACGCAGGTTGAAGGCTATTCGATCTCGCCCTTCGATCAACATGAACGTAAACGCAAGGTCGTTTACGCGAGTGGCAGCTGACAGCTTGCGTAATGGGCGGTGCATGGCCTTTGGGTTAAGGGATGCTACGTCTCAGCGATGCGTTACAAGTAATTCGTCGGGGATGCATTGCGCTGCCACCGGACGTGGTCCGGCGGTAGCGGCATCGGACTCAGAAGCGGTGGCGGATCCCGACGATCACGCCGCCCTGGTGGTCGCCCGGGTTCACGGCACCACCCATGCCGAACATGGCCGCGTCCTGGTTCTCCATGAACGCGACCTGACTGTACAGGTCGGTACGCTTGGACAGGGCATAGCTGCCCATCAGTGCCAGCATGCGCGACCGGTTGGCGCTGCCGTCAGGGTCGTTGAAGTACAGCGATGCGGACAGGATGACCGGACCACCGCTGGCGTACTGTGCGCCGATCCAGTACAGGGTTGTGTCGCGACGCGTCGCAGGAGTTTCCGCCCGCAGGCGCTGGAAGGCGGCGAACAGCTTCAAGGGCGCGAAGCTGTAACTGCCGCCGGCCGCCACGCGCTCGATCGTGTCGTGCTGGGCCGCCACCGATGTGCCGTTCTGGCGGTCGTAGACGACGCCAAACTGTACCGGCCCCAGTGCATGGCTGGCGTGCGCGCCCATTTCGCGGCCGACCCGCGACGCACCCGGTACTTCGCTGCCGCCGGCGATCAGGCTGTCGTAGCCGGCGCTGTATTGGGTGCCCAGGCTCAGCCCGCCGAACTTGCCGACATACTTGACTGCGTTATCGGCGCGGCCGACGTAGGCGGCATCGAACACGACGGATGAATAGCGGGTCGCGGTGAGCGGATCGTAGAGCACGCCAAAGTCGTACACGGTGGTCGTCTGGCGCCCCAGCTGGAGCTCGCCCAGCGTCTTGTGGTTCAAGGCGACATAGGCGTGGCGGCCAAACAGGCGCCCGCCCTGGCTCAGCGTGCCGGTGTCGATCGCGATGCCGCTCTCGAGGGCGAACACGGCGCTCAGGCCGCCGCCAAGGTCTTCGCGTGCGCGCAGGCCGAAACGCGAGCTCTGCGCACTGCCCGACTGCACGCGGACGATGCTGTCGGTGGCGGATCCCACAGCGCCAGTGCGCACCTCGTCGACATACTCGACGCCGGCATCGACGATGCCGTACAGCTGGACATTGTTCTGGGCATGCGCCGTCACCGACAGTGCGGCGATTGCGAGTGCGATGCTGGTTCTTGCCAAATGCATGTTTGTCTCCGGTGATAGAGCGGTTCCAGGTATAGTTTTCTGCATGGCTTGCGGCCGGGTGTCGCCGACCGTACAGGCAATAGGGGGCCCACCGGCACGCAGTGTCGACATTCGGGTTGGTGACCCGGATGCGTTAGGGTGTTAAAGGGAGGTTCAGTGAAGTGTGATCCCGGCCGACCCGGGACGCGCTCCGTACATTCTGGCCATGCGGTCGACTTCGGTTCGCCGCCGTCCGCGCGCCTTCGTCCGCTGCATGGCCAGTGCACCAAGTCATGTTCATCTGCTTAAACAGAGAGTAAGTTTGTCCATCGGCTCCTCGGGTTTCGGATCATTGGAACGCCGGCCATTCAGGCAAGCATCCGCCTGCAAGCTTTAGGTTAGACGCTCTTATTCGGCATCCGGCTGCTTCGAAGGATGTGCGGCGCTGCACCGCTCGTTCGTCAATCGGCTTTGATGTCCGCAGTACGGATCACCTGCTGATAGCGCGGGATATCCTGGCTGACTTTCAGCGCCAGCGCTTCGGCTGTGCCACCCACCACGTCATAACCCTGTTCGGACATCTTGGTCTTTACGTTGGCCGTGGCCAGCTGCTTGTTGATGATGCCGTTCAGCTTTGTGATCACCGGTTTGGGGGTGCCGGCCGGAGCGAACAGGCCGAACCAGACGTCGATGGCGTAGCCGGGAAGCCCGGCTGCTTCGCTGACAGTCGGCATGTCGGGTGCGTGAGCCGAGCGCGCGGAACCGGTCACGGCAATGCCCTTCAGCTTACCGCTCTTGACGTGCGGCGCCATGATGGCGATGGTGCTGAATGAAACCGGGACCAGGCCTGACAGGTGGTCGGGCAGAGTCGCCGCGCAGCCCTTGTACCCGACATGGGTCATTTCGATCTTCGCCATCTGCGCCAGCTGTTCCGCCGCCAGGTGCTGCGGCGTGCCGGCACCGCACGAGGCGTAAGACAACTTGCCGGGATTGGTCTTCGCGTACTTGATCAGGTCGGCCAGGTTATTGATCTTCAGTGAAGGATGAACCGAGATCGCCACCGGCGAACTGCCCACCATGGCGATCGGCTCGAAGTCCTTGGTTGGATGGAAGTTGACTTTCCTGTACAGGGATGGATTGATCGCGATATTGTTGGTCACCATCAGCAGCGTGTAGCCATCCTTGGGCGCCCTGGCTACCGAGGCCAGGCCGAGGTTGCCGCCGGCGCCGGGCTTGTTCTCGACGACAAAGGGCTGGTGCAAGGCCTTGTTCAGGCCCTCCGCGATCACGCGCGCCATGGTGTCGGTGCCGCCGCCGGCGCCGAAGGGAACCACGATCGTGACAGTTTTGATGGGGTACTCCTGCGCCCCTGCCTGGCCGATAGCGAACACGCCGGCCGCGAGGCCCGCGGACACGAGGGATGTGCGAATGAAGCGATGCATCTGTTGTCTCCTGCTTTTCTCTTGAATAGCTGCGTCTTGAATAGCTGCGTCTTGAATAGCTGCGGTATGTCTGACGCGTATTGTTATTGGGGAAGCTGCGCCTTTTGTTCCATCAGTGCCCTGGCGGTGGCACCGGCCTTGATGCTCCAGAAGTCCCATGCGCGGACGACCTGGGTTTCGATGACGCGTACCGTTTCGGCGATCTCTCCTTCGGACAGGAAGGTAACTTCACCCAGTTGCTGGGCGACAGACTGGATCTGCGCGTTCAGTTCGGTATACACGGCCCGGTACACCGCACGGCGCAGGGAGTCGGCCACCACGGTCGATCCGTGGCCGCGCATCAGTACCAGGGAGCGCTCCCCCAGCGATTCGCTCAAGGCGTGGCCGAGTTCGTTATTCGTGATCAAGAGGCTGTTGGTCTCGCCCGCATAGTCGCGGATTTCGAATACCGGGGCTGCGGTGCCGATGAAACCAGCCATGTGGCAGGTGGCGCGCAGCGGCGAAGTCTTTGATACGCTGAACGGCACCACCGAGGGCGAATGGCTGTGCACGACCGCCATCACGTCGGGACGCGCCTTATAGATCTCGCTGTGGATGAAACGCTCGAGGTAGATGGCGCGTCCAGCGGCATTGAAGGGGTTGCCGTCGAGATCGAATTCGATAATGTCTTGCGCCTGCACCAGGCCCGGCGCCATGTTGCGTGCGAGGAGGAAGCGGTCAGGGTGCGCGGTGTGGCGCACGCTGACGTGTCCGAACGCATCGAGCACGCCCTGGTCGTACAGGATGTGATTGGCCGTTACCAGCTCGGCGATCAGCGCTGCCGGCACACTCGTTCCGCCGTCGGTGCGATCCTGGGCTTTCTGGGTGTAGCCTTGATCGTGATTCTTTTCCTGACACATGATTCTGTTCCTTGATGATTAGGTGTTCGTAGTGTTGCCGGGAGACGGAAGGAGGAATCCAGTCACGCCGCCACGCAGTTCGCCGCCCGCCCCCCATACAGCCGCTCAAGGGCGTCGTAATAGCGTTCGGCAGGACGTCCTTGCCAGAGCGAATTGCGTCCCAGACGCTCGACGCCCATGGCGTGATAGATGCGCCCCATCTCGCGCGCTGACAGCACCACGCGGGCTGCACGGGTGCCGCGCGACTTCTCGTACCGCTTGAATGCCGCCTCGAAGTTTCCGCCGCAGTGGCGAACTGCCTCGCCCAAAGTCACCGCATCCTCGATCGCCACCTCGGGCGTTGTCAATGCTGGCACATCAATAGTCTCTCTTGTCAGTCTCACCACGGCAAATCATCGGTGCAATTTGCTGTATTATGTTTTGCAATAATGCTGATGCAGAGTAGGCGTAAGGAGACTTTTCATGGCCAAGTTCGACCTCGAATGGCTACTGGTTTTCGATGGGATCTTCACAAGCCGTAGTGTGTCGCGCACTGCCGAGCGGCTTGGCTTGGCACAGGCCACGGTCAGTATCGCGCTCAACAAACTGCGCCTGCATTTCAACGATAAATTGTTCATTCGGACCTCGCACGGCATGGAGCCT
This sequence comes from Massilia sp., assembly GCA_039649125.1. Lineage (GTDB taxonomy): Bacteria > Pseudomonadota > Gammaproteobacteria > Burkholderiales > Burkholderiaceae_D > Telluria. The sequence continues at coordinate 6,482 of JBBWZO010000346.1, read as the reverse complement.
ACGCCCCGTGCCCAGGCGCTCCACCCGCAACTTGCCGGTGTGCTGGCGTCCCTGGAATCGGCCCGCCTGGCGCCGGCCGAGTTCATTCCCTTGGAAGCGAAACGCGCGTTCCGCCTGTGCATGACCGACATATCGGAAATCGTCCTGCTTCCGCGCTTGATGAACTACTTGCGGCGTCTTGCACCTAAGGTCAGTGTTGTGGCGGAGAAGATCACGCCCGAAAGTCCAAAGCGCCTGGAGTCCGGGGAAGTAGACATGGGGATCGGCTTCATGCCTCACCTGGAGGCCGGGTTCTACCAAAAAACCTTGTTTAGCCAGAACTTCGTCTGTCTTGCAGCCAAAAATCACCCGCGCATCCGCGGCGAACTGACGAAGCAAGCATTCCTCGCGGAAGCCCACATCTTGGTCACGACGTCCGGAACCGGCCATTCGATCGTCGACAAGACACTCGCGATGCAGGGAGTGCACCGGAATGTCGTGCTGCACCTGTCAAGTTTCCTGGGGGTGGCGCGCGTCGTCGCCGAAACGGAACTGCTGGTGATCGTGCCGAAGATGCTCGGAATTACGATCCAGGCACAGGAACAAGTGCAGGTACTTGGATTGCCTTTCGACATGCCCAGCTATGCGGTGAAGCAGCACTGGCATGACCGCTTTCACGCGGAGCCCAGCAATATCTGGTTGCGCCGGACGGTTGCAGACCTGTTCCAGGATTTCGCGGATTAGCGGTCGACACCGCCGCACTCCGGGTAAAGATCGTCAGCTTTCTAGGATTGCTGTCAGCAAGGTTTAGTTCATTTAACGGCCCAGCTGTCGATTATCTATTCTCCTTCATGGAGCCGGGATCGGGGATTCGCCAAAGGACGGCTCCCGTCCGGCCAGTGCGGGCACCTGGGCATCGGCCTCTGTATAGGGCGAGAAACCGCGTTTCAGTAAACGTCGTGACGCTGCCGCGCCTGCCGGCCTGCCGGACTATGCCGGACAACGAAGGGCAAGCGGGATCGACAGACGCGACCGGCGCAGGGCGGTCCTGATGGGCAAGCTCAGGCCGGCAATCCCAGCTTGGCGCGCGCTTCCGCCGGCGTCGCCGGACGCCGACCGTGCGCCGCGCACAGGTCGACAGCGACCCGCACCAGTTCCGCATTGCTCGTTGCCAGGCGCTCGCGGTCGATGCGGATGTTGTCTTCCAGCCCGGTGCGGACTGCATCGCCCTTGCGCTTGAGGACCCACTCGATCACGTCGCTCTGGTGACGGCCGATGCCGGCGGCGGTCCAGGTGGCGTTCGGCGCCACGCGCCCGAGTACCGACAGCAGGAGGTCGAGCAGGTACTCGGCCACCGGCAGCGCATTCTTGATGCCCATGACGAACTGGACGTGCGGCCGCTCGTTGATCAGGCCCGCGTCCATCAGCCGCCGCATGCCGTACAGATGCGAAAGGTCGAAGATCTCGATCTCCGGCAGGATGGCATGCTCCTTCATGCTCATGGCCAGCTGGTCGACCAGGGCCGGGGCGTTCTCGTAAATGATGCTTGGGAAATTGACGGTACCGGTCGCCAGCGACGCCATGTCCGGCTTGTGGTGCAGCGCCGCGCCGCGGGCGGCCTGGTCGCGCCCGCGCCCGCCCGTCGAAAACTGCACGATCATGCCCGGGCAATATTTCCGTATGCCCTCCAGTACGCTGGCGAACAGCGCCGGATCGGATGATGAACTCTCGTCCGGGTTGCGTACGTGCAGGTGCACCAGGCTGGCGCCGGCCTCATAGGCTTCGTGGGTCGACTCGATTTGTTCAGCAACAGTCACCGGTACCGCCGGATTGTCCTTCTTGCGGGGTACCGAGCCGGTGATGGCGACGGCGACGATGACGGGATCCATGTCCATTCCTCGGTTGGGTTAAGGTCGACAAAGCATGCGACAAGCAGCATCGTATAACGCAGAAAATGAACAAAGGGAGCGGCGGGCGCCAAAGTGTGCGCACTTCGCCCGCAACTTGCTACTGCGTGCTGTGCGGACATCATGGAAGATAATGTCTGAGATGCGGACTCGAAATTGGATGAATGACGGCAACGGGCGTACAGTCGCGTCATCGACCACGCATCGGAACACCATCATGCGCACCGCCCCAGCCATTTCCATCTTCACCAACACCGACGACATCCTGCGCCGCAAGGCGCGCATCCTGCTGTCCGAGATTTTTTACGCACTCTCGCTCTCGAACCGCGCCTACTACCAGGGCGTCAACCGTTTCTGACAACAAGCTCTACAAGGTCCGTCCCGCATAGGCGCGGACCTGCAGGCTGCGCCGTAACACCTGGTCGGTAATCCATTTCGCCGCCATCAACGCACGTGCACAGACAATGTCGGGCGGCAGTTGCAGGTAGTCGTCATTGACGACCTCCATGCTGTAGCTGCCGCGGCAGCCGCCGCGGACCAGGCGCCGCAGGATGCTCGACAGTTCAGCCGAATGGCAGCCCTCGCCGGAGAAGACGCGCAAATGCCCCGCCGTCTCGATCCGCTCATCAAGGCTGCGCAGGTCGCCCCACATGAAGTCCGACAGCTGGACCAGCACGATCTCTTCCGATGGCATGTCTTCCTGTCCCTCCAACTCGTCACCACCAGCCAGCATGTGGAAGGAATCGAGCACGACGCCGACATTGGCGTGCGTGGCCATGTCCACCACCTCCCACGCCTGTTCCCAGGACTGCACATGGCGGCCCCAGGACAGGGCTTCATAGCCTATCCGCACCCCCAGCGGCACCGCCGAGTTAGCCAGTTTGGCCAGGTCGCGGGCGATCCGTTCGTAGTCGCCGCTGGCGTGGCCCGACGTGCTGGAACCGACGACCAGAATGCCGGCCCCCACCGCCTTGCAGACGCGCAGCAAATGGCGTGCGATATCGAGCTTGTACTCGTGCAGGCCGTTGTCGAGGCCCTCGTAGTCGCGCAAGACCTGGATTCCCGTCACGCACAGGCCGCTTTGCCGGACCAGGCGTACCGCGTCCTCGATCCCGCCCGGATGCTCGACGAGGTCGCGCGCCCACAGCATGATCTGCGAAAAACCGGCCGCCCGGCAGGCCGCCAGTTTCGACGCCAGCGCCCCGGCCAGCGCGATGCTGTCCAGGCCAAAATTGCTGAGGTTCATTGCGTCCACGCGGCCGGTACGCGCTCGCCGAAATCGCCGACCCGGTCGACGAAATACAGGATCGAATCACCTGCGCCGTGTACCCCGGGAATGTTGAGCTCCATGACGCCGGCCCGGGTCTGGATCGGCCAGGCGCCCATGTCGATGGCGTGGCGGTAGGCGACGTCCGCATCGCGCACCCTCAGGGCAATGGCGCCGATTTCGGGCCGCCGTTGTGTTGTGCGCCGCGCCGATAACGAACGCATTGGGCGAATAGCGCACACATATTCGATGATCGCCCAAATTGTCGCTGATTTTTACGCTAACATTTTTACATCGCACAAGCGTATTCCGGGACGACGCGAGTGGTACACAGAAGGCCGCCCCGGACACAACCTCAACGATGGAGACATGATGAAGACCAGAATCGCAGGCGCCCTGGCCCTGCTAGCCTCGACAGGCATGGCCCAGGCCCAGTCCGGCCTCACGCTCTACGGCAATTTCGACGAGTACCTCGGCTACATCCGCAGCAGCAACGGCGAGCACATCACGGGCCTGAACGACGGCGCCATCCTGCGCACCCGCCTCGGCGTGCGCGGGGCCGAGGCGCTGGGCCAGGGCTACGAGGTCAAGTACAACCTCGAGATGGGTATCGCCGCCGATACCGGCAGTCAGGCCGACAGTTCGCGCCTCTTCGACCGCCAGGCCTGGGTCGGCATGAACACCCCGCTCGGCGAAGTGCGCGTCGGCCGCCAGAACACCGAGATCTTCCTCACCGGCGGAGCCATCGACTACACCGAGCGCACGACCTTCGGTTCGGTGATCAACACCTTCGGCGTCCCTTCGCGCTACGACAACGATATCTCCTACCGCACGCCGCGCATCGCCGGCCTGATGCTGTCGCTGCACTACGCATTGCCGGAAAACGGCGGCGCCACGCGCGGCAACCGGCCGATCTACCAGGCGGCGCTCGATTATGAAAAGGGTCCATTCCGGCTCGGCTATGCCGGCCTGCAGGCCACGCCCAACCGGATCACGGCCACCGTCCGCGACAAGATCAGCTACCAGCACCTGTATGCCAACTACAAATACGATGCCGGAACGGTCTACCTGGCTTTTGTACGCAGCAACAACTCGACTGCGAATGCCAACGGGCGCAACGCCGCCACGATCCTGAGCAATGTCGGTGCTCCGAACAATTATTTTGCCGGCACCGATCCGAATGCGGGACGCTACTACAATATCTGGCAAATCTCGGCCGATTACCGCGTCACGCCGGCCCTGCGCGTCGGGGCGCTGTACGGCGTCATGCACGACACCTCGGGCGGCGACGCCGGCGCCAGGGGCGCGAATACCGGCGCCTACTACGCGATGTCGAAGCGTACCACCCTGTACAGCTTCCTCAGCTACCTGAAGAACGAAGCGAACGCGGGCTTCCGCTTCAGCAGCTCGGCCGCACCCTCGGCCAACCTGGCGGGAGACGCGATCAACGCCAGGAGGCTGACCGGCCTGCAGCTGGGCATCCTCCATCGTTTCTGATCGCTTCGAGCTCGCAGTTCCTACACGTTTACCGAATCAGGAGACAACATGGCTACCACGACAAAACAGGCTGGGCATGACCGCAGCCAGACCAGGAAGGCGACACTGAGCGGCTGGATCGGCTCGGTGCTCGAGTACTACGATTTCTTCATCTACGCCACCGCGGCGTCGCTGATTTTCCCACAGATTTTCTTTCCGAAGGGAGATCCGACAACCGCCATTATCGCGTCGCTGGCCACCTATGGCGTGGGCTATGTCGCGCGTCCGATCGGCGCCTTTGTCCTCGGCCATTGGGGCGACACCCGGGGTCGGAAACACGTGCTGGTCGTGTGCATGTTCCTGATGGGTTTTTCGACCATGGCCGTCGGCCTGTTGCCGACCTACGAGCAAGTCGGCATGCTGGCCCCGACCCTGCTCGTCATCATGCGCCTGATCCAGGGCTTCGCCGTGGCGGGCGAGATCTCCGGCGCCAGTTCGATGATCCTCGAGCACGCGCCCTTCGGACGGCGCGGGTATTTCGCCAGCTTCACGCTGCAGGGCGTGCAGTTCGGCCAGATCCTGGCGGCCGCCGTGTTCCTGCCGCTGGCGCACTACATGCCCGAGGAAGCCTTCAACTCCTGGGGCTGGCGCATTCCCTTCCTGCTCAGCTTTGCGGTCATCGTGGTCGGCTACATGATCCGCCGTAACGTCGACGAGACCCCGGCCTTCGAGAAGGAAAGCATCGACGGCAAGGTTCCGAAGGCGCCGATGGTGCAGGCAATCCAGGAAAGCTGGCGCGACATGCTGCGTGTCGTCTGCATGGCGCTGATGAACGTGATCCCGGTCGTGGCGACCATCTTCGGCGCCGCCTACGCGGTCCAGCCGGGCTACGGCATCGGCTTCTCGAAAGACGTCTACCTGTGGATTCCGGTGCTGGGCAATATCGTCGCGGTGCTCGTCATTCCTTTGGTCGGCAACCTCTCGGACAAGATCGGCCGCAAGCCGCCGATCATCGTTGGCGCGCTCGGTTCCGGCCTGCTGTCGTTCGGCTACCTGTACGCCATCAGCATCCACAACGTGCCGCTGGCCGTCGTGATGTCGATCCTGATGTGGGGTATCGTGTACCAGGGGTATAACGCGGTGTTCCCCAGCTTCTATCCGGAGCTGTTCCCGACCCGCACCCGCGTCTCGGCGATGGCGATCTCGCAGAACCTGGGCACCCTGGTGACCGCGATGCTGCCGGCCGTGTTCGCCGCCGTGGCGCCTCCCGGATCGGCCAACATCCCGATGACCGTCGGCGCCCTGGCGCTGGCCGTGACGGTGGTCGCCGCACTGGCCGCACTGAGCGCCCGCGAAACCCACCGTATCCGCATGGAAGACCTGGGTAACCCGAACGCCGTGCCGGTCGACAAGGAAGAGTACAGGCAGCTGCGCGAAGAGAGCGTGCACGGAGGCGCCGGCACCAAGGCCGCGGCCTAATCCTCTCCCCCGGCCGGCAGCGGGGACGGGCGCGGCGGCGCCGCGTCCACGCTGCCGGCCTTTTTTGCCGTTTACGGGCGCCGGGAGCGTCTTCTTTACAGCATCAACAGGTGGCCGAGCGCCTTGGCCGCGTCGTTCAGGGGATGGAAATACCTGGCCGCCGCTTCCTGCGCAGACGGCGGCCGGCCCTGCAGCAGGACATTGATCCCGGCCACATACTGGCCGGCGGCATCGCGCACCGGCACCGCCAGCGAGGACAGGCGCGGTTCGAGCTGTTCGCGCGAGAACGCAAACCCGTTGGCGCGCGCCTGCGCCAGGATGGCGCGCAGCTCCTCGCGGTCGGTCACCGTGTGCTCGGTATAGGCCTGCAGGCG
>JBBWZO010000368.1:0-17094 GCA_039649125.1 Massilia sp. | reverse complement strand
CCTTCGAGTACGTGCTGGCGCTGCTGCTGTGCGTGGCAGTGGGCGCGCTGACCTACGGCGCCACGCTCTACCTGCTGTGGCGCCTGGCGAACTCGCCGCACGGACTGGAACGCTACGGCTTCGGACGTGTGGAGACGGTGCTGGGCAAGGCCGGCATCCGCGTCAAGCTGGTCGGATGAAACAGGAGGCAGAACGAAAAACGCGCCCCGTCGGCGCGTTTCTTTTGGGGTCAAGCGTGTTCAGATTGTAGGGTGGACTCCCGAGTCCACGCGCGACGGTGGGCGCATGCCAGCGACATGGAGAGCCACCACGATTGTAAGCAGGCGCATGAGGACTTCATGGATCCTTCGGGCAGGCGGTCTCCTGGTCACGCAACCACTGCACCACGGCATACCGCGTGGACTCGGGAGTCCACCCTACGTTTACTCGGCAAGCCGGCATCCGCGTCAAGCTGGTCGGATGAAACAGGAAGCAGAACGAAAAACGCGCCCCGTGGGCGCGTTTTTTTTGAGGCCAAAGCGTGTTCAATGCGTCTTCCTGCGCGCCAGCGTGCGCAGCAGTTCCAGCACGCCGCTCATCTCGGCCTCGAATTCGATCATCGAGACGTCGCCGCCGTCGAGGAAACGCGGCAGCAGGTAACGGGTGTCGGCATCGGCCAGCCGCACCAGGCCCGGCAGGCAGGTGGTGGCGGTCGATACGCCGGCCGCGCGCATCACCTCGGGCGCCTGGCCGTCGAAGGCGCCGCTCGGGTAGCAGTAATGGGTCGGCGCCGGCAGCCCCGCGGCCAGGATCTTCTCGCGGCACTTCTCGATGTTCGCGCGGTTGCGCTCCGGCTCGCCCGGCACGTACTCGTGCAGGTGCCCATGCAGCTCGATCGCGCAGCCGCCGGCGCTGGCCGCCTGCAGTTCCTCCTGCGTCATGTAGCTGAAGCGGCGCGAGGCCAGGTCGAGCTGCTGCGGCGTGACGCCGAGCGCCGCGGCGAAGCGCTCCAGGCAGGACGCGACGTCCTGCGGCGCCTGCGCCTGCAGCCAGCGTTCGGCGGCCGCGCACAAGGCGTGGCGCCGTTCGCGCTCGCCCAGTTTCCACTGTCCGTCCATGCCGGGACCGAAACCCGCCAGCGTGGCCTCGACCGGCCCCGCCTTCCACAGGATGTAGCGCACGCTGACCGGAATGATCGGCGCCCCGGCCTCGTAGGCCTCCGTGTGCAGGTAGAGCACCGGGCGGTGGCCATACTCGGCCATCGCCGGCAGCAGGTCACGCCAGGACGAGTACCAGCCGTCGTCGAGCGTGATCGCCACCGGGATCCCGCCATCCGGCGCCGCGCCGGGGGTAACGACCTGGTCGAGCGTGGCCGGCACGAAGCCGTGGCGGCGCAGCCAGTCGAGGCGCTGGCGCAGCTGCTCGCGGGTGCAGAACAATTTCGGGTTGAAGCGGCGTTCGTCGCCGAGGTTGCCCCCGTGGTAGCACAGGATGCGCGGTCGCTTGCGGGTGGCCGCGCGCACCAGGGCGAAGACCCCGGCGAACTTGGCGGCATGCAGTACGGCTTGTTTGATCGTCATGTCAGTCGTTGTTGTCCCTGGCGTGGCGCTGCGCCCAGGCTTGTTGTGCGGCGCGCGGCCATACCAGCATCCAGGAGCCCGGACGGTACTGGCCGGCCGCGTGCAGCGCGCGCCGCCGTTCCGAGGTCGCGGTGGCATTCTTGACGGCCTGCTCGTCGTGCGAGACGAACCAGGCGCGCGCGCCGCCCTGCTCCGGCACCGTGCGCAGGTAGGCCAGGTGCGGGCTGATGATCTCGACCACCGGATCGTAGAACCAGCTGCCGGCGACCATCCCCAGCACCTCGGGGTGCAGCGCATACAGTTCGGCGCAGCAGCGGTAGCACTCGTTGCGGCCTTCTTCGTTGAATTCGTCCTGGTACAGTTTATGTACGTGGATCTCGAAGTACGGCTTGAAGCCGCCCGCGCGCGCGAGCAGCAGCGCGCGGCCGGGCAGGCGCAGTGCGCCCCCCTTCCACAGCATCGAGCGGCCGATGCCCGAGCGCGGGTCGATCACGCTCGAGGCGCCCGCATACAGGCGCAGCGTGGCCAGGCCGAACTCCTTCAGGAATACGTCGCCGTCGAGCCGGCAATACGGCAGGAAGGCTTCATCATGCCCGGCCATGCGCGCGAACTGGCGCAGCTGGTGGGCACGCACCCGCGCCGGCAGGCGCGCGAGCTGCGGCCCATCGAGGCTGGCGCGCACCGCCGTCAGCACGCTGGCGAGCAGGAAGGCGGGGCCGGCGGCCGGACCGCCCTCGGTCAGCACCCTTTCATAGAGCGCGCGCGCGCCCGGCGGGATGGCCTTGAAGCCGCCATGGGCCGGCGGCTCGGCAAACTGCGCGAGGAAGGAGGATACGCGCTGCGCCGCGTCCGGCAGGTGCCGCGCGCAGAGCGCGAGGGCGCGCTGGAGTCCGTCCGACAGGCGGGAATCGAAGCTGGGTGTGTGTTGCGCTAGCATGGTCTTCATTCCTGGTGGCCGCATCCGTCCATTCCGACAGGCGCGCGATGACGCCTGAAAGCGGTCGCAGGTCGAGCACGTTCTTGCGTTTATTTTCGTGCAACAATTAATTTAACGCAAATCCAGCAGGTGTTACCGCACGATTGAACACGCGCGGCGCCCTTGCAACAGGCTAGAGAGCCTAACAAAACCTTCAGAGCAAGGGATGCGGCCACCCGACGCGGCGACGAAGACAGTACGCCTGTACGGCGAGGAGCTGCAACGCAGCAATGGAAGTTTCGTTGGGCGCTCTTACACCAGGACTTCCGGGGCGTCCGGGTGGCTGAGAAAACCCTGCGGGCTGGCCGAGCGGCCATAGGCGCCGGACTGGAACACGACCACCAGGTCGCCCACCTCGGCTTGCGGCAGGTCCATGCGCTCGGCCAGCAGGTCGAGCGGCGTGCACAGCGGGCCGACGACCGAGGCCGTCTCCTGCTCGCCGGCTGCGCGCATGCGGTTGCCGATCGCCACCGGATAATTCTTGCGGATCACCTGGCCGAAGTTGCCCGAGGCGGCGAGATGATGGTGCAGGCCGCCGTCGGTCACCAGGAAGACCTGGCCGCGCGAGACCTTGCGGTCGACCACGCGCGCCACATACACACCGGCTTCGCCGACCAGGTAGCGCCCCAGCTCGATCGAGAGCTGGGCCTCGGGCAGGTTCGCCCGCACGCGCGGCAGGGCGGCGCCGAGCGCCTCGCCGATCGGCGCCAGGTCGAGCGCCGCCTCGCCCGGGAAATACGGGATGCCGAAGCCGCCGCCCAGGTTCAGGATGCGCACCGGGTCGCGCGCCTGCCCTGCCAGCCGTTCGGCCAGCAGCAGCGTTTGCGCCTGGGCCTCGATGATGGCCTCCGCCTTCAGGCTTTGCGAACCGCTGAAGATGTGGAAGCCGAGTACGGTCAAGCCGAGTTCCGCCGCCAGCCCGAGGACGCGCGGCGCATCCTCGGCGTCGATGCCGAACTGCTTGGCGCCGCCGCCCATGCGCATGCCCGAGCCTTTCAGTTCGAAATCCGGGTTGATGCGCAGTACCAGCAGCGGGTCGATGCCGAGTTCCGCGCCGATGCGCGCCAGCGCGCGGATTTCTCGTTCGGACTCGGCGTGCACGACGGCGCCGGCCGCCACCGCGCGGCGCAGCTCCGCATCCGATTTACCGGGGCCGGCAAAGCTGATGCGCCCCGGCGTCATGCCGGTGTCGAGCGCGACTTTCAGTTCGCCGCCGGATGCGACGTCGATGCCGTCCACCAGCGAAGCCATGTGCTGCACCAGCGCCGGCATCGGATTGGCCTTCATCGAGAAGTGCAGTTCCACCGCGGAAGGCAGGTGCTTCCGCACGTGCCGCACGCGTTCCGTTAGCAGGCGCCGGTCGTAGGCATAGAAGGGGGTGCTGCCGACGCGCTGCGCCAGGCGGGTGAGCGGCACGCCCCCCACCTGCAGGCAATCGCCCTCGACCGGGAACAGGGTTTGTTGCGCATGGACCGGTTTTGCGTTCATGGGGCGCTCTTTTGAATAGGGTCGAACAGGGTCATGAACGGTTGCCGCAGCAGCTTGCGGTCGATCTTGCCGTTCGGGTTGCGCGGGAAGGCGATATCGTGCAGCGCGACGTGGGCCGGGACCATCCAGGCCGGCAGGCGGCGCGCGCATTCCTTCAGCAGCGCGGTCCCGGCCAGCGCCGGATCCTTCGGCAGCGCCAGCAGCACGATCGCCTGGCCGAGCTGCGGGTGCGGCACGCCGAAGGCAACCGCCTCGCTGACCAGGCCGGTCGCATGCACGGCTTCTTCCACTTCGGTCGGGCTGACCCGGTAACCCGACACCTTGATCATGTCGTCGCTGCGGCCGATGAAGTACAGATACCCCTCCTCGTCCATGCGCACGGTGTCGCCGGACCAGACGGCCATCTCGGTCAGCGGCAGGGCCGGATCCTGGCCGGGCGCCGGCTTGAAACGCTCGGCCGTTTTAATGGGGTCGTTCCAGTAGCCGAGCGAGACGAGCGCGCCGCGGTGCACCAGCTCTCCGGGTTCGTGCGGGGCGCAGGGCGTGCCGTCGGGACGCACCACCATCACCTGCGCATTCGGGATCGCGCGGCCCATCGAATCCGGACGGCGATCCAGTTCACTGGGGGGCAGATAGGTCGAGCGGAAGGCTTCGGTCAGGCCGTACATCAGGAACAGATCGGCCTCTGGGAGCGCTGCGCGCAGGCTGGCGACCGTCGTCCTCGGCAGCGCGCCGCCGGAATTGGTCAGGTAGCGCAGGCTGCAGTCGGCCGGCCACGGCAGGCTCGCCAGTTGGAACCACAGCGGCGGCACCGCCGCCAGGCCCGTGATGCGCTCCTCGACCACGGCGTTGAGGATGTCCCTGGCGAACAGGTGGTTGAGCAGCACCACGCTGGCGCCGGCCAGGAACGCGCAGGTGAGCTGGCTCAGGCCGTAGTCGAAACTCAGGGGCAGCACCGACAGGATGCGGTCCTGCGGCGTCAGCGCCAGGTAGCCGGCCACGCTCTGCGCGCCGGCCACCATGTTCCGGTGCGACAGCACCACGCCCTTCGGCTTGCCGGTACTGCCCGAGGTGTACAGGATCGCCGCCATGTCGGCGTCGATCGGACGGCGCGCCGCCAGCACGCCGGGCGCGGGCGCTGCCTGCGCCGCCTCCCAGGCGTGCACCTCGAAAGACTGCGAGGACTGCGCGGACGCCGGTGCCGCGGCCTGTGCCGAAGCGGTGACGAACACCGTACGCAGGTCGGGGCAGTCGGCCAGCGCCGCGTGCAGCTGCGCCAGCCGTTCCGGCGAGGTGAGCAGCACGCGCACGTTGCAGTCGGCCAGGATGTGGGCGACCTGCTCGGGTTTCAGTTGCGGGTTGACCGGCACGAACACGGCGCCGGCCAGGGCCGCACCGAACATCGCGGCCACGTTCTCGACGCGCTTTTCCAGGAACACGGCGACGCGCTCGCGCGGGGCAATGCCGGCAGCGAGCAGCGCCCCCGCCGCGGCCTCGACGGCGGCCGCCAGCGCCGCGTAGTCGAGGCGGTGAGGGCCATGGGCCAGGGCCTCGGCCTGCGGCGTGCGGCGCGCGGAATCGAACAGGAAATCGTGGATCAGGTCAGCCATAATAGAGATCGTCGCGGAGTGCGCGAACCTGTGCCGCGCAGCCCGCAATCTTAACAGCTTGCAGCTTTTGGCAGGGTCACACGTTTCCGGGAAGCCTAGATGTCGTGTGGCAAATTTTTTAACACCCGGTTTATACTGGTGGCATGCTTGTCAACCCGCTTCCCGCCCGGCCCCTGATCCCGCTGGCGCCGATTTTGTCGGCGTCCTCGTTCCGGCGTGGCGCCGGCGCCCGCGCGCGCACCGTGCTCGACGCCGGCGATGTCCGGCTGGTGACGAGCGGACGGGTGGCGATCGCGCTGGCGTTGCGCGAGATCGGCGTGGGGTCCGGCGAGCAGGTGCTGGTGCCGGCTTACCACAGTGCGTCGATGATCCCGCCGGTACTCTGGCGTGGCGCCGAACCGGTGTTCTACCGCGTGCACGCCGACGCCACGGCCGACCTCGACGACCTGGCTGCGAAAATCGGTCCCGCCACGCGTGCGTTGATGATCACCCATTATTTCGGCTTCCCGCAAGACATGCCCCCGATCCGCACCCTGTGCGACGCCCGCGGCATCGCCCTCATCGAGGACTGCGCCCATTGCTTCATCGGCGAACAGGGCGGACGCCCGGTCGGCGCCTGGGGAGACTACGCAATCGCCAGCAGCATGAAATTCCTGCCGATTTATGAAGGCGGCGCCCTGGTGTCGGCGCGCCACGATCTGAAAAACGTCGTCCTGCGCTCGGCGGGCGCCGGCTTCGAGGCGAAGGTCGCCCTGAATTCGCTCGAAAAAGGCTTCGATTACGGCCGCCTGCCGGCCATGCGCGCCGCCTTGTGGCTGCCGCTGCGGGCCAAGGGTGCGTTGTGGGGACTGGTCAAGCGGCGCCGCCCGGGCAGCAAACCGGCAGCGGCACTGGCCCCGGACTCCTCCGACAGCAGTTTTAATTTCGACCCGCGCTGGCTCGACAAGCGTTCCTCGCTGTTCGCGCGCGCCATGCTGAAACTGGCTTCCGCGCGCCGCATCCAGGCGCTGCGGCGCCGCCACTATGCGCGCCTCGACGAGGCGGTCCGGGCCTTGCCGGGCGTACGTCCGCTGCACCCGCGCCTGCCCGAGGGTGCCTGCCCCTGGGTGTTCCCGCTGGTGGCGAGCGACCCGGAACGCCTGTTTGCGGCATTAAAAGCGCTGCGGGTGCCGCTGACGCGCTTCGGCACCCCGCAATGGCAGGGCGTCGATGCGCACACCTGCGCCAACAGCGCCATGCTGGCGCGGCACGTGCTGGCCCTGCCCTGTCACCAGGAATTGCGCGACGACGAAATCGACTGGCTGATCGCGCGCCTGTACGAGGCGGTGGCGGTGGCGGCATGAACTGGACCCTGGTACCGGCGCGCGAGTTCGCGCGCCATGCGCATACCTGGGCCGAGCTGCACGCCACACTCGGCCCCGGCCACGCCTCGAGCCTGCTGGCGCCCGCATTCGTCGCGCCGCTGATCGACCAGTTCGGCCGCGGCGACGAGCTGCTGGCCTGCCTGCGCAGCGGGAACGCCGTGCGCGCGATGGCGGTCGTGCGCCCCAGCCGGCGCGGCGCCTGGGCCACCTTCCAGCCGGCGCAGGCGCCGGTCGGGCTGTGGCTGCAACACCCCGATCTCGACACCGCCACCCTGGCGCGCAGCCTGCTCGGCGCCCTGCCCGGCTTCCCGCTGCTGCTGGCCCTGACGCAGATGGACCCGATGCTGATACCGCGTCCGGCCGACGGCCCGTGCACGCGTACGCTCGACTACATCGACACGGCGCGCGTGACCCTGCAGGGCAGCTTCGACGACTACTGGAATGCGCGCGGCAAGAACCTGCGCGGCAACCTGAAAAAGCAGCGCGCCCGCCTGGAGCGCGAAGGCGTGGCCACGCGCATGCAGGTGGACCGCACTCCCGGCGCCATGGCCCAGGCCGTGGCCGACTACGGGCGCCTGGAAACGACCGGCTGGAAGGGCCAACAGGGCACGGCGGTCAGCGCCGCCAATGCCCAGGGCCGCTATTACCGCGCGATGCTGGAAGGGATGGCCGCGCGCGGCGCCGCCAGCGTGTACCGCTATTATTTCGGCGAGCAGCTGGTGGCGATGGACCTGTGCGTCGAAGACGACCAAAGCATCGTGGTGCTGAAAACGGCCTACGACGAAAGCGTGCCCTCCAACCTGTCGCCCACCCTGCTGATGCGCGAGGAAGCCTGCCGCAGCCTGTTCGACGAGGGCCGCTTCGCGCGCCTGGAATTCTACGGCCGCGTGATGGAATGGCACACCCGCTGGACGGAGGAGGTACGCACTATGTACCATGTGAATTATTACCGCTGGCCGGGACTGGGTCGCCTGCACACCCTGCTAGAAGAGAGAGCGTCTAACAAAGCCTTCAGGGCAAGGCGCATTGTCGAAGACAGTACGTTAGTACGGCGAGACAATGCAACGCCGCCATGAAGGTTTTGTTATACGCTCTGGGACGTTCCCGCCCAGCCAACACTACGACGACAAGCCTATGAAGTACCTTGAAGAAGTCAAAACCCTGCTGATCGACGTGCTCAACCTCGGCCCGGCCGGCGCGAGCCTGGATGCCGATTCTCCGCTGCTGGGCAGCCTGCCCGAACTCGATTCGATGGCCGTGGTCACACTGATCGGCGCGCTGGAAGAACATTTCGGCATCACGGTCGACGACGACGACATCAGCGCCAGCACCTTCGCCACCCTCGGCAGCCTGGCCGCGTTCGTGGCCGAACGCGCCGAATAAATGAACGCACCCGGCCACCCGAGCGCCGAGGCGTTCTTCCTCGACACGCCCGACGGGCCGCGCTTCGCCCTCTTCCACGCGCCGTCCGGCGCCTGCCGCGGCGCCCTGGTCTACCTGCACCCGTTCGCCGAAGAGATGAACCGCTCGCGCCGCATGGCCGCGCTGGGCGCACGCGCCCTGGCCGCGCGCGGCATCGGCGTGCTGCTGCTCGACCTGCACGGCTGCGGCGACAGCGCGGGCGACTTCGGCGACGCCACCTGGGAAGGCTGGCTGCGCGACGTGGCGGCGGCGCGCGCCTGGATCGAAGCGCGCCTGGATCGCCCGGCCGGCCTGTGGGGCCTGCGCCTGGGCGCGCTGCTGGCAGTGGCGCACGCGCAGCGCGCCGCCGTGCCGCCGGAACGCCTGCTGCTGTGGCAACCGGTCACGAACGGCTCGGGCTACCTGAACGGCTTCCTGCGCCTGCGCCTGGCCGGAGAATTGCTCCAGGGCGGCAGCGACAGCGGCGGCACCGACGCCCTGCGCGAAACGCTGGCCGCCGGCGAATCGATCGAGATCGCCGGCTATACGCTGGGTCCGCAGCTGGCCGCCGGCATCGACGCGGCCGACGCGCGGGCGCTGGGCCCGCGCTGCTCTATTAGCTGGTTCGAGGTGACGGCCACCAGCGGCCGCCCGCTGCCGCCGGCCGCCGCGCGCGTGGCCGACACCTGGCGCCTGCAGGGCAGCCGGGTCGACGTGCAGCTGGTGCAGGGGCCGCAATTCTGGGCCGCGCCGGAAACGGTCGACTGCCCCGCCCTGCTGCACGCCACCCTTGCCTGCCTGGAGAACCCCGATGCCTGAAGAACGCGCCCTCGCTTTTGCCTGCCGCGGCGCCTGGCTGTACGGCATCCTCAGTCTCCCGGAGGTCACATCCGCGCCGCACCCGCGCGGCGTGCTGATCGTGGTCGGCGGCCCGCAATACCGCGTCGGCAGCCACCGCCAGTTCACCCTGCTGGCGCGCGACCTGGCCGCCGCCGGCATTCCCGCCATGCGCTTCGATTACCGCGGCATGGGCGACAGCGAAGGGGATCTGCAGACCTTCGAAAACGTGGAAGACGACCTGCGCGCCGCCATCGACCGCTTTTTCCTGGAGGTGCCCGGCCTGCAGGAGGTGGTGCTGTGGGGCCTGTGCGACGGCGCCTCGGCGGCCGCGATGTACGCGCCGCTGGACCCGCGCGTGAGCGGACTGGTGCTGCTCAACCCCTGGGTGCGCACCGAGGAGGGGGCAGCGCGCGCCACCATCAAACACTATTATCGCGACCGCCTGTTCGACGCGCGGCTGTGGAAAAAGATCAAAAGCGGCCAGTTCGACGTCAAGGCGTCGGTCAGCTCGCTGTGGGACAACGTCGGCAAGGCCTTCGGCCCGCGACGCGGCGGCGAACCATCCGCAAGCAGTGCGGGCGCCTCGCTGCCCGAACGCATGCAGGGCGCCCTGTCGCGTTTCGGCGGCCGCGTGCTGGTGGTGCTCAGCGGCGCCGACCTGACGGCCCAGGAATTCGCCGACCTGTCGAGCCGCCCCGGCGCCTGGCAGCGCCTGCTGGCCACGCCGCGCTTCACGCGCCAGCAGATCGACAAGGCCGACCACACCTTTTCGCGCCGCCCCTGGCAGGACCAGGTCTCCAACTGGACGCGCGACTGGTTGCGCTCCTGGTAAATACGTAAGCGCTTCCGGCTCGCCTATACCTTCCCTTCGCGAGAGCGCACGCCAGCATGCGGGCAGTCGACCTGCGATCAAGTCCTCGGCCCATTGCCCTGCCCAGGCGGAATCCACAACAGCCCTTCGCCCCGGTCGAACACCGGCATGTACGCTCGGGAGCTGCCTCCTTCGCCATATTGCAATGAACGCCATTACGTACGCCATAGTCCGGCCATTTGGAAAAAACGTCCGATTGTGGAATACGTGTGACAGCTTTTCTGCCTGATTAGGATAGGCATGCCCTCAGCAAGAAAAAGTACCTTCCCGACAACAAATTACCATAAAAATATTTATTTTTAATAAGTCTTCCGTGGCAAAATGCTTTCCTGAATGCTATTTAAATTGCTATTCAGCTTGGGATGGCACAATTCTTCCTGCGAGGACGCCCGTGTTACGCTTACTAAAATCAGTTAAAAAGCAGTTTTTCCCGCAGCTTTCGCTGACTCCCATCGCCAAGGGCGAGCTGAAGGCGGACATGCAGGGCCTCTCGGCGCATGATCCCGGTCCCGAAGCCGTCATCGCAAGCTGCACGCAATGGTTGTGCGAGGCGCAGGACAAGTCGGCATCGAACGATGGCGGCGTGGCGCGCGACTTCTGCCTGATGAAAGGCTGGTCTACTTCCTACCCCGAGACGACCGGCTATATCATCCCGACCATGATCGCCATGGCGCACCGCAATGGCGATGCCGCCCTGCACGAACGGGCACGCCGCATGCTGGACTGGTGCGTTGCGATCCAGTTTGCGGAAGGTGGCTTCCAGGGTGGAAAGATCGACGCGATGCCGCGCGTTCCGGTGACGTTCAATACGGGACAGATCCTGATCGGGCTTGCAGCCGGCGCTGCCGAATACCGCGATCCACGCTACCTGGATGCGATGCACCGTGCCGCATCCTGGCTGCGCGACAGCCTGGACGACGACGGCTGCTGGCGCAGGTTCCCGACGCCGTTCGCCAAGCCCGGCGAAAAGGCCTATGAAACCCACGTGTCGTGGGGCCTGTTCGAAGCCGAGCGCGTGGCGCCCGGCCACGGTTACGGGGCTGCCGGCCTGCGCCAAGTCGAGTGGGCACTGACCAAACAGGAGCCGAACGGCTGGTTTGCGTCGAATTGCCTGACCGACCCGGAGCATCCCCTGACCCATACGATCGGCTATGTGCTGCGCGGCGTCCTCGAGGGCCACCTGTTGTCCGGCCGCGCCGACCTGCTGCAGGCCGCGATCCGGACCGGGACCGGTCTCCTCGGGGCAATCGGACCGGGCGGCTACATGGCCGGACGGCTGGACCGCAACTTTGCCCCGGCCGCGAACTACGCATGTGTGACCGGTTCGGCGCAGATCGCGCATTGCTTCTTCCTGCTGTACCGCCTGACTGGTGACGGCCGTTACCTGGCCGCCGGCCAGAAATTGACTGCGTTCGTGCGCCGCACCGTGCGCCTGGAGGGGCGCGATGGCCGGGTTGGTGGCGTCAAGGGCTCGTTCCCGGTCGACGGCGCCTATGGCCAGTGGCAATACCTGAACTGGGCTGCAAAGTTCTGTATCGACGCCAACGTGCTGGAAGTCGAGCTGGCGGCAGTCGAGCTGGTCAGTAACCAGAATGCTTAAGCCGCTCAAGTACATTGCCAGGGCGGCACTGGAACGCATGCGCCGCCGCCGCAACGAACAACAGATCCGCCGCGCGGGCCGCCACGTCACGCGTATGCAGCTGGCGCGCGACCTGGCGGGCATGGGCATCGAACGCGGCGACACGGTATTCGTCCACTCTTCGCTGAAGAGCCTTGGCTACGTGGAAGGCGGCGCGGCGGCGGTGGTCGGCGCCCTGCAGGATGCCGTCGGGCCGGAAGGCACCCTGCTGGTACCGACCTATTACCTGCCGGCCGGTACCGTCAAGGCGACGTGCGAGATGGAAGGCTATGTGTTCGACGTGAACAAGCACGGAACGAACATGGGCCGATTGCCGGAGACCTTCCTGGCCCAGGCGGCGACCCACCGCAGCGTGCACCCGACCCATTCCGTATCGGCCTGGGGCCGCCATGCGCAATACCTGACCGAAGCCCATCACCAGGCGCCCTCGATCTTCGGCGACGGTTCGCCCTGGCAGCGCTTCGTCGGCATCGACAGGGCCAAGGTGCTGGGACTGGGGGTGTCCATGGGCCCCGTGACCTTCTATCACGTACTCGAGGATGCGCTCGGGGAGGCGTTCCCGGTACCGATCTGGGAAGAGCGCACCTACCGCCTGCCCTGCCTGGACCGGGAAGGCCGGCGCTGGGAGGTACCGGTGCGCCCATTCGCACGCGGGGTGTCGGCGCGCCGGATCGACTACGCGGCGCGCGAGGATTTGCGCGAGTATTTCCGGCGTGAATTCGAGCGCACGGGCTTGCGCACGAACGGCAAGGTGGGCGACGCGCAGGCCTGGTTCATCCCGGCCCGGGGCTTCTTCGACCACCTGCAGCGTCTGGCCGCCGACGGCATCACGGTCTATTCGACGCCCGAACAGTTGGCCGCCAGGCCGCTGCCGTAATCGGCATCACTGCGGCGGCATCACTGCGGCGCTCCCTCGGCCGGCACGCTCCCGCCTGCCGTGACGCAGTCCGCGAAGTCCTGGAAAGCGCCATAAGCCGGCTGCCTGCCGCGCGGCTTGCCGCACAAGTCCATGCCGGGCGCCCCGCCCTCGCGCCCCGGTGCCGCGTCGCGCCAGCGCAAGTCGAGCCGGGCCGGATCGGCGAACAGCTTGCGCTGCGGATGGCGGCCGAAGTACAGCCAGCCGATCGCGGTACCGAGGTTGTCGCCCAGGCGCAGCACGCCGCCCTCGTCACTGCGGATCGGCCCGTCGACCAGGTTGCCGTCCAGCGTGGCGCCGCTGGTCGAAAAGCGCACCTGCACCCCGGCCGTATCGAGCAGGGTATTGTCGACGAGGCGGGTATTCGCTGCGCTGTTCAGGTAGATCCCCACGTCCGAGCAGCCAGCCACCAGGTTGGCGCGCATGATGCCGTCGTCGTGCTCGGTGATGCAGCGCCCGTCGCGGCAGTATTTTTTCCCGGTCCCTCCACCCCCGAACGACAGGCCCACGCGCTGCCCCGGCGCGCCGGCCAGCGCCGCCTCGCACAGCACCACGTTGCGCTCGAAGACGGTGCGCTCGACGCCCCCTTTGGCAAAGGCGCCATAGCTGATGCGGTCGCCCCCGGCCTTTACGAAGTCGTGAATCAGGTTGGCGCGGACGGTCCAGTCGCTGGCCGCGACCAGGTCGATCGGCGTGACCGGGCGATCGGTACGCCGCGGCGCCGCATTATTCAGGGTGTTCGACTCGATCAGGCCGGCGTCGGGAAAACGGCCGCGCGCGCCGTTGATCTTGAAATGGGCGTTGAAGTCGCGGATGGTGTTGTTGCGTGCGACGAAATGGTGCGCATCGCCGACCACGTGGAATGCATGGTTGCAGCTGTCGTCGCGGCGGCAGGCCCCGTGCAGCGCCAGGTTCTCGAAACGCCAGTACGGGGCCGACACGACGAACCCTTCGTTGGCATCCAGGGCGAGCCGCACCGTGCCGGGACGCGCCGCACGCACCACGATCGGCGCGTCCTCGGTGCCGGGCCGGCTCGCGTAGACGTTGCCGCGGATGGCATATTCTCCCGGCGCGAAGGTGATGACGTCGCCCGGCGCCGCGCTCGCGATGGCACGCCGTGCTTCCTCGGCGGAGGAAACCAGGCGCTGGTTGCCGTCCGGCGCATGCGGGCCTTGCGGCTGGGCGCCGAGCAGCAGCGGCGGCGGCGCATAGGGGGCGATCTCTCCCCGTTCGAGGCGCAGCAGGGCCGCGGCGGCGAAGCGGCCCGCGCCTTCAATAAAATCGTTGTGGCCGCTCGTGCGCTTAAGGAGATACGGCGCGAGCGCACGCGGCGTCGCCCCTTGGGACTGCAGCCAGAACAAGGCGCCGCCGGCACCGGCCGCGGCCAGCACCAGGGCCGCGGCCAGCACGCCGGCGGCCCTCACGCGGCGGTCTTGATGTTGTGGCGGCTCATCAGGTCATACATGGTCGGGCGGCTGATGCCGAGGATTTCGGAGGCCTTCACGATGTTGCCGTCCACCCGCGCCAGCGCCTTCACAATGGCTTTGTATTCGGCCTCGTCACGCACCTGCCGCAGGTTGATCGGCTCTTCCTCCGCTCCCTCGCCCGGCAGGCCGAGGTCGTCGGCGACGATCGTGTTCCCGTCGGCCATGATGACCGCGCGCTTGATGCAGTTTTCCATCTCGCGCACGTTGCCCGGCCATGAATATGCCTCGATGGCGGCGATCGCGTCCGGCGCGAAATGCAGGGCCGGTCGCGACTCCTGGGCGCAGAATTTATTCTTGAAATGGTGCGCCAGCAGCGCGGCGTCGCCTTCCCTGTCGCGCAGCGGCGGGATCGTCACCACGATCTCGGACAGGCGGTAATACAAATCCTCGCGGAAGCGGCCCTGGGCGCACAGTTCCTTCAGTTTCTGGTGGGTTGCGCAGACGATGCGCACGTCCACCGGAATCTCTTCGTGGCCGCCGATGCGCTCGATCACGCGCTCCTGCAGGAAGCGCAGCAGTTTGGCCTGCAGCGGCATCGGCAGGTCTCCCACTTCGTCGAGGAAGAAGGTGCCGCCGTGGGCGAGTTCCACTTTACCCTTGGTCTGCTTGGCCGCGCCCGTAAACGCGCCCTTCTCGTAGCCGAACAGTTCGCTTTCCAGCAGGTTTTCCGGAATCGCCGCGCAGTTGATCGCCATGAAGCGTTCTTTCGCGCGCGGGCTCAGGGCGTGCACGGCACGCGCCAGCACCTCCTTGCCGGTGCCCGATTCGCCCAGCAGCATCACCGAGGCCGAGGTCGGCGCGACCTTTTCGACGTTGCGGCAGACTTTCAGCATCGAGGGGGCGCGCGAGATCACGCCCGACATCGGCGAGTCGGCCTGCTGCTGCTGCATGCGGCGGTTTTCCTGCTGCAGTTCGTGCAGGAAGAAGGCGCGCTGGATCACCAGGTTCAGCACCTCGGGATCGCACGGCTTCTGGTGGAAGTCATACGCGCCCAGGCCGATCGCCTTGACGGCGTTCGCATGGTCCTGGTTGCCGGTCAGGACGATCACGCGCGTGTCCGGCGCCAGCGCCAGGATCTGCTGCAGCGTCGCCAGCCCTTCGGTCGAGCCGTCCGGGTCGGGCGGCAGGCCCAGGTCCATGGTGACCACCGCCGGCTCGTGGCGGCGCACCTGCACCAGCGCCGCTTCGCGGTCGCCGGCGACGATGACTTCATAGGCGTCCAGGCTCCATTTGAGCTGCTTTTGCAGGCCCGGGTCGTCTTCGATGATCAGGAGTTTCGGTTTGTTCTGTGTCACGGTAATCCTCGGTCAGGCTGCCCGTTCGACGAGCAGCGCATCCTGTTTATAGAGGGGCAGGATGACTTTGAAAGTGGTACCGAGCGACGGCCTGCTGGAGACTTCCAGCCGTCCGCCCAGTTCGTTGATGTATTCACGGCTTTCGAATACGCCGATGCCCATGCCGGCCGACTTGGTCGACTCGAACGGTTTAAATAGACGCTCGCGGATGAATTCCTCGCTCATGCCCTCGCCGGTGTCGGTGATTTCGACCTGGACTGCCTCGCCGACACGCGCCAGGGCGATGGTGACGCTGCCCTCCTTCGGCGTCGCCTCGATCGCATTCTGGATCAGGTGACCGACCACGCGCTCGAGCCGCTCGCGGTCGGCCAGCACGCGCAGGCCGCTGTCGCGCACGTCGAGGCTGGGACGCGGTTCGAACGCGGCCTTCATCGCCACCGCCTGGCGCACCACCTGGTCCATGGCCAGCGGCACCGGCTTTTCCTGCACGTCGATGCGCGAGAGCTTTTGCAGCATCAGGCGCATCTTCTGCACCGACAGCGACACCGTTTCCAGCATGTCGGCCTGGAACTCGGGGTTGTGCTTGTGCTTTTCGGCGTTGGCGTTCATCAGCGACAGCTGCGAGACCAGGTTTTTCAGATCGTGCACCACGAAGGTGGACATGCGGTTGAACGACTCGAACTGGCGCGCCACCATCAGCTCGTTCGCCGCATCCTGCTGGGCCAGGTAGCTGGCGGCCTGGCTGCCGGCGATTTCCAGCAGGTCCAGCACCTCCCAGTTCAGCTTGACGCGGCTGCGCGCCGTCTGCAGCACCACGAAGCCGAACAGTTTATTGCCCATCATCAGCGGCACCACCAGCCAGCCGCGCGGCCAGGCGCGCAGCCATTCCGGCAGGGTCAAACCGTCGTATTTTTCCGGGTCGTCCGCGTATTCGTCGAGGTCGATCACCCACTGGGTCGATTCCAGGAAGCGGCACAGCGGACCGTCGGCCGGCTCGACGGCGTCCGGCAGCGGTGCCTGCCAGCCGGAGACCGGCTCGAACGCGCCCGTTTCTCCTGCCGACTCGCGCCGCTGCCACAAGGCCCCCCCGGGACTTTCGACCAGCGCCGCCACTGCCTGCACGGCACGCTCGCCCAGGTTCGGCCCCGCTTCGGAGAGGGTGCGGGTAAAGCGCATCCACTCTTCGCGGTAGTCGTAGCCATAGCTGTAGAAATGCTTGCTGATAAACACCTTCAGCCAGGCGCGGAAGGTGCCCGAGAACAGGATCCCGGCCAGCAGCAGCAGCGCGCCGAACAGGAAAGTTACCTGCATCACCGTGCCCCAGCTGCCGCCGAAATAGCGCAGGTAGTAGCCGGCCGAGCCCATCGCCAGCAGGTAGATCGCCGAACCGAACAGCGCGGCCGAGTGGAACATCGCGCGCCGCGACACGGCCAGCGGCGAGCGCCAGGATTTGGCGCGCCCCATCGACACGGCCAGCAGCGGCACCGTCAGCGCGTTGACCACGCCGCGCGCGATCCAGATGTCCTGGTCGACCTCGCGGAACAGCATTGCGTGGCTGTACAAATAAAAATCGTAGGCGAACATGCCGCCGATGCCGAGGCAGGCGAACTTGATGGCCCAGCGTTCCTGGGTGGTCTTGTTGCGGTAG
>JBBWZO010000297.1:0-11653 GCA_039649125.1 Massilia sp. | reverse complement strand
GCGCGGCGGCCTTGATCAGCGCCTGGAACAGGTCGATCTCGTAGTTGCTGTGCACGTGCTGCAGCACGGCGGCCAGGCGCTCCATGCCCATGCCGGTGTCGATCGACGGCTTCGGCAGCGGGGTCAGGACGCCCGACTCGTCGCGGTTGAACTGCATGAACACCAGGTTCCAGATCTCGATGAAGCGGTCGCCGTCTTCTTCAGGCGAGCCCGGAGGACCGCCCCAGATATCGGCGCCGTGGTCGTAGAACACTTCGGTGCACGGGCCGCAGGGGCCGGTGTCGGCCATCTGCCAGAAGTTATCCGAGGCGTAGCGCGCGCCCTTGTTGTCGCCGATGCGGATGATGCGCTCTTTCGGCACGCCGATTTCGTTGGCCCAGATGTCGTAGGCTTCGTCGTCCTCGAAATAGACGGTGACGGTCAGCTTTTCGGCTGGCAGCATGTAGACGCGGGTCAGCAGCTCCCAGCAATAGTTGATGGCGTCGCGCTTGAAATAGTCGCCGAAGCTGAAGTTACCCAGCATCTCGAAGAAGGTGTGGTGGCGCGCGGTGTAGCCGACGTTTTCCAGGTCGTTGTGCTTGCCGCCGGCGCGCACGCAGCGCTGCACGCTGGTCGCGCGCGAATACGGGCGCGAATCGAGACCGAGGAAGACGTCCTTGAACTGCACCATTCCGCTGTTGGTCAACAACATGGTCGGATCGTTGCCCGGGACGAGCGGGCTGGACCGTACGATCGTATGGCCCTTGGACTCAAAAAACTTGAGGAACTTTTCGCGAATTTCGGAAGATTTCATGTTGGTGGGTGCGGAAAGAGCGCAGTACGGTAGATAAAGCAACGATTATATCAGCCGCCTGTAACTTGTTTACACGATGTGACACGCGGAGGCGCAGGGTGGACGGCGTCAACGTAGTCGGGACGCAGCGATCCCGGTGGAGCCGTCCGGTGAACACGTCATTGAGGCCACTGACCTCAATGCCCCCTACGTCCTTCTTCACCGTATCCGGTGCCATTCGACGTACGTAGTGGCATGTTTCCGTGAGCGACACACAGCCCCGGGTACGCCGGAGATTCACGCGAAATACGGCCCGATCAGGTCGATCCGGTCGGTACAGAGGGCCTCGACGCCCCAGGAAAGCAGTTCGCGCGCGCGGCGCGGGTCGTTGACGGTGTAGCAGAACAGGCCGAAGCCGGCCGCCCTCACCTCGCGCGCCAGGTGCGGCGTCAGGTGCTTGTGGTTGGTGTGGATGGCCACCGCCTCCACCGCGTGCGCGCGGCGCTCCCAGTCGGGCGGCAATTCGCTCATCAGGCAGGCGCGCGGCACCTGCGGCGCCACCTCGCGCGCCGCCTCCAATGCCAGCTGGCTGAACGAGGACAACAGCGGCACCGCGGTCATGTCGCCGGCCGCGATCTCGTCGGCGAACATGGCTGCGGCGATGCGCGCGACGGTGCCGCCGGTTTCGATGTCGTAGCCGGGCGCCGGTTTCAGCTCCATGTTCATCCAGATGTCGTGCGCCTTGCAAAAGTTGGCGAACTCGACGAACAGCGGCACCGGCTCGCCCTCGAACCCGCCGCCGAACCAGCCGCCGGCATCCATGGCCGCCAGCTCGAGCGCGTCGTAGTCGAACACATTGCCGGAACCCGGCACCGTGCGGCCGAGATACGGGTCGTGCATCACCACCGGCACCCCGTCGCGCGCCAGCATGATGTCGTATTCGATGGCGCCGAAACCGCGCCGCATGCCCTCCTTCAGGCCGGCCAGCGTATTTTCCGGCGCCAGCGTGCCGCCGCCGCGGTGGGCAAGGACCCGGGGATAGGGCCAGGAACCGGGGTGCATGCTCATGTCACGAGGCTCCCATTTGCGAGGAGAGATACAAAAAACCTGCCACGTTCGCCGCCACCGTGCACCAGAACAGCTGGCGGAAGGAGCGCTTGCTCGATTTGTGGCGCAGCCATTGCTGGGCAAGCAGCCCGCCCGGCCAGCCGCCGACCAGCCCCAGCAACAGCAGAGTGCGCTCGGGCGTGCGCCAGGCGCCATTCCTGGCGGCCGACTTGTCGAGCGCGTAGGCGACGAAACAGGTCAGGCTGGTGACCAGGTAGGCGGCGGCAACCAGCCACGGCAGGTTCCAGGCCAGCATGGCAGCAGCGTAGACCAGGGCAAACAGGAGAATCGGCAGGTAGGGCATGCCGTCAGCTTAGCGCGGTGAGCGTGCAATTGCTAGTCGGCACGGGTACCGGGGTTTTATCCGTGCTGCGTTCGATACCGAACCGAATGCAGGAATCGAACGCCCTACCCTCGACCTTCACCTTGTCATTCATGCAGGAGGACGTCATGGCTTTTGATTTGGGCAATCTGTTGCAGCAGTACATGAACGGTGCATCGGGCGCCGACAACACCCGCGCCACCCAGGATTTCGAGCGTGTGTCGCAGGAAGTGCCGCGCGAGCAGCTCGCGCAAGGCGTCACGCAGGCCTTCCGTTCGGACCAGACCCCGCCCTTCCCTCAGATGGTCGGCCAGATGTTCGGCCAGAGCAATCCCAACCAGCAGGCCAGCATGCTGAACCAGTTGATTGCCGCAGCCGGACCGACCCTGCTCGGCGCGCTGGCCGGCCGCAGCAGCGGCGGCGGCATGGCCGGGATGGGCGGCATGGCGGGCATGGCCGGCCTCGGCGGCCTGCTCGGCAACCTGCTGGGCGGCGGCAACGGCGGGAATGTGCAGCCGCAGCTCACGCCGGAACAGGCGTCGCAACTGACGCCTGAACAGGTGCAGCAGATCGCCGAAAAGGCGGAACAGGAAAACCCTGGCATCGTCGAACGCATGGGCGATTTCTACGCCGAACATCCGAACGTCGTGAAAGGTCTCGGCGGGGCGGCACTCGCGATCGCGCTCGCCCACATGGCGCAGGGCATCCAGCGCCGCTGATCGCACGCATCCCAACATCACCAACAACAAAGGAGCTTTACATGGGCATTCTAAAAGACATCTTCAGCAAGATCTTCCCGGGGGCGCATGCTGCCAATAAACCAACGGCTTCGGCCACCCAGGCACCGGGCCAGGCGCCCGCCCAATCGCCGAGCGCACAGCAAAACGTGCCGCCGCCACCGGCCACAGCGCAGGCCCAGGCCGCCGGCCAGCCGACCCAGGTGACCCCGGCCGCGACCGGACCGGCCGCCACCCTGGCCCAGCAGGTGGACGTCGAGGAAATCCTGACCAACAAGCAGAAGGCCTCGGGCCAGCAGCTGAACTGGCGCAGCTCGATCGTCGACCTGCTGAAACTGCTCGACCTGGACAGCAGCCTGCAGGCGCGCAAGGAACTGGCGGCCGAGCTGAACTACACGGGCGACACCAGCGACTCGGCCTCGATGAACATCTGGCTGCACAAGCAGGTCATGAAGAAGCTGGCCGAGAACGGCGGCAAGGTCCCTGCCGACCTCCAGGACTAAGCTGGCGTAATCCCCCTGCAACCTTGGCCGGGCAGTCACCGCCCGGCCGCCTTGTCGCGCCCGGCCGATTCAGTCCGCCAGGCTCGTATTCGCCGCCGTCCCGCAGGCGAAGCAGAAGCGCCCGAAGGCATTCTTGCGCGTGGCGCAGCCGCCGCAGCGGTTGAACAGGCCGATGCCGCAGTGCGGGCAAAAGTCGGTCGCGGCATCCTTCAGGTCGACCTGCCGCTCGCATCCCGGGCACACTCCCTTCCCGAGGCGCGTCAGTACCATATCGTAGCGCAGCGTCTGGCGGCGCTGGACGTCCGGCAGCGCTTCGGTTTCCTTCTGGCGCGCCAGGTAGCGCTGCAGGGCGCCGATCGCATACCGCCCCGCCAGGATCGTGACGATGATGCCGACGATGTAACGTACATAGCCGCCATAGCTGGGCAGGTAAGGCACCAGCTCGAAGAAAAACACGAACAGGGCGAAGAAGATGAAACCCCAGGCGA
This sequence comes from Massilia sp., assembly GCA_039649125.1. Lineage (GTDB taxonomy): Bacteria > Pseudomonadota > Gammaproteobacteria > Burkholderiales > Burkholderiaceae_D > Telluria. Next base: position 7,724 of record JBBWZO010000297.1, on the reverse strand, counting down.
ATGGCCACGACGGGCTTTTACGCTTGTGTTTGAACAGCCAGCCGGCCGCCACCAGCAGCGGCAGGGTCAGCGCCAGTCGGTAGGCGAACACGCGCAGGGTTAATGCTTCGACAGCTGCATCACGCTTCAACAGTGCCGGCAGCTCGAGGTCAGCCCGGCGCCGCGTTGCGCGCTCGGCTTGCTGGGTCGCATCGAGCAAGGCCTGGCGCTGCGCTTCCACCGCACCGAGCGCGCGCCGTTCCTCCGCTTCGAGCGCTTCGATCGATTTCGTCCGGCTAATCAGTTCGTAGTCCTGGTCGGCCCGCCCCGTAACGCTGCGCGTAGCCAGCCAATCGTCGAAGGTGGCACGCGCGGACCTCGTGTTCGACTGCGCGACCCCGTGCTTCTCGACAGCCTGGTCGTGGCGTTCGCGGGCCAGCGTCTGCAACTTCTCTGCCTCGCCCTCCTCGGCCCGGACGGCAGCGAGCTGTGCAGGTTCGATGAACTGTTCGACCGTTGGAGGCTCGTCCACGTCCGCCAGGTTCTCGACAAGTTTGCCGCCCAAGCCGATCAGGAAACTGGCGAACACCAGCGCCACCAGCCACAGCGCGCGATGTAGCCACTTCTCGGTCAGCCGCAATCCTTTGCTCATAATTTCCTCCAGTAACGATAAGCCGTGATGATCGGAGAACGCCGCGGGACGGACTTTGGCATGGCGCAAGGAGAGACGCGAGCGCGGGACGGAGGGGGAGCGTATGGCGATACCAGGGGTAGCGGGATGCGGTCCGTGGCGTGCGATGGACCGGCGGAGTGCGCAGCAGGATGCAGGGTGGACGGCTATACCCGGCGGCAAGCGCAGACGCGACGTCTGCGCCGTCCACGCGTTCAACCAGCGGTGAAACAGCCGCGCAGGTATTCCAGCGTGCATTGAACGCCTGGGCGGCGTCGACGCAGGCGACATGCCGTCAGCGCGGTGTAGCCGTCCGGTGAACACGTCATTGAGGCCACTGGCCTCAATGCCCCCTACGTACGGGTCACGGCACGGAACGGATCAGAAGTACGACAAGCCCAGCGCGCGGCGCACTTCGTCGGTGGTGGCGGCCGCCACTTCGCGCGCCTTCATCGTGCCTTCCTTGAGCATCTGCAGCACCTGCCCCCTGTCCTGCGCGAACTCTTCGCGGCGGGCGCGGATCGGCGCCAGCATGTCCTGCAGCACCACGTCGAGGCGCTTCTTGACGACGCTGTCGCCCAGGCCGCCGCGCGTGTAATGCGCCTTCATCTCTTCCAGCGCCGCCTTGTCCGGGTCGAAGGCGTCCAGGTAGAGGAAGGCGACGTTGCCTTCCAGGTGGCCCGGGTCCGATACCTTCAGGTGCAGCGGGTCCGTATAAACCTGCTTGACGGCGGCGCGGATCTGGTCGGCGCTGTCGCCCAGGTTGATGGTGTTGCCGAGCGACTTGCTCATTTTGGCCTTGCCATCGATGCCGGGCAGGCGGCCGATTTCCGGCACCAGCGCCTTGCACTCGACCAGGATGTCCTGGTTCGCCATGCGGTTGAAGCGGCGCACGATCTCGTTGCACTGCTCGATCATCGGGATCTGGTCCTCGCCTACCGGCACCAGGGTCGCCTTGAAGGCGCTGATGTCGGAGGCCTGGCTCACCGGGTAGGTCAGGAAGCCGGCCGGGATGTCGCGCTCGAAGTTGCGCAGCTGAATTTCCGTCTTGACAGTCGGGTTGCGTTCCAAACGGGCGACAGTCACCAGATTTAAATAATAGAATGTCAACTCCGCCAGCTCCGGCACCTGGGACTGGATGAAGATCGTCGAGCGCGTCGGATCGATGCCGACCGCGAGGTAATCGAGCGCCACTTCGACGACATTCCGGTGTACTTTGCCGGTGTCATCCATGTTGTCGGTGAGCGCCTGGGCGTCGGCGAGCATGACGAACTGGCGGTACTGGTTCTGGTAGGCAACGCGGTTGCGCAGGCTGCCCACGAAGTGGCCGAGGTGCAGCGGGCCGGTCGGGCGGTCGCCGGTCAGGATAACGGGTGCGGGAGCGGTTGCAGGTGCTGCCGCTGCGTTGGTCGCGTCTGGATTCATCGGGTTTCCTTGGGGTTCCTGGGGTTTCTTGATTTGCCCCGATCCCGCCGCGCCAAACAAAACGCCGCCTGAATCGAGGCGGCGTTCATTGAGTCACATCTTCTCTTATCGGCCGCGCGCTGTCAGCGGCGCCACCAGGTGCAGAAGGAGAATTGTGGATTGAGAAAGTTCATGGACGGCATGGTTGCAGGTTGACGGCGCGCTGTCAACCGGAAGTCGGAAGCGGACCGCCTGGGAAGCGACGCCGGCAGGTCAAAGGTGGATCTTGGCACTGTCGATGGTGCACATGCTGCCACCAATGCGATACCTAAGAGCGTCTAACAAAACCTTCAGAGCAAGGGATACGGCCACCCGGCGCGGCGACGAAGACAGTACAACGGTACGGCGAGGAGCTGCAACGCAACTATGAAGGTTTTGTCAGGCGCTCCAAACGGTCATTCATCCGAACTTAAGCTTTCCGGCGACCGTCTAAAAGTTTTTTGTTGTAAACATTTTAATAAGTGGTGAAATCATGAATAACACGAGCCCGAACAGCCACCCCCGCCCACTCGAACTGTGGGGCGGTCTCGAATGCACCGTCAACCGCGTGCGCGACGAATACTTCAGCCAGCTCGACCGCAACGGCCATGCCCTGCGCAGCTGCGACGTCAAGCGCTTCGCCTCCACCGGCATCCGCGCGATCCGCTACCCTATCCTGTGGGAACGTACCGCCCCGGACGGCATCGGCAAGGCTGACTGGAGCTGGCCCGACGAACGCCTGCCCGCCCTGCGCGAGGCCGGCGTCACCCCGATCGCCGGCCTGATACACCACGGCAGCGGCCCGCGCGACACCAGCCTGCTCGACCCGGCCTTCCCCGAGCGCCTGGCCGAGTACGCCGGCGCGGTGGCGGCGCGCTACCCCTGGCTCGAATACTACACCCCCGTCAACGAACCCTGCACCACGGCGCGCTTCGCCGGCCTGTACGGCGTCTGGTATCCGCATGCCCGCGACGACAAAAGCTTCATCCAGGCCCTGCTGATCCAGTGCCGCGCCGTCGTGCTGTGCATGCGCGAAATCCGCAAGGTCAACCCGAACGCCAAGCTGGTCCAGACCGACGACCTCGGCAAGACCTACAGCACGCCGGAACTCAGCCACGTGGCCGAGTTCTACAACGAGCGCCGCTGGCTGGCCTGGGACCTGCTGTGCGGCATGGTTGGCCCGGAACACACGCTGTGGAACTACCTGGTCGGCACCGGCGTCGACGTCGCCGACCTGCTCTGGTTCCGTGACAACACCTGCCCGCCGGACATCATCGGCGTCAATTATTACGTCACCAGCGAGCGCTGGCTCGACCACCGTCCGGAGCGCTACCCGCAACACCACCGTGGTGTGGCCGACGGCATCCCCTGCGCCGATATCGAGGCCTCGCGCGCGCTGGCGACGCCGACGCCGGGCATCGGCCCGCTGCTGGCCGAAGTCTGGGACCGCTACCACCTGACGCTGGCGATTACCGAGGCGCACATCGACGCCAACCGCGAAGACCAGCTGCGCTGGCTGCTCGAAATCTGGGAAGCGGCGCAGACGGCGCGCGGCAACGGCGTCGACATCCGCGCCGTCACGGTCTGGTCGCTGCTCGGCTCCTTCGACTGGAACAGCCTGGTCACGCAGAACCGCGGCTACTACGAGCCGGGCCCGTTCGACGTGCGCTCGCCAATGCCGCGCCCGACCGCGCTGGCGGCCATGATGCGCGAACTGGCCAGCGGCCAGCCGCTGTCGCATCCGGTGCTGCGCGGCCAGGGCTGGTGGCGCCGTCCGGGCCGTTTCCTGTGCCCCCCGGTCGCCACGCCCGCGGCGCTGACCTCGATCACGGCCGACGGCCACCGCCTGGTGGGTACCGGCGCCGCCCCGATCCTGATCACGGGCGCCACCGGCACCCTGGGCCGCGCCTTTGCCCGCATCTGCCAGAAGCGCCACCTCAACTACAAGCTGCTGTCGCGCCACGACATGGACATCGCCGACCCGGCCTCGGTCGAGCGCGCCCTGGCCGAACATAAACCCTGGGCCGTGATCAACACCAGCGGCTACGTGCGCGTGGATGAGGCCGAAGGCGACGCCGAGCGCTGCCTGCGCGACAACACGACGGGGGCCGCGACCCTGGCCGAAGCCTGCGCCCGCCACGGCGTCCACCTGACCACCTTCTCGAGCGACCTCGTGTTCGACGGCCGCAAGGGCAGCCCCTATGTCGAGAGCGACCCGGTCACGCCGCTGAACGTGTATGGCCGCAGCAAGGCCGAGTCGGAAACCGCGGTGCTCGACAAGCATCCGGGCGCCCTGGTCGTGCGCACCAGCGCCTTCTTCGGCCCGTGGGACAAGCACAATTTCGTCAAGCTGGCGCTCGACGCCCTGGGGCGCGGCGAACAGTTCGTGGCCGCCAACGACATGACCGTGTCGCCGACCTACGTGCCGGACCTCGTGCACACCTGCCTCGACCTCGCCATCGACCGCGAATGCGGCATCTGGCACCTGAACAATGGCGGCGAAGTCACCTGGTACGAACTGGCACGCATGGCGGCGGAAAAAGCCGGCATCGATGCCGGCACCCTGGTCGGCCGGGCGGCGAGCGAGATGGGCATGGCGGCGGCGCGGCCACGCTACAGCGTGCTGCACAGCGAACGCGCCATCCTGCTGCCGAAGTTGGAAAACGCGTTAGAGCGCTTCATCGAGCTGCGCGGCACGGACGATCCGGAGTACGAGGAACTCGTGAAAACCGCCGAATCGCGCCAGCCTGTGGCCAGCGGACACCGCCAGCAGGAAGAAACGGCGCCGGAGGCGGTGGCGGGGAATTTCTGACCTGCGGCATTCGTGCTTGCCCCGTAGGGGTCATCGAGGCCAATGGCCTCGATGACGGGTTCACCGGGCGGCTCCACCCGATACTAGGCAGGCACGGAACCCATGTGCCGCCCACGCGTTCAACGCACGCCGGCACCGACGCGAGGTTTCTGGAGCCGCTTGAACGCGTGGGGTGACGCGGGCTAAATGCCCGCGGAACGCGAAGCAGGCGTTCAAGGCGCGTAAATGCTCGCTCCCCCGGTGGAGCCGACCACCCTGCATCCCTTCCGGCATGCATTCCGACCGCGCACAGGCACCTGGCCTGGCACAAGAAGCGCCAACACGGTGCAGCGTTCCGCGTGGGCACGGAGTGCACACCCTGCGTCCACGGCGGGCATTCGTACGCGCATATGCACCCGGCATGCGCTCGCATCTCGGCTTGCCAGCCATAGCCTTGCCCCCGCTCCACCGTTATAAAATGCCAACGCAGCCCACAACCGCAAAAGGCACCCCTTCGTGCAAGAGCAACACGCATTCCCTTTTCTCCGGGAGATCATCCTGTTCCTGATCCTCGCCGGCATCCTGATTCCCACGCTGCAGCGGCTGCGCATCAACCAGGTGCTCGGTTTCCTGGCAGCCGGCACCCTGCTCGGCCCCTTCGGCCTGGGTCTGCTCGCCGCGCAGTTTCCCGAGGTGGGCTGGCTCACCTTCCCCAGCGGCCAGGGCGTGGCGATGCTGGCCGAAATCGGCGTGCTGTTCCTGATGTTCATGATCGGCCTGGAGCTCTCGGCCGCGCGCCTGTGGGCGATGCGCGCCTGGGTGTTCGGCGCCGGCACGGCCCAGGTGCTGGCAAGCGCCCTGGTAATAGGAGGCGTGGCCTGGTTCGCCGGTCAGCCGGTCGCCACGGCGGCCATCCTCGGCGTGGTGCTGTCGCTCTCGTCGACCGCCATCGTCATGCAGCTGATGAGCGAGCAGAAGAGCACCGGCACCCGCCTCGGCCAATCGGTGTTCGCCGTGCTGATGCTGCAGGACCTGGCCGTGGTGCCGATCCTGGTCCTGATCGGCGTCCTCTCGCGCGGCGCGGGCGGCGACGAGGGCGCGACCACGCTGGCGCTCGTCGCGATGGCCAAGGCCGGCGGCGCGATCGCCCTCATTTATGTGCTCGGCCGGCGCGTGATCCCGCCCTTGTTCAAGGCCTTTGCCCGGCACCGCCAGCCCGACGTCTTCATGGCACTGATCCTGCTCAGCACCTTCGGCATCGCCGGCCTTTCCGCCGCCGCCGGCCTGTCGATGGCGCTCGGCGCGCTGATCGCCGGCCTGCTGCTGGCCGAGACCGAGTTCCGGCACGAGGTCGAGCTGATGGTCGAGCCGTTCAAGGGCCTGCTCATGGGCCTGTTCTTCATGTCGGTGGGGATGAACATGGACGCGCGCCAGATCGTCGAAGCGCCGCTGTGGCTGCTGGCGGCGGTGCTGACCCTGGTGCTGATCAAGGCCAGCGTGGTGGCGCTACTGTTCCGGATCGGGCGCATGCCCTGGTGCCGCGCCGTCGAGGGCGGCCTGCTGCTGTCCCAGGGCGGCGAATTCGTCTTCGTCGTGCTGGGCTATGCCATCAGCGCGCAGTTGCTCGACCCGGCCCTCGGCGCTCGCGTGATGCTGGTGGTCGGCCTGTCGATGTTCATTACGCCCCTGCTGGCGCGCATCGGGCGCACGATCGGCGAAGGCGGCGAACGTGCCGCCCAGGAGCGCGCCGCGCAGAACGACGACGGCGCGCTGGCGACAGCGCGCGGGCGCATCATCATCGCCGGTTTCGGGCGCGTCGGCCAGCAGCTGGCCAGGCTGCTCACGGCCCAGAACATCCCATTCGTCGCTTTCGAGAACGACGCACGCCTGGTCTCGAAACTGCATGCGCAAGGCATCCCCGTATTCTTCGGCAATGCCTCGCGTCCTGAACTGCTGTGCCGCGTGAATGCCGACGAGGCGCCGGCGATCGTGCTGACGATGGACAATCCGGCCGCATCCCTGGAGGCCGTGCACGCCATCCGGCGCGAGTTCGCCCACGTGCCGCTGTTCGTGCGCTCGCGCGACGAACGGCATGCGCGCTTCCTGCGCCGCGCCGGCGCCACGGTCGTGGTACCGGAAACGCTCGAAGCCAGCCTGCAGTTGTCGGCCTTCGTGCTCGAGGCGATGGGCCTGGACGAGCGCACGGTGGATAACATCGTCGACCGCGAGCGCGACCTGTTCGCCGCCCAGCTGGAAGACGCGGGGCTGCGCGAACCGGGTACGCACCGCGCCTGAGGGCCCCGGCCCGCCCGGATGCGTCCGACCAGCGGGCGACCGGGCGCCGCCAGCTATAATCGGCTTCGTCCGAACTTGTCAAAGAGATCAGCATGACCCAACTTGGCTCCCCGAGCGGTTCCACCAACGGCGTCCACAAGGCGCTCGGCCACATCCGCGTGCTCGACCTGTCGCGCGTCCTCGCCGGGCCCTGGTGCTCGCAAAACCTGGCCGACCTCGGCGCCGACGTGATCAAGATCGAGCGCCCCGGCTGCGGCGACGACACGCGCGCCTGGGGCCCGCCCTACGCGAAGGACGCGGACGGGAACGACACGGGCGAAGCGGCCTATTACCTGTCGGCGAACCGCGGCAAGCGTTCGGTGACGGTCGATATCGCCAGTCCCGAAGGCCAGGCCCTGATCCGCGACCTGGCGCGCCATGCCGACGTCGTGCTCGAGAATTACAAGGTCGGGCAGCTGAAACGCTATGGGCTGGACTATGCATCGCTGAAAGCCGTCAAGCCGGATCTCGTCTACTGCTCGATCACGGGTTTTGGCCAGGACGGCC
>JBBWZO010000285.1:0-8424 GCA_039649125.1 Massilia sp. | reverse complement strand
TGCGAGGAGGGGGACTCGAACCCCCACACCATTGCTGGCGTCAGGACCTAAACCTGGTGCGTCTACCAATTTCGCCATCCTCGCGCAGGATTGCATATTGCCACATAAACAAAGGGCGCCCGACAATAAAACCCGGCCGCCCTGCACTCCTTTGTTTATGGGCTACAACTTCAACCCGGTATTTTACTGGATTTTCTGACACTATAGGGGTGAATTTTGCTTGGTGAGCGAGCCTTGGGGGCTCGCTCACGGGCGTGGGCTTTTTACGCATATGCCGGAGCGGCTGGTAGGCGCCGCGTTTGGCCGTCCGCGGCGGCGCCCACCCTCACCCCACCGGCTTCTTCACCCTGAACCACGCCGCATACAAGGCCGGCAGGAATAACAGCGTCAAAGCCGTGGCCACCAGCAGCCCACCCATGATGGCCACCGCCATCGGTCCCCAGAACACCGAGCGCGACAGCGGGATCATCGCCAGCGCCGCTGCCGCTGCCGTCAACAGGATAGGCCGGCAGCGCCGCACGGCCGCCTCGACGATCGCGTTCCACGCCTCCGCCCCGCCCTTGATGTCCTGCTCGATCTGGTCGACCAGGATCACCGAGTTACGAATGATCATCCCGAACAGCGCGATCACGCCCAGGTTCGCGACGAAGCCGAACGGCCGGTCGAGAATCAGGAGGGCCATGGCCGCACCCGCCACGCCGAGCGGCCCGGTCAGGAAGACCAGCAGCGCGCGCGAGAAGCTGTGCAGTTGCAGCATCAGGAGCGTAAACACGATGAACAGTACCAGCGGCACATTCGCCGCGATCGAGGCTTCCGCTTCCGAACTGTCGGCCGCCGCCCCTTCCAGCGTCACGCGGTAGCCCGCCGGCAGTTTGGCGCGGATGTCCGCCAGCTGCTCGCCCACCTGGTCCGATACGGTCGGACCCTGGATGCCCGCGACCACGTCCGACTGGACCATGATCGCCCACTCGCGCCCTTCGCGCCAGATCACCCCCGGCTCCCAGACGAATTCGACGCGCGCCACCTGCCCGATCGTCACGGGCCGCCCCGAGCCGGTCGGAATGTTGGTGTCCTTCAGGGCCGTGATGGTCGAACGCTCGTCGGCTGGCTGGCGTACCACGATGTCGATCAGCTCGTTCGTTTCGCGGAATTGGCCGATGGTCGTCCCCGACAAGACAGTATTCACCGCACGGCGCACCGACTGCGAAGTCACGCCCAGTGCGCGCAACTTGTCCTGGTCAAGGTCGAGGCGCAGTACCTTCACCGACTCGTTCCAGTTGTCGTTCACGCCGACCGCGTTCGGGTTCGCGCGCAGCACCTCCTTGACCTGGTCGGCCACGCCGCGCACGATGCCGATGTCGGGCCCGGCCACCTGGAACTGCACCGGATACGGCACCGGCGGCCCGTTCGGCAGCAGTTTCACGCGCCCGCGCACTTCGGGGAAGTCGTTGCGGAAGGCGTTTTCGATGCTGACCCGCAGGCGGTCTCGCGCCTCGGCATCGACCGGCAACACCACCAGTTGCGACACGTTCGACTGCGGGAAGATCTGGTCCAGCGGCAGGTAGAAGCGCGGGCTGCCGGTGCCGACATAGCTCGTCACGCTCTCGACGCCCTCCTGCTGACGAATGAAGCCCTCGAAGCGCTTCACCAGCGCCTCGTTGGCGGCGAAACTCGTCCCCTCCGGCAGCCACATCTCGACCATCAGTTCCGGGCGGCTTGAATCCGGGAAGAACTGCTTCTCGATGAACTTGAAGCCGAACACGCCCAGCGCGAACACCGCCAGGCTCAGCGCGATCGTGGTCCAGCGAAATTCCACGCACCAGCTCACGACGCGGCGAAAACGCCGGAAGCCCGGAGTGTCGTAGACATCGTGCTCGGCATGCCCGTGCCCGTGACCGGAAGGTTTGACCTTCAACAGCATGAAGCCGATGTAAGGCGTGAAGGTGACCGCCACCACCCACGATACGAGCAGCGCGATCGCGTTCACCGAGAACATCGAGAAGGTGTACTCGCCGGCGGTCGACTTCGCCAGGCCGATCGGCAGGAAGCCGGCCGCCGTGATCAGGGTGCCGGTCAGCATCGGCATTGCCGTCGAGGTGTAGGCATAGGTAGCCGCCTCCAGCCGCGAGAAGCCCTCTTCCATCTTGCGCACCATCATCTCGACCGCGATGATGGCGTCGTCCACCAGCAGTCCGAGCGCGATGATCAAGGCGCCGAGCGAGACCTTGTGCAGCGAGATGTCGAGCATGCGCATGAACAGGAAGGTAATGGCCAGCACCAGCGGAATGGTAAGCGCCACCACCAGGCCCGGACGCACGTCGATCGAGAGTTTCGGCTTGGTGTGCAGGCCCAGCGCGAGGAAGCTCACCGCGAGCACGATGAATACCGCCTCGACCAGGGTCCGGATGAATTCGTCCACCGATTCGGTGACCGCGCGCGGCTGGTTCGAGACGCGCTCGAGCTCGATCCCGACCGGCAGCTGCGAGCGGATCTGGGCCACCGTCGCTTCCAGCGACTCGCCCAGCCGGATGATGTTGCCGCCCTTCTCCATCGAGACCCCAAGGCCGATCACCTCCTTGCCGTTGAAGCGCATCTTGTCCGTCGGCGGATCCTGGTATTCGCGTTTCACGGTGGCGAAGTCGCCCAGGCGGAAGGTGGTGCTGCCGGCGCGCAGCTGCAGGTCTTCCAGCTCCTTGACCGTACGGATGGCGCCGGTCACGCGCACCTGCAGGTTGTCGGTCGGCGTGACCAGCACGCCCGAGGCCTCGACACCGTTCTGCGTGGCCAGCTGGTTGACGATCTGCTCCATCGGCACGCCCAGCTGGGCAAACTTCTGGTTCGAGAACAGGATGTTGATCTTTTCGTTCTGCACGCCGAACTGCTCGACCTTCGCCACCAGCGGCACGCCGAGCAGCTGCTGGCGCACGAAATCGGCGTAATCCTTCATCTCGGCATAGGTGAAGCCGTCGCCGGAGAGCGCGAAGATCGAACCGTAGGTGTCGCCGAACTCGTCGTTGAAGAAGGGACCGATCACCCCCGCCGGCAGGGTACCCTGGATGTCGCCGATCTTCTTGCGCACCTGGTACCAGGAGTCGGGCACTTCCTTGGGCGGCGTCGACTCGCGCAGCTCGAGGATGATGGTGGTCTCGCCCGGCTTCGAAAAACTGCGGATCCGGTCGATATACGGCGTTTCCTGGAGCTTGCGCTCGAGCTTGTCGGTGACCTGCTCGGCCATCTGCACGGCGGTCGCTCCCGGCCAGATGGCGCGCACGACCATCGCGCGGAAGGTGAACGGCGGGTCTTCGTCCTGGCCGAGGTTAGCGTAGCCGAACATGCCGCCGATCAGCAGCGCGGCGATCAGGTAGCGGGTCAGCGGAATGTTTTCGAGCGCCCAGCGCGACAGGTTGAAACCCCGCATCATTTGACGGCCCCGGCGGCTGCGGGAGCACTCGAAGGAGGGGCGCCGCCGCTCGCGCCTGCGCCTGCGCCATCCGCCGCCGCTTCGGTGTCGCCGCGGCGCGCCACGTCGGCGGTGAGAATCCGCACTTTCTGTCCCGCGCGCAGCTGGTTGACGCCGGCCGTGACGATGGTCTGGCCGGGCCGTACGCCGTCGCCGAGCAGCACCTCGTTGCCGGCCTGGCCCACCACCTGCACCGGCACCAGGCGCACGGCGCCGTTCTCGACGATCCAGACGCCGGTGACGCCCTTCTGGTGATGCAGCGCGGTCAGCGGCGCGGGCAGGCCGCCGCCGCCGTTCCGCGAGGCGATCTGGACGGCGGCCGTCATCCCCAGCCGCACGTTCGGGCTCGGCGGGATCGCGACCTTCGCGGTGTAGGTGCGGGTAGCCGGATCGGCCACCGGCGAGACTTCGCGCACGCGGCCCGGGATTGCCACGTCCGGCTTGGCCCACATGCGCACCGTGACCGAGCTGACCTTGCGCAGGTCGCCCACCCGGTCTTCCGGAATCCCGATCACGACTTCCATCTCGTCGGTGCGCGCCACCCGCACAACGGGCGTGCCGGCGTTCACGACCTGTCCGACTTCGGCATCGATGCCGGTGACCACGCCATCGATGTCCGAGACCAGACTGGCGTAACCGGCCTGGTTCGACTGGCCGCGGAAGGCGGCACGGGCGGCATCGGCTTCGGCCTGGGCCGCGCGCAGGGCCGCGCGCTTGCTGTCCAGCACAGACTGGCTGACGAAATTCTTCGCCCGCAGTTCCTGGTAGCGCTTGTAGTCGGCGCTGGCCAGGTCGCGGTTGGTCTCGGCGGCGCGCAGGCTGGCCTGGGCGCCGGCCGCGGCCAGCTTCAGGTCCTGCGGGTCGAGCTGCATCAGGACGTCACCCTTCTTGACGATGGCGCCGATGTCCACCTCGCGCCGGGTGATCTTGCCCGCCACCCGGAAGCCCAGGCGCGACTCGATGCGCGGGCGCACCTCGCCGGAGAATTCAGCGCTGGCGTTGCTGGCGCCTTGGGCAAGCACGGCCGCGCGCACCGGGCGCACGTCTTCGATCTTCGGCTCGTCTTTCGAACAGGCAGCCAGCAGCAGCGCGCACAGGGGCATGGCCAGGACGGCCAGGGACCGGCGCAGTCGGGTCGGAGCGGACACGTTTTGATTCCTTGGATTGGTTGGTGGAGCAGGATGCAGGCAACCCTGCATTATCGGTGCAGTCATCGCTTTTTGAAGCCCGACAATTATAATCATGCAAACTCAACTCTCAAATGACTTCGCGGTCATTTTGGCCACGAATGTCTGTCGACCACTACGAAAACTTCCCTGTCGCCTCGATCCTGATGCCGCGTCGCCTGGTGCCGGCCGTGGAAACGATTTACGCGTTTGCGCGCGGTGCGGACGACGTGGCCGACGAGGGCGATGCCGCGCCCGCCGAGCGCCTGGCAGGCCTGGCCGACTACGACGCGGCACTGGACGATATCGCAGCCGGGCGCATCCCGGCGCGCCCGATGTTCGCGCGCCTGGGTGCCGTGGTGGCGCAGTTCGGCCTGCCGCTGCAACCGCTGCGCGACCTGCTGTCGGCCTTCCGCCAGGACGTGGTGACGGCGCGCTACCCCGACTACGCGGCGCTGCTCGACTATTGCCGCCGCTCCGCCGATCCGGTCGGCCGCCTGATGCTGGCCCTGTACGGCGTCGGCGGCGAACGCCAGCTGCGCCAGTCGGACGCCATCTGCACCGCCCTGCAGCTGATTAATTTCTGGCAGGACGTCGGCATCGACATCGCCAAGGGCCGGATCTACCTGCCGCAGGAAGACCTGGCGCGCTTCGGGGTGGGCGAGGCCGATATCGAGGCCGGCCGTGCCACCCCGGCCTGGCGCGCGCTGATGGCTTTCGAGGTCGAGCGCACACGCGCCCTGATGCTGTCGGGCGCGCCGCTGGCCAGGCAACTCCCCGGCCGCATCGGCTGGGAGTTGCGCCTGATCGTGCAGGGCGGCCTGCGCATCCTGGAGCGGATCGAGCGCGCCCAGTACGACGTCTACCGCCGCCGCCCGACCCTCGGCAAGCTGGATTACCTCGTCATGCTGGGGCGCGCCGTGCGCATGTGAGGCGAACGTGATGCGCATGGGATAGGTACGTGAGCGCGCATCCGCGCCCTCATCCACGCAGAAAAAACCTGCCTGGCAGCCCCGGCAGTACGTGCATCGTCACCGCATCGGATAAGATAGCAGCTTCGCATCGCCTAACATTGCAATTCTTACATGTCTCCCGACGAATACTGCCAGCAAAAGACTGTCCAGAGCGGTTCCAGCTTCTATTACAGCTTCCTCTTCCTCGCACCCGAACGCCGCCGTGCGATCACGGCGCTGTACGCGTTCTGCCGCGAAGTGGACGACACCGTGGACGACGCCACCGATGCATCGGTGGCGCGCATCAAGCTGGCATGGTGGCGCACCGAGGTGTCGGCGATGTACAAGGGCACGCCGACACATCCGGTGACCCAGGCCCTGCAAGCGCACGTCGCACTCTACGGCCTGGAGGAACAGCACCTGCAGGCCATCATCGACGGCATGCAGATGGACCTCGACCAGAGCCGCTACCTCGACTATGCGGGCCTGCGCAAGTATTGCTGGCACGTGGCCGGCGTGGTCGGCATCCTGTCGGCCAGCATCTTCGGCTACACGAATCCGCAGACGCTGGCCTATGCCGAAAAGCTCGGCCTGGCGTTCCAGCTGACAAACATCATCCGCGACGTCGGCGAAGACGCGCGCAAGGGCCGCATCTACCTGCCGGTGAACGAGCTGCAGCAGTTCGGGGTGACGGCGGCCGACCTGCTCAACGCCCGCCACAGCGAGAAATTCGAAGCGCTGATGCGTTTCCAGACCGAGCGTGCGCAACAGATGTACGACGAGGCGCTGGCCCTGCTGCCGAAGGAAGACCGGCGCGCCCAGCGTCCCGGCCTGATGATGGCCGCGATCTACCGCACCCTGCTCGACGAAATCGCGCGCGACAACTTCCACGTGCTGAACCAGCGCATCTCGCTCACGCCGCTGCGCAAGCTCTGGCTGGCGTGGAAGACCTATGTGCGCAGCTAAACGCCGGCTTGCCGTTGCCGTCGTCGGCGGCGGCTGGGCAGGTTGCGCCGCGGCGGTCGCGCTGGCGCGGCGCGGCGCCGGGGTGACGCTGTTCGAAGCCGCGCGCACCCTCGGCGGACGCGCGCGCGCCATCGAGATCGATGGCCGCCTGCTCGACAACGGCCAGCACATCCTGCTCGGCGCCTACAAGGACACGCTCGCACTCCTGAAACGGGTCGGCGTCGAGCCGGCCACGGCCTTCCTGCGCCTGCCGCTGCAGATGCGCTATCCGGATGGCAGCGGCGGCATGGACTTCGTCGCCCCGCGCCTGCCCGCGCCGTGGCACATGATCGTCGCCCTGATGCGGGCGGACGGCCTGGCGCGCGAAGACAAGCTGGCGCTGGCCCGCTTCAGCACCGCCGCGCGCTGGATGGGCTGGCGCCTGGACCAGGATGTCAGCGTCACGGTCCTGCTCGAGCGCTTCGGCCAGACCGCCCGCCTGCAGCGCCTGATGTGGTACCCGCTCTGCCTGGCGGCCCTGAACACGGCGCCCGAACGGGCTTCGGCCAACGTCTTCCTGGCCGTCCTGCGCGACAGCCTGGGCGCGAAACGGGCGGCCTCCGACATGCTGATTCCGCGCCTCGAGCTGAGCGCGCTGTTTCCGCAGGCGGCGGCGCGCTACCTCGCAGCGCAGGGCGGCGCGGTGCATGGCGGCGCCAAGGTCGAGTCGCTTGCGCGCAGCGACGGCGGCTGGGAACTCAAGGCCAGCGGCCAGTCGCTCGACGGCGCCTGGCGCGGACGCTTCGACTCTGTCGTGCTGGCCACGCCCGCGGCGCAGTCGGCCGCCCTGCTCGCACCGTTCGAGGAGACGGCCGACCTGGCTGCACAATTAAAAACCTTCGAGTACGAGCCGATCGCCACCTGCTACCTGCAATACGACCGTCAGCTACGCCTCCCGCTGCCGTTTTGCGCTCTGCTCGACGGGCCGGAACGCGCACGCTTCGGCCAGTTCGTGTTCGACCGGGGCCAGCTCGACACCAATCAAAGCGGCCTGCTGGCGGTCGTCATCAGTGCCGCCGGCGCGGCCGCCGCGCTCGACCAGGACAGCCTGGCGCGCACCGTTGCGGCACAGCTGGATGAGGCCTTCCCCTCGCTCGGCCTGGGGAGCCCGCAGTGGTCGCGCGTGATCACCGAAAAGCGCGCCACCTTCGCCTGCACGCCGAATCTCGCGCGTCCGGCCAACGCGACGCTGCTGCCCGGCCTCGTGCTGGCCGGCGACTACACGGCCGGCGACTATCCGGCCACGCTCGAGTCGGCGGTGCGCAGCGGCCAGGCCGCGGCGTCGATCATCCTGCGTGGGAGCGCTTCGGGACGCGAAAACGGCAGCCTGTCGCAGGGCGCTGGCGGGAGCGGGGCCGGATCCGTACAGTAGCAGCATCGGATAACCGCGTCACGGACACACCAACATGACACCATGGGCAAGCTCGAATACCTCGATGCGCTGAAACGCGCATTGCTCGGCCTGCCGCCGGAACTGCAGGCGAAGACCCTGGCCTGGTACGAACAGCGCTTCGTCGACGGCATGGCCGCCGGCCGGCTCGACTCCGACATCGCCCGCGAACTGGACGACCCGAAGAAGGTCGCCCTGACCCTGCGCACCAACGCCCACATGCATGCCTTCAAGGAGCAGAACAACCCGGCCAACCTGGTGCGCCTGTTCGTCTCGGTGCTCGGCCTGCTGATCTTCAACCTGTTCATGGTCATTCCGGCCGCCGTGTTCGGCTCGCTGCTGGCGGCGCTGTACGCCTGCGCCTTCGCCTTCTATGTCGGCGGCATCGCGATCACCGCCAGCGGCCTGGCCGGCGCCAACGAACTGGTGCTCGACGGGCCGCTGCGCCAC
>JBBWZO010000272.1:0-3453 GCA_039649125.1 Massilia sp. | reverse complement strand
CGTCCACCGCATCGATCCCGGCAAACACCTGCGCCGGCGTGGTGCCCGGCTTGAAGAACACCATCACCGTATCGGCATCCTGCGGCGGCAGCGCCGCGACCGGGCCGCCGACCAGTACCGCCAGCACCAGCGCGGCCGCACCGGCCTTGCCGCCCAGTGTGTCGGTGCCGCGCCACAGCCACCAGGCCAGCGCCACGAAGGCCAGGCCGAACACGAGGAGCCAGAGCAGGTCCCAGAGCAGCGGGTTGGTGTCGAGGCGAATATGGTGCAGCTCGAGCACCCAGTGAAACAGGACCGCATCGATCACGTTCCAGATGCCGAAGCCGAATGCGGCGCTGGCCAGCAGGATGCGGTCGCCGCTTGCGACCGCCGCGCGCACCCGCCACAGTTTCCACAGGCCGAAGGCGGCGATCACATACATCAGCACGTGGAACAGGCCGTCGGCCAGGATTTGCACCTTGATGTCGCGCCAGGGCTCGCCCGGCACGAGGGACAGCAGGTGGTGCCATTGCAGCACCTGGTGCAGCAGGATGCCGTCGAAGAATCCTCCCATGCCGAAACCAAGCAGGAAGCCGGCCCATGCCAGGGTGCGCAGGGCGGGGATGGCGGCAGCATCGGACTGGCGTACGGCATTCATGGCTTCTCCTGTCGGCTCAAGTCGAATCAAGGGGAGGTGATTTCCCGGTAATTGCATCCTAGCGTGTTCCGTTACCCCTGCGCGCTCGCTTCACGCCGCACCGGCAAGGTGCCGCCAGCAGCCAGGCGGGCGGCCCTCCAGCCGTTAAAGCTGTAGCGCACAGTAAAATACTGGTGCATAATGTGAAACGCCCGTCTTATGTCTTATAGAAGACTTCGGCACAGCCGGGCCGGCTTGACCGCCCCAGGCTGCCGGTTTCGCCGGCATACCTGGTGCCGAGCGGAAAACGGCCTGCACGATCTGTCCATCGCGCCGCCAGCGGGGTAGTATGATCGCTGCCGCGAACGAGACAGGCCGACTTTATCAAGCTTCTTATCAAGTTATACACATCGCGAACCACCGCGAGAACCGAGGAAAAAGCGCATGAGCAGTGATCCGACCATCATCTACACCCTGACCGACGAGGCGCCCCTGCTGGCGACCCACGCCTTCCTGCCAGTCGTCAGCACCTTCACCAAGCCGGCCGGCATCAAGGTCGAGCAGAGCGACATCTCGGTCGCGGCCCGTATCCTGGCGGCTTTCCCGGAAAACCTGACGCCTGAGCAGCGCGTACCTGACGCGCTCGCCGAGCTGGGCAAGAAGACGCTCGAGCCGGATGCGAACATCATCAAGCTGCCGAACATCAGCGCCTCGGTCGGCCAGCTGACCGCCGCCATCAAGGAGCTGCAGGGCAAGGGCTACAACATCCCCGACTACCCGGCCGATCCGAAGACCGAAGAAGAGAAGCAGATCAAGGCACGCTACGGCAAGTGCATCGGCTCCGCCGTCAACCCGGTCCTGCGTGAAGGCAACTCGGACCGCCGCGCGCCGCGCGCCGTGAAGGAATATGCCCGCAAGAATCCGCACTCGATGGCCGAATGGTCGCCGGCTTCGCGCACCCACGTGTCGCACATGACGCACGGCGACTTCTACCACGGCGAAAAGTCGATGACCCTCGACCGCGCGCGTGAAGTCAAGATGGAACTGATCACCAGGACCGGCCAGACCATCGTCCTGAAGCCGAAAGTCGCGCTGCAGGAAGGCGAGATCATCGACTCGATGTTCATGAGCCGCAAGGCGCTGCTGGCGTTCTACGAAAAGCAGATCGACGACGCGAAGAACACCGGCGTCCTGTTCTCGCTGCACGTGAAGGCGACGATGATGAAGGTCTCGCACCCGATCGTCTTCGGTCACTGCGTGCGCATGTTCTACAAGGAAGCGTTCGAGAAGCACGGCGCCCTGTTCGACAGCCTGGGCATCAACGTCAACAACGGCATGGCCGACCTGTACAACAAGATCGCCAGCCTGCCGGCCTCGCAGCGCGAAGAAATCGAGCGCGACCTGCACGCCTGCCAGGAACACCGTCCGGCGCTGGCCATGGTCGACTCGGCCAAGGGCATTACCAACTTCCATTCGCCGAACGACGTCATCGTCGACGCCACGATGCCTGCGATGATCCGCGCCGGCGGCAAGATGTACGATGCGACCGGCAGCCTGAAGGAAGTCAAGGCGGTCATCCCTGAATCGACCTTCGCCCGCATCTACCAGGAGATCATCAACTTCTGCAAATGGCACGGCGCCTTCGACCCGCGCACCATGGGCACGGTCCCGAACGTGGGCCTGATGGCGCAGCAGGCGGAAGAATACGGCTCGCACGACAAGACCTTCGAGATTCCGGAAGACGGCGTGGCCAACATCACCGACCTCGCCACCGGCGAAGTGCTGCTGTCGCAGAACGTCGAGACCGGCGACATCTGGCGCATGTGCCAGGTCAAGGACGCGCCGATCCGTGACTGGGTCAAGCTGGCCGTGACGCGCGCGCGCAACTCGGGCATGCCGGCCGTGTTCTGGCTCGACCCGTACCGTCCGCACGAAGCCGAACTGATCAAGAAGGTGAAGACCTACCTGCAGGACCACGACACGACCGGCCTGGATATCCAGATCATGTCGCAAGTGCGCGCCATGCGTTACACCCTGGAGCGCGTCAAGCGCGGCCTGGATACCATCTCGGTGACCGGCAACATCCTGCGCGACTACCTGACCGACCTGTTCCCGATCATGGAACTGGGCACCAGCGCCAAGATGCTGTCGATCGTTCCGCTGATGGCCGGCGGCGGCATGTACGAAACCGGCGCCGGCGGCTCGGCTCCGAAGCACGTGCAGCAGCTGGTGGAAGAGAACCACCTGCGCTGGGATTCGCTGGGCGAGTTCCTGGCGCTGGCCGTGTCGCTGGAAGACCTCGGCATCAAGACCGGCAACGCGAAAGCGAAAGTGCTGGCGAAGACGCTCGACGCGGCGACCGGCAAGCTGCTGGACAACCGCAAGTCGCCATCGCCGAAGACCGGCGAACTCGACAACCGCGGCAGCCAGTTCTACCTGTCGCTGTACTGGGCGCAGGAACTGGCCGCGCAAACCGACGACGCCGAGCTGGCCGCCGCCTTTGCACCGCTGGCGCAAAACCTGGCCGAGAACGAGCAGAAGATCGTTGCCGAACTGCTGGAAGTGCAGGGCAAGCCGGTCGACATCGGCGGCTACTACAAGGCCGACGACGCCAAGGTGAAGGCCGTGATGCGTCCGAGCGCGACCTTCAATGCGGCGCTGGAATCGTTCGCCGCGTAACTGGGCGAGCGCTCAAGAAAAACCCGCCCGGTGAACTGAACCCCAAAAGTTGGACACCAACTTTTGGGGTTTTTTCATGACGAAGTACAGCGAGCAGTTCAAGCTCGAAGTTGTCCGGGACTATCTGGGCGCAGGATCAGCGGGTTTGCGCGCTGTGG
>JBBWZO010000245.1:0-13518 GCA_039649125.1 Massilia sp. | reverse complement strand
CCGCCAGCTACAGCGGCCAGGTCGACATCGAATGCGAGATGATGGTGCTGGGCGCCGGTCCCGGCGGCTACTCGGCCGCCTTCCGCGCGGCCGACCTCGGCATGGACACGGTGCTGGTCGAGAAGTACGCCACCCTGGGCGGCGTCTGCCTGAACGTGGGCTGCATCCCGTCCAAGGCGCTGCTGCACGTGGCGCACATCATGGACGAGACCGCACACATGGCCGACCTGGGCGTCAGCTTCGCCAGGCCCGACGTCGACATCGACAAGCTGCGTGCCTACAAGGACGGCGTCATCAAGAAGATGACGGGCGGCCTGGCCTTCATGGCCAAGGCGCGCAAGGTCAACGTGGTGCAGGGCGTGGGCCAGT
The DNA here is from genome assembly GCA_039649125.1 of Massilia sp. GTDB lineage: Bacteria > Pseudomonadota > Gammaproteobacteria > Burkholderiales > Burkholderiaceae_D > Telluria. The sequence continues at coordinate 13,149 of JBBWZO010000245.1, read as the reverse complement.
TCCTGAGCCCGAACCACATCGAAGTCACCGCAGCCGACGGCAGCAAGAAGGTCGTGAAGTTCGCCAAGGCGATCATCGCGGCCGGCTCCTCGGTCGTGAAGCTGCCTTTCGTGCCGGAAGATCCGCGCATCGTCGACTCGACCGGCGCGCTGGAACTGCGCCAGGTACCGAAGCGCATGCTGGTCATCGGCGGCGGCATCATCGGCCTGGAAATGGCGACCGTGTACTCGACCCTGGGTGCGCGCATCGACGTGGTCGAGATGATGGACGGGCTGATGCAGGGCGCGGACCGCGAGGCCGTCAAGGTCTGGCAGAAGTTCAACGCGCAGCGCTTCGACAACATCATGTTGAAGACCAAGACCGTCGGCGTGGAAGCGCTGGCGGAAGGGATCAAGGTGACGTTCGAGTCGGCCGAAGCCGGCCAGCCGGCGCCGGAAGCCCAGGTCTACGACCTGGTGCTGGTGGCCGTGGGCCGCAGCCCGAACGGCAAGAAGATCGCCGCCGACAAGGCCGGCGTGGCGGTGACCGACCGCGGCTTCATCCCTGTCGACGGCCAGATGCGCACCAACGTGCCGCACATCTTCGCCATCGGCGACCTGGTTGGCCAGCCGATGCTGGCGCACAAGGCCGTGCATGAAGCCCACGTCGCGGCCGAAGCCGCGCACGGCGAGAAGGCCTACTTCGACGCCAAGGTCATTCCGTCGGTGGCCTACACCGATCCGGAAGTGGCTTGGGCCGGCCTGACCGAAGACGAAGCCAAGCAGAAGGGCATCAAGGTCGAGAAGGGCCACTTCCCGTGGGCCGCCTCGGGCCGCGCCGTCGCCAACGGCCGCTCGGAAGGCTTCACCAAGCTGCTGTTCGACGCCGAGACCCACCGCATCATCGGCGGCACGATTGTCGGCACGAATGCCGGCGACATGATCGGCGAGATCGCCCTCGCCATCGAGATGGGCGCCGACGGCGTCGACATCGGCAAGACGATCCACCCGCACCCGACGCTGGGCGAGTCGATCGGCATGGCGGCGGAAGTCTACAAAGGCGTCTGCACCGACCTGCCGCCGCAGCGCAAGCGCTGAGCTGCAAGGTAGTCGGAAGGCAGGAGAACGGGACCGCATGGTCCCGTTTTTTTTTGCGTCCACAGCGTTCGTGCGACGTATCTGGCATACCCGTAGGGTAGGCAGGTCTCCTGCCTACGCGTTCAACCGTCCGATGACGAGCCGCTCTGCCACTATTCCACCACTGGTTGAACGCGTAGGCGCAATTCCGGCCATTGGCCGAAATTACCCCGCCTACCCTACGGATATTCCAGATACGTTGCGACCGATTCACGGGTTTTTTCCGCGCCGCCTTTCGCGAAATGCTGCTTCAATTGCAGGACCGGCCGCGGCAGCGGCGCACGTCAAGGAGCGACACATGGAGATCGGATTTATCGGGCTGGGCGCGATGGGGCGCGGGATGGCGGCGAACCTGCTGCGCTCAGGCCACCCTTTGCGCGTCTGGAACCGCAGTGGCGGACCCATGCAGGAACTGGCGGTACAGGGCGCGCATGCCGTCGACAGCCCGGCAGCGGCTGGCGCGGTCGATGTGCTGTTCACGATGCTGGCCGACGACGCCGCCACGCGCGCGGTGCTGGTCGAGGGCGGCGCGTTCGATGCGATGAAACCCGGCAGCATCCACGTGAACATGGCGACCGTCTCGGTCGCATTTGCGCGCGAGATGGCGGCGCTGCATGCGCAACGGGGCATCGGCTACGTCGCCGCACCCGTGCTGGGCCGGGTCGATGTGGCGGCAGCCGGCAAGCTGAACATCGTCGCCGCCGGCCCTGCGAATTTGATCGGGCGCGTCCAGCCGCTGTTCGACCTGATGGGGCAAAAGACCTGGCGCTTCGGCGAGTCGCCCGAGCAGGCCAACGCGGTCAAGCTGGGCGCCAACCTGGCGCTGGCCTGCGCGATCGAGGCGATGGGCGAATCGGCGGCGCTGGCGCAGGCCCATGGCGTCGGGGCCGCAAGCTTTCTCGATCTGCTGGGCAATACGCTGTTTGCCGGTTCGCCCGTCTACAAGGGGTACGGCGCGATGATCGCGCAGCAGCGTTACAGCCCGGCCGGGTTCAAGCTGTCGCTCGGACTGAAAGACGTTGGCCTGGCGAACGACGCGGCGCAGGAGCAGGGCGTGCAGCTGCGCTTCGGCACGGTCTTGCGCCAGACCCTGCAGGAAGCAGTGGCGCGCGGCGATGGCGACCTCGACCTTGCGGCGCTGGCGAAGATGTCGGCCGGGAAAGAGAGCTGAAGCCGCGTCCGTCGCCGACACGATGAGCCGGCCGGATGCAGGCCGGCATGCTCGTTCGAGCGGACACATTTTGACATTGCGCCGCGCCGTCCGCTTGCTATGATGAAGTAGCGACCAGGCGGGCTGGCAACCACGCCAACGCATCATTGCGTGTCACAGGAGACGGACATGGAAATGGAACACGGCAAGGAATATGTCGGGACGGTCTTCGTCCTGCCCGAATCGCGCGCTTTCGAGCTGAAGACGACCATGAACGGCGTGCCGGTCACGCTGCACGGTACCGTGGCCCAGCACCTGGCGGAACAGTTCGCCGGCCATCTGCCCGACGAACCATTCATCGACGTGCGCCAGCTGGCCATGCAGCCGCGCCGCGTCGAGGTGCTCACGCGCGACATCCACGAGCGCCACCGGGCGCCGCGCAAGGTGCATTTCCTGATGCGGGTACTCGACAGCGGCGTGCAGGCGGAGCGGCCGAGCGCTTCCGTGACGACCTGAGCAGCCCTGTGGCGGGCAGAGGCATGAGCGGGCAGCGCCGGCCTGGGACGGATGTGTGCCGGTGCGCTGTGCGCGTAATTCCTTGATTGTTGACGGCGGCGCGCCGCCGGCGGAACGCCAAACCGTGCGCATGACGCCCTATGGTAGGCTGTCGTTGTCTATTCATTCCTGTCCGGTTGCTGCATCCATGCTGCTCAATACGCTCATCGTCGTGGCCACCATCGTGCTGATGGAAGTGTTTTCCATCGTCGCGCACAAGTACGTCATGCACGGCTTCGGCTGGGGCTGGCACCGCTCGCACCATGAACCGCGCAGCGGCTGGTTCGAGAAGAACGATTTATACGCGGTGGTCTTCGCCGGCGTGGCCATCGCGCTGATCTGGTTCGGCACCGAAGGCGCGTATCCGCTGCAATGGATCGGCGCCGGCATGACCGCCTACGGCTTCCTGTATTTCGTCGCCCACGACGGGCTGGTGCACCGGCGCTGGCCCTTCCACTACGTGCCGCGCAGCGGCTACGCCAAGCGCCTGTACCAGGCGCACCGCATGCACCACGCGGTCGCCGGCAAGGATGGCGCGGTGTCCTTCGGCTTCCTGTATGCGCCGCCGGTCGCCACCCTCAAACGGCAGTTGCAGGCGCTCCACGGCGGAGCGCCTCGAAGGCCGCACCCGGACGCTGCCACAGATGCGCAGGACGCGGCCCCGGCGTCCCGGCACGCGAAGCAAGGGCGCTGACGCCGCCTTTCGCCAGCAGCCATAGCTTGGCCGCCTTCGAGGTGCCGACCCGCTCGTCCCAGGCATACGGACCACGCGCCTTGACCTCGATCCCGATCTGCCGGTACACGTTGCGGGCGGTGGCGATCGCCCAGCTTGACCGCAGCGGCAGCGCCTTGATGCCTTCGGACGCGGACGCGTAATACGGTTCGGCATGGTCGACCAGACGCGCCGCTACCTTCGCCAGCGCGACGCGATGGCGCGGCAGGGCGGCCTCGTCCGGCGGGATGCCGGCCTCACGCAGCCATTCGGCGGGCAGGTAGCAGCGCCCGTTGTGAAAATCCTCGACGATGTCGCGCGCGATATTCGTCAGCTGGAAGGCCAGGCCCAGGTCGCAGGCGCGGTCGAGCACGGCAGGCTCCTTCGCCCCCATGATCGAGGCCATCATCAGGCCGACGACGCCGGCCACGTGGTAGCAGTAGCGCAGCGTGTCCTCGATGGTGTCGTAGCGCGCGCCCTCGACGTCCATCGCGAAGCCGGCCAGGTGGTCGAACGCGAAGCGCGGGTCGATCGCGTGGCGCAGCGCCACTTCCTGGAAGGCGGCAAAGGCGGGGTCCTGCATCGCATCGCCGGCATAGGCGCGCGCGGTCTGCTCGCGCAGCAGCACCAGTTCGCGCGCGGCGTCGTGCCGGCTCGGGGCGGGCGTATTGAAACCCAGTTCCTGGCCGTCGACGACGTCGTCGCAATGGCGGCACCAGGCGTAGAGCATCAGCACGCTGCGGCGGATATCGGGAGAGAAAAGCTTTGCCGCAGCGGCAAAGCTCTTTGAACCCACCTTGATCGTCTCGGTCGCATGGTCCAGCAGGGCTTCGCTCATGCCGACGCCTCCTCGATCATCAGGCCGGCCGTGGCCTTGGCCGAACCGATCACGCCGGGCACGCCCGCGCCCGGATGGGTACCGGCGCCGACCAGGTACAGGTTCGCCAGCTCGCGGTCGCGGTTGTGCGGGCGGAACCAGGCGCTTTGCGTGAGGATCGGTTCCAGCGAGAAGGCCGAGCCGACGTGGGCGTTGAGCTGGTCGCGGAAGTCGAAGGGCGTGAAGATGCGGCTGGTGACGAGCTGGCTGCGCAGGCCCGGCATGTAGCGCTGTTCCAGGTAGTCGAAGATGCGGTCGCGGTAGAGCGGCCCTTCGACTTCCCAGTCGATCGGCGCATTGCCCAGGTGCGGCACCGGCGCCAGCACGTAGTGGCTGCCGCAGCCCGGCGGCGCCAGAGAAGGGTCGGTGACGCAGGGCGCGTGCAGGTAGAGCGAAAAATCATCCGCAAGCGCGTCGCCGTTGAAGATCTCGTCGATCAGGCCCTGGTAGCGCGGCCCGAAGCAGACCGTGTGGTGCTGCAGCTGGCTGTGGTGGTGGTCGAGCCCGAAGTACAGCACGAACAGGGAATTGCTGAAACGCTTCTTGCTCAGGTTCGCCGCCTCGGCCGCGCCGCGCGGATGCTGGCCCAGCAGGGACTGATAGGTGTGGACGACGTCGGCGTTCGAGGCAACGGCATCGGCCGGGAACAGGCGGCCGTCTTCGAGGCGCACGCCGCTCACGCGCGCGCCAAGGGCGCCGTTTGTTTCTATGCGCGCCACCGGCGCGTTCAGTTCGATGCGCCCGCCGATGTCCTGGAACAGGCGCACCAGGGCTTTCACCAGGGCGCCGGTGCCGCCGCGCGGGAACCAGACGCCCCAGCGCCGCTCGAGCGCATGGATCAGCGTGTAGATCGAGGACGTGGCGAACGGGTTGCCGCCGACCAGCAGCGAGTGGAAGGAAAAGGCCTGGCGCAGGTGTTCGTCCTGCACGAAGCGCGACACCATGCCGTAGACGCTGCGCCAGGCCTGCAGCCGCGCCAGCTGCGGCCCGGCCTGGACCATGTCGCGGAAGGACAGGAAAGGGACGGTGCCGAGCTTGATATACCCTTCCTCGAACACGGCTTTCGAATAGGCGAGGAAGCGCTGGTAGCCAGCCACGTCCGCCGGGTTGCGCGCGTGGATCTGGCGGTCGAGCGCTTCCTGGTCGTTGGCGTAATCGAAATGGCTGCCGTCTTCCCAGCACAGCCGGTAGAAGGGAGAAACGGGCAGCATCTCGACATAGTCTTCCATGCGGCGGCCGGCGGCCGTGAACAGCTCCGCGATGCAGGAAGGATCGGTGATGACGGTCGGGCCCGCATCGAAGACGAAGCCCTGGTCTTCGTAGACATAGGCGCGCCCGCCGGGCTTGTCGCGCTTTTCCAGCAGCGTCGTCTGCATGCCGCTGGCCTGCAGGCGGATGGCCAGGGCCAGCCCGCCAAAGCCGGCGCCGACGACGACGGCGTTTTTCGATGCGTTCATTCGGGATTCCTGATCTGGTTCGGGTGGATTTTGCATGCGGCGGCCAAGGCCTGGTGCACGGGTACGGGCGGCTTGCCGGTGAGGACGCGCGCCTTGTCGGCCAGGCGCAGGCGGCCGGCATAAAAGCGTGCGATCAGGGGGGCCGGCAGCCGGTAAAAACGCTGCAACACGGCCCAGCGCTTGTCCGCGCTGCCGGCCAGGAACAGCATGCGGTTCAGCAGCCGGAAGAAGCGCTGGGCGCGCCACGCTTCCTGCGCCTCGTCGCGGATGGCGGCGAACAGGCTTGCAGCGCCCAGGTCTGGCAGGCCTGCCACGCGCTCGGCCAGGCGCACCGCATGCGGCAGCGAGTAGCCGGTGGTCGCGTGGAACAACCCGGCGCGCAGGCCGGCACAGGGCTGGCCGTCGAGGTCTTGCCAGTAGCCGTCGATATCGCCCGCCAGCACGATCGGCAGCGAGCCGTGTTCCTCGCGCAGTACCTCTGCGATGCGCCAGCCGCGCGCCTGCGCATAGGCGGCAATGTTGGCGCGCAGCCGTTCCGGTTCCCACACGCCCGTGTCGACGTAATGCGTGTCCTCGATCAGGATGCGGTCCGGGCCGAAGGGCAGCAGGTAGACGAAGCGGTAGCCGCCCTGCTGGGCGACGGCGGCATCCATGATCACCGGCGCGCTCAAGCCGTGCGCGGCGGCGAGCCGCACTTCCAGGCCGAGGAAGGTCTGGTAGCCGAGCGCCAGGCGGGAACTGGCCCGCATGCCGCGCCCGTCGATGACGGCGCCCGCCCGTAGCGTTTCGCCGCCGGCCAGCCGCACCGAGGTCGGCGTGACGGCCTCCACCTGCACGCCGGTGCGCAGCCGCGTCGGCAAGCCCGTTGTTAGCCCCGCTGTTGGCCCGATGTGCAGAGCGGCTTCGATCACGCGCGCGAAGTCGCTTGATGCGATGCTGGCGTAGCCGCTCTCCAGGGTGCGGGTATAGCCCGGGAACACCACCTCGTAGCGCGGCCAGCGCGCTCCCACCAGCGGCGCGATCCAGGCGCGCTGGGCGTCCTCGAGGTCGCTGTCGTGGAAGGACCAGGTGTGGTTGCCGCCGATGTGCGCTTCGCTTTCCAGCAGCAGGATGCGCAGGGACGGACGCGTGCCGTGCAGGCGCCAGGCGATCAGGCCGTTGGCCAGGCCGCCGCCGACCAGGATCAGGTCGTAGTCGGCACGCTCAGCCATGGCCGGCGACGCTCCCCGCGCTGTGTTCAATCCCCAATGCCGCCTCGACGATGTCGGCCGCGCGCGCCGTGCCGCCGGCGCTGCGCACGCCGTGCGCGAGCTGCGCCGCGCGCCGTGCGAAATCAGGCTCGTCGAGCAGGCGCCCCAGCTGCCGGCCGAGCGTGGCCACGCCGGCGAAGCGGGCGGACGCGCGCAGGCCGACGCCCGCGTGGCAGACGCGCGCCGCCACGCCGGGCTGGTCGAAGGCGATCGGCAGCGCCAGGATCGGCGTGTGGGTGGCGATGGCGTCCATGACCGTGTTCAGGCCGGCGTGCGTGACGACGGCGTCGGCACGCGCCAGCACCGCTTCCTGCGGCGCGAACCCGCAGACCCAGGTCGCGCCCATGCGCTCCAGCGCCTGGGCTTGCCCTTCGCTCAAGCCGCCGCAGTGCGCCACCAGCAGCTGGACGCCGCGCGCGCGGCAGGCTTGCGCAATGCGCCCGAACAGGCCCAGGCGCTGGCCCTGCAGGGTGCCGAGCGAGGCGAACACGAAAGGGCGGTCCGGGTGGATGTCGGGCATGGCCTCGATCCGGGCGGAAGCCGCGCCGTGCGTCATCCGCAGCGGTCCGACATGATGGAAATGCGCGGGCAGCGCCTGGCGCGGGAATTCGAAGCCGGCCACGGTCTGGCTGATCTGCGCCAGCGGCGACAGGCACTCGTGCAGGGCGCCACGCAGGCCTACCCCGAGGCGGTGCGCTTCGGTTTCGATGGCGCGCCGGTGCGGCGCCATCATCCAGTCGTAGACGCGGGTGCTGCCCTCGCACACCTGCCGTGCGCGTTCGCCTTCGCTCCAGGCGAAGGGCATCACCGGCAGCGGGATGCCGGGCTCGCGGTTGACCGGCAGCGCGCAGGCGACCGAGACGAAGGGCAGGCCCAGCGCTTCGGCCACCAGGCCGCCCGCCGCTTCCATCTGGTCGGCGAGCAGGGCGTCGATCTGCAGCGCGTCGATGGCAGCCGGCAGCTCACGGCAGAGCATGGTGGTGGTGTCCGCCATGTCGAGGATGACCCGGCGCAGGCCGAGCGGGCTGCCGGGGTTGGCGGCGCGCGCGAGCGAGGCGGCGAGCGAACCGGGCGGGTGGGTGCGCGCGCCGAGTGCGTGAAAGCCGAGCCGCGCGTCCGCCGCAGGTACCGGCAAATAAGAAGCCGCGTCGGCCCGGTGCAGGAAGGAAACGCGGTGTCCGCGCGCCACCAGCGCCAGCCCGAGCGCCGACAGCGCACTGAAATGGCTGTAGAAGGCCGGGGCGACCACGCCGAAATGGGCCATGCGGCGCTCCTCGTCTAGACCCGGGGAAGGACCGGAAGCCGGCGCCCTGGCAGGCGCCTTCCTGCCGTGGCGCTCAATGGTGCACCTGGCGCTCGGCCTGGGGCTGCGCGGTGGCGAGGCGGAACACGCCGCCCTGCGCGAACAGGGTGTCGACGAAGCGGCGCGTGCGCTGCTTGCTGCCGATGGCGTCGTTCAGGTAGCGGGCGGCATCGTCAAGGTGGGCCGCCAGGCGCTGCCGGGCCTCGTCGAAACCCAGGGCATTGATCAGCGTCGCCTTGCCGATGTCCTTGCCGGTATCCTTGCCGGTCGCGGCGCTGTCGTTGGCGGGATCGTCCTGGAAGTCGTCGCGGATCTGGAAGGCGTGGCCGGCCGCCAGCGCAAAGGCGCGCAGCGATTGCGCGACGCAGTCGTCGGTTTCGGCCAGGATGGCGGCCATGTCGACCGAGACGCCGAGCAGCACGCCGGTCTTCAGTTCATTCGTGGCGGCGATCTGTTCGGCGGTGCGCTGGACGCCGCTGCGCAGGTCCTCGAACTGGCCGCGCACCAGGCCCCGGGCGCCGACCGTCTCCGACAGTTTTGCGACCAGGCGCGCACGCACCAGCGGGGCGATGTCGGGGGCGGTGGCAAGGATGCCGAAGGCGCGGCTGAGCAGCGCGACCGAGGCCAGGATGGCGACGTCTTCGCCGAACTGGACATGGATGGTCGGCTGGCCGCGGCGCAGCATGGCATCGTCCATGCAGGGCAGGTCGTCGAGGATCAGGGAAGCCGCATGCACCATTTCGACGGCGCAGGCGATGTCGACCAGGGCAGGGGAGGAGCAGCCGAGGTCGCGCGCCACCAGCATCAGCAGGAGCGGGCGCATGCGCTTGCCCGCGCCGAGCGTGCCCGCGCGCATGGCCTGCGCCAGCAGGTCGGCCTGGTCACCGCTGTCGGCCAGCAGCTGCGCGATGCGCTCTTCGAATTCGTGGCGAATGGTCTCGATTTCCGTCAGCCAGGGATCGCCGCGCTTTTCCATATCGAGCCCGCTGAACCGTCGTGTCGTGGTAGTCATGCGCCGATCCTTTGCCGGAATTGTAACTAAAATTGATAAATTCGCCATTTATCATACCGGAATCGAATTAGGGTAAACGCCGATTGTTTCAACTGTGCGGCCGGTAGGCGCAAGAACTTTTCATCAATTTCGGCAATTATTGTGGGAGTGAAGAAATTGCCGGCGAGGCGATGCCGGTTGTGCCCGCCGAGCGGTACGCGGGGCAGGCATAATGTCGGCTTAACAATATTGACCGGCGTGTGCATGACCTCGTTCCTCACCAGCTGCGCCTGCCTGCTGGCAGCCGTCCTGGCCTGCGTTCCCGCAGCCGCTTCCGCCCAGCAGGCGCGTGTGGCCGTGGGCAGCCTCGAGCGCCTGGCGCTGGCGCCGTCCGGGTTCATCGAGCCGCGCCCGGTCGAGATCTGGCTGCCGCCCGACTATGCCGTCAAGGCGCGCGCCGGCAAGCGCTTCAAGGTGCTCTACATGCACGACGGCCAGATGCTGTTCGACGCCACCACCACCTGGAACAAGAGCGCCTGGAACGTGCACGAGGTGCTGGCGCGCCTGATGCGCGAGGGCTTGCAAGGCAGGCCGCAAGCCGACGATTACCTGCGCTTCCTGGTGCAGGAACTCAAGTCCGCGGTCGATGCAAAATACGCGACGCGCACCGGGCCGCTCGACACCGCCGTCATGGGTTCCAGCATGGGCGGCTGATTTCGGTCTACGCGATGAGCGAATACCCGCAGATGTTCGGCGCCGCGGCCGGGCTGTCCACGCGCTGGCCGGGCCTCGGCAAGCCGAACGCGGCGCTGCCCTTGGCCGCCTACAATTACCTGAACCGCAAGTTGCCGGCGCCGCAGGGACGCCGGCTGTACCAGGACCACGGCGACCAGATCGTGCACGACGCGGGCTATACCGACACCCACTATCTCAGCAAGGTGTTCCCGGGGGATGACCACAACGAGAAGGCGTGGCATGCGCGGCTGGAGGGACCGCTGGTGTTCTTGCCGGGTAATGGTGGCGCGGCCGTGCAATGAGCAGTAGGGTGGACGGCTATACCCGGGAAGGTGCAAGCCGGCGGCCGTGACGCCGTCCACGCGTTCAACGATCGGTAGATCGTCCAGCGTCCCTTCGATCCAATGTGGCAGCTGATCAGGCTGTATCGGACATGAAAAATGCCGCCGGGCGCAAGCCGGGCGGCATTGTTTTAAGCGTGCAGTCGGTCAGCACGCGCCTGGATCGTCAACTGTAGCTGGTCCAGCTCTGCGGGATTTCGATATGGCCGGCCTTGGCGGCATCGGCATACGCACGCATTTCGGCAACGACCGCTTCCAGCTGTTCGTTGCCCGGGTTCTGGAGAAAGCCCTTCATGCGCTCGTGCAGCGAAGCCTGCTGGTCGCGCCATTCGTAACGGGAAGTCTTGCTCATGCGACCCCCTTACAGCCTGCTGCTGTGATGTTCTTGTTGAAATCCATGACACCCTCCTTTTTTTAAGGCTACCAGTCTCGCATAAACGGCTGCACCGGATCGGTGCGATGACGCACATTCTCTCTGCCGTATGTGTCATTAAGGCAAGACGGATGGCGGGCAGCGATGGGGTGCCGCCTGGGGGCGTTCAGCGCAACACGGCCCGATAAAACATCTCCAGCCGCTGCGCCAGCTGGCGGTGCGCCTCGGCGCGCGGTGGCTGTGCATGCGGAAACACGAAGCGCTGCATGGCGTCGCCGGAAATCCAGCTGGTGAGGAAAGCCGGCAATTGCTCGAAGGGCAGGTCGGGGCGGAGCTGGGCGCGCACGTCGGGACGGGCGAAGAAGCGCTCGAGCATCTCGCGCGTCAGGCGCGGGCCGGCTTCATAGAAGGTGTCGGCCAGCTCCGGATTGCCCGGCGCCTCGGCGATCACGACGCGATGCATGGCAATCAATTGTTCTTGGCAAAGCAGGTCGAAGAACTGGCGCGCGAAATCGTCGACCACTTCGCGAAACGGGCGCGGGTCGTGCTCCATGTCGCGCATCTGGAAGTACTGGTCGCGGCGCGACAGCAGCACGGCATTGAGCAGGCCGGCCTTGCCGCCGAATTTGACGTAGATGGTGCGCACGGCCACCCGGGCCGCCCGCGCGATCGATTCCAGGCTGGTGCGGGTGTAGCCCTTAGCGAGGAACAGTTGTGCGGCCGCGTCGATCAGGTCTTGTGTGCGCGCTTCGACGTCGCTCGCCTTGGGCCGGCCGGCGCCGCGCAGGGTGGACGCGGCACGCGCTTGCGATGGTTTAGTCATGGCATCACTGTAAAACAGCCACAAATGAAATGCAACCGTTTCATTTCTTGACGAGCCTGCCTGAATACCGAATAATGGTAAAAATCCTCATTCCCTCATTCCCATCTTGGAGTTGCTTCATGTCCCAAACGCAGCCTGCAAGCGAGCAAACGCGCGACCACAAGCCGCTCGGCACCGTCCCTCCGGCGGCGCCGGCATCGGCACCCGCTGCCGCCGCCAAGACGCCACCCAACAAGCGCGTGCTGGCCGTGGTCGCGCTGATCGCGGTTGCGGCGGCCGTTGCCGGCGGCCGCATGTGGTACCGCAGCCATAACTTCGTCGATACCGAAAATGCCTATGTCGCCGGCCACGTGCACCCGGTCTCCTCGCGCATCGCCGGCGTCGTCACGCGCGTGCTGGTGGAAGACAACCAGCACGTGAAGGCGGGCGACGTCATCGCCGAACTCGATCCCGCCGACCAGCACGTGCGCGTCGAGCAGATCGAGGCGCAGATCGCCAGCGCCAGGCAGCAGGTGATCCAGGCCGACGCCCAGGTGGCGCAGGTGCGCGCCCAGGCCGAGGCGGCGAAGGCGCAGGTCGGCCAGTCGCAGGCCCTGGCCCTGCGCGCGCGCCAGGATGCCGAGCGTGTCGGCCAGCTCTACACGAAGCAGATGAAGGCCGTCTCGAAAGCCGAGGTCGATGCCGCCAACGCCGCGCGCGCCGCCGCCGCCGCCGACGTGAATGCACGGCGCGACAACGCGGCCGCCGCCGAGGCCCAGATCGCCGCCGCCGGCTCCGCGCGCGACGTGATGAAGGCCCAGATCCGCGTACTGCAGGCGCAACTGAAAGAGGCGAAGCAGCAGGTCGGCTACAGCCGCATCCTGGCCCCGGTCGACGGCCGCATCGGCCGCCGCAGCGTCGAAGTCGGCGCGCGCGTGCAGCCGGGCCAGCCATTGGTGGCCGTGGTCGAGGACAAGATCTGGGTCACCGCCAACTTCAAGGAAACCCAGCTGGCCGGCCTGAAGCCGGGCCAGGCGGTCGACCTGGAGGTCGACGCGCTGCCGGACGAACACCTGGTCGGCCGCGTGGACAGCTTCTCGCCGGCCTCGGGCAACCAGTTCGCGCTGCTGCCGGCCGATAACGCGACCGGCAACTTCACCAAGATCGTCCAGCGCGTGCCGGTCAAGATCGTGCTGCGTCAGGAAGACGTGCGCCAGCTGGGCGGGCGTCTGGTGCCCGGCATGTCGGCGCTGGCCGAGATCGCACTGCATCAGAAGACCGCGCAGCCGGCCGTCGCGGCTGCCCACTGAGCGAAGCGATGACCAGCGCCACTCAAACACCGCGCAGCGGCGCCATGGTGCTCGCCGCGGCGGATCAGCATGTCGACCTGCGTACCTGGATTGCGGTCGGCGCCGGCATGCTCGGCGCCTTCATGGCGGTGCTCGACATCCAGATCACCAATTCGTCGCTCAAGGACATCCTCGGCAC
>JBBWZO010000209.1:0-39297 GCA_039649125.1 Massilia sp. | reverse complement strand
CGGGTCGGTCGCGCTGCCGGCGCCGCTCAGCGGACGGCCGGGTGCGTTGACATTGCTCTCGGCCGGTGCGCTGACGATCCCGCCACCGTGGCCCGCCGCATTTGGCGTGTAGTGTCCGGCATTCGATTCGCCCGTGCCGGTACCGCTGCCGGGCGGCGGTACCTGGTAGCGCCACACCGGCTCGGCCGACTGGTCGGCGCCGCCGGCTCCGCCTCCCGCCGCGCCGGTAGCGCCGGCTGCGCCGGGCAGGGGCGTGGCGTCGCCCGGGCCTTCGCGGCCGCCATCGAGTGCAGGTCCATGCTGGGTGCGTTGTTCGGTGCTCATGGTGGTCTCCTGTTCGGTTGTCCTTGCCGAGGATCTTAGCGCCGCGGCGAAGGCGACAGGATAGGCGCACGGACTACGGCGCCGTAGGAGGGCTCTGAAAACAAAAAGCGCCCGCGAGGGGCGCTTTCAGTAGAGCGATCCGGAATTACTGGATCTTGGCCTTCTTGACCAGGCTTTCGCGGTACTGCGCCAGCTGGCGCTGCTGCAGCGATTCCGCGACCTGCTGCTTGACTTCGTCCAGTGCCGGGATCTTGGCCTGGCGCACGTCTTCCAGCTTGATCACGTGGAAACCATACTGGCTCTTGACCGGGGTGTCGGTGATGGCGCCTTTTTGCAGGGCGACCATGGCTTTGGAGAACTCAGGCACGTAGTTGGCCGGGCTTGCCCAGTCCAGGTCGCCGCCGTTGGCAGCGGAGCCGTCCTTCGAATGCTGCTTGGCCAGGTCTTCGAACTTGGCGCCGCCCTTCAGCTTGCTGATGATGGACTTGGCTTCGTCTTCGGTCGGGACCAGGATGTGGCGGGCGTGGTATTCCTTGTCGCCCACCTGTGCCTTGTACTTGTCGTACTCGGCCTTGATCTCGGCGTCCTTGATCGGGTTCTTCTTGACGTAGTCGGCCAGCATCGCGTTGATGATGATGCTCTGGCGGGCGTTGTCGATGGCTGCCTTGACGTCCGGGCGGGCGCCGATGCCTTGCTTGTCGGCTTCCTGGATCAGGACTTCGCGGCCGATCAGGTCTTTCTTGATCATTTCGCGCAGCTGCGGCGAGTCGGTCGCACGGCCCTGGGCCACGACTTGCTTGACCATCTGGTCGACGCGCGACGCCGGGATCGCCTTGCCGTTCACGGTCGCCGCGTTCTGGGCGAGAGCAGGCAGTGCCACCATCGCGGTCATGGCGAGCAACAGGCGGGTTGGCTTCAAAATCATCGTTCGGATCCTATAAAAACTCGAAAAGTCGCCGCTGGCGACGGAAGCCGGCGCTTGCTAGGGCGCCGGTGGCACAACATCTTACTGTACCTTTGCCTTCTTGACCATTTCCTCTTGGTAAGCGGCCAGCTTGTTCTGCTGAAGACTCTCGGCGATCTGCGACTTGATCTCGTCCAGGGCCGGAACCTTGACGGCACGGGTGTCGTCGACCTTGATGACGTGGAAGCCGGCGCCGGTCTTCACCGGGGTCTCGGTCACGCCGCCTTTTTGCAGGTTGGTGAAGCCGGCTGCGAACTCGGGCGGGAAGGACGACGGGGTTGCCCAGTCGAGGTCGCCGCCAGTGGCGGCGGTGCCGGTGTCCTTGCTCTGCTTGGCCAGTTCCTCGAACCTGGCGCCGCCCTTGAGCTTGGCGATGACGGCCTTCGCCTCGGCTTCGGTTTCCAGCAGGATGTGGCGCAGGTGGTATTCCTTCTGGCCGGCCTGGGTCTTGGCGAAGCGGTCGTACTCGGCCTTGATGTCGGCATCGGTGACCGGGTTCTTCTTGATGTAGTCACGCGCCAACTCGTTGACGACGATGGCCTGGCGGGCGCTGTCGAGTGCCTGGCGGACTTCCGGCTTCTTGTCGTAGCCTTGCTTGATGGCTTCCTGCATCAGCACTTCGCGTTCGATCAGGCTTTGCTTGATCTGCTGGCGCAGTTGCGGGGAGTCCTGGCCCTGGCCCTGGTCCACGACCTGCTTCACGATCGCATCGACGCGCGCGGTCGGGATCGCCTTGCCGTTGACGACGGCGAGGTTCTGGGCGAATGCAGGTACAGCGATAACGGCGATCAGGGCTAACAGCAGCCGTGCTGGCTTAAAAGTCATTGTTGAAGTTCCTGTGGAGGGAGTTGCTTGGACGAGATTTAGATTAGTTCTTTTGCAGAGCGTTCAAAACAGATTGTGCGGCAGATCGGCGGCCAATTTCTTAAGAGACGCTGAACCGGCCTCAGTCCGGTTCAGGCCGCCTTTCAGTCCAGCTCGGACGGCGCAAGGGCCGTGATGGCCAGGGCATGGATCTCGGCCTGCATCATATCGTGCACGGCATCATACACCAGTCGATGTCGCATGACGAGTCTCAGTCCCTCGAAGCGGCTGGAGACGATTTTCACGCTGTAATGGCCGCCGCCCGAGGCTGCGCCGGCGTGGCCGACGTGCAGCGCCGAGTCGTCGCCGACCTCGAGGAGGGTGGGCGCGAGCGCCTCGGCCAGGGCGGCGTGGATGCGTTCCACGCGGGTCGGGGTGCTCATGCTTTCTCCTGCGGGACGTATTTCATGAGCAGCATCGCCTGGCCCATGCTGAAGACGAAGAAGATGGCGGTCATGCCGAAGACCTTGAAGTTGACCCAGGCGGAGGTGTTGTCGCGGAAGACGACGAAGGCCATCAGGAGGTTCAGCGCGCCGATCAGGAACATGAAGATCATCCAGCTGTAGCCGACGCGCGGCCAGATGGCCTCCGGCAGCGGCAGCGCCTCCTTCATGACGCTGCGCATCAGGTTCTTCTTGAAGAAGACCTGGCTGACGAACAGGGCGGCGGCGAAGATCCAGTACAGCATGGTCGGCTTCCACTTGATGAAGGTCTCGTCGTGGAAATAGATGGTGGCGCCGCCGAAGACGACGATCACGAAGAAGGACACCCACAGCATCGTATCGACCTTGCGCCGGCGCAGCATCAGGTAAGCGAGCTGCAGCAGCGTGGCCAGGATCGCGACCACGGTGGCGAGCATGATGGGCGCCTGGTCGGCGATGATCTTGCCGCCGGAAACCATGCCGCCCAGGTATTGGTCGGCGAGGGCGACGGCGGCCGCTTCGTTACCGCTCCCCAGCTTGTAGACCAGGAAGAACAGGATGAGTGGGAAAAAGTCGAACAGGAATTTCATGGTGCTCCAGGGAGATCAAAGTTCCTCGAACCGCAGGGCGGCCGAATTGATGCAGTAGCGCAGGCCGGTCGGCGGCGGACCGTCCGGGAACACGTGGCCGAGGTGGGCGTCGCAGACGGCGCAGATGATCTCGGTGCGCACCATGCCATGGCTGCGGTCGACCTTCTCGATGACGTTCTCCGGGTCGAGCGCCTTGAAGTAGCTGGGCCAGCCGCAGCCGGATTCGAACTTCGCGTCGGATTCGAACAGCGGCGTATCGCAGCAGACGCAGTGGTAGATGCCGTGCTCATGGTGGTCCCAGTACTTGCCGGTGAAGGCGCGCTCGGTGGCGGCGTGGCGCGTCACCTGGTATTGCATCGGGTCGAGCTGGGAACGCCATTCGGCGTCGGTTTTGTTTACTTTGTCGGTCATGATGGTCTTTCTTGTTGAAACAGATGCGGGTGAATCCATGTGGCTGCCCTTACGACGAGCAGCTCACCTCCAGGTGCGCCGCCCAGTCCGGCGGCAGCGCGGCATAGGCCTCGCGCCCGGGTTGTTCGTCGAAGGGGTGCTCGAGCACGGCCAGCAGCTCGTGCACGCCGGAATAATCCCCCTTCTGTGCCTGTTCGATCGCCTGCTGGGCCAGATAGTTTCGCAGCACGTACTTCGGGTTGACCCGGTTCATGGCGGCGCGGCGGGTGTCGTCGGTGCTGTCTTCCAGCCGCAGGCGCTCGCGGTAGCGCACGGCCCAGTCGTCGAAGGCCGGGCGGTCGATGAAGAGGTCGCGCAGCGGGGCATCGGCGGCAGCCGTATCGGCCGGCGCCACGTCGCGCTTGAGCTCGCCCAGGCGCCGGAACAGCAGGGTGAAGTCGACGTGGCTGCCCTGCATGATGGTGAACAGGCCGTCGAACAGGGCGCGGTCGCCTTCGTGGCTGGTGGCCAGGCCGAGCTTGGCGTGCAGCAGCGCGTCGAGCTTGGCTTCGAAAGCGGGCATGTAGGTGTCGAGCGCTTCTTCGGCCGCCTCGACGCTGCCGATCAGCGGCAGCAGCGCATTGCCGAGCGCATAGCAGTTCCAGTGGCCGACCGGGACCTGGTTGGCATACGAATAGCGGCCGCCCTGGTCGGTGTGGTTGCAGATGTGGTTGACGTCGAAGGCTTCCATGAAGCCGAAGGGGCCGTAGTCGAGCGTCAGGCCGAGGATGGACATGTTGTCCGTGTTCATGACGCCGTGCATGAAGCCGACCGACTGCCAATGCGCGATCATGCGCGCCGTGCGCCGCGTGACTTCCGCCAGCAGCTCCTTGTACGGATTGGCCGTGCTCCTCAGCTCGGGATAGAAGCTGTCGATGACGTAATCGGCCAGCACGCGCAGCTCGTCCTGGCGGTCGCGGTAGTGCCAGTGCTCGAAGGAGCCGAAGCGCACGAAGGAGGGCGCCATGCGGGTGACGACGGCGGCGGTCTCGATGGTCTCGCGCATGACGCGCTGGTTGGAGCCGGTGACGACCAGGGCGCGCGTGGTCGGGATGCCGAGGGCGGCCATCGCTTCCGAGCACAGGAATTCGCGGATCGAGGAGCGCAGCACGGCGCGCCCGTCGCCCATGCGCGAATACGGGGTCTTGCCGGCGCCTTTCAGCTGCAGTTCCATGCGGCCTTCCGGGCCGTCCAGATCACCGAGCAGGATGGCGCGGCCGTCGCCGAGCTGGCCGGCCCAGACGCCGAACTGGTGGCCCGAGTACACCGCCGACAGCGGCTCGCTGCCTTCAGGCACCGCATTGCCGGTAAAGGCGGCCACGAAATCGTCCTGCGCCAGGGCGGCCGGCTCGATGCCGACAAGGCTTGCGGCACGGCTGCTCGCCGCGACGAAATACGGCGCCGGCAGGGGCGTGGGCATGAGCCGCGTGTAGAACGCGGGGGGCAGCGCGGCAAAGCCGTTGCCGAAATTGAGTTCGTCGGGTGTAATGGCAGCTCCTATCGAGGCAGGTCGAACGACAGCGCGATTCTACCGTACCGTGTGGATTCTATCGGCGCACGCATGGCTTGCAACGGCCGTTACATCCGGTAACCGCCCTGCATGAAGACCGGTGCGCGGCTGGTCAAGGCCTGCTGCGGTGCAACATCGAAACCTGTTGACGGGCCGGGGCGCCCCGAATCACACTCGGCTGGTGTTGATGAGTTGACTACAGGAGACCCCGATGACGCCGTACCCGAAGAGCCCGCTCATGGGCCAGATGATGGACCAGCCGCTCCTTATTTCCAGCATTATCGAATTTGCTGCGCGCCATTACGGCAGCAACGAAATCGTCTCGCGCCGGATCGAGGGCGACATGCACCGCTACACCTACCGCGAGTGCGAGGAGCGGGCGCGGCGCATGGCGCATGCGCTCCAGGGCCTGGGCGTGCGCATGGGCGAGCGCGTGGCCACGCTGGCCTGGAATGGCTACCGCCACATGGAGCTGTACTACGCAGTGTCCGGTTCGGGCGCGGTGCTGCACACGATCAATCCGCGCCTGCATCCGGAGCAGATCGCCTATATCGTCAACCACGCCGAAGACCAGTACCTGTTCTTCGACCTGACTTTCCTGCCGCTGATCGAGGCGGTGGCGCCGCACTGCAGGACGGTGAAGTCCTTCGTGCTGATGTCCGACCGCGCGCACATGCCGCAAGAAACGAAGATCCCCAGCCTGCTGTGCTACGAGGATTTGCTTGCCTCGAGCAGCGGCGAGTACGCGTGGCCGCAGTTCGACGAGAACTCGGCCGCTTCCCTGTGCTACACCTCGGGCACGACCGGCAACCCGAAGGGCGCGCTGTATTCGCACCGCTCGACGCTGCTGCACGCCTACGCCTCGAGCATGCCGGGCTCGCTGAACGTGTCCTCGCGCGACGTCGTGGTGCCGGTGGTGCCGATGTTCCACGTGAACGCCTGGGGCCTGCCGTATTCGGTGCCGCTGTCGGGCGCGAAGATGGTGTTCCCGGGAGCGGCGCTGGACGGCAAGTCGCTCTACGAACTGTTCGAGGCGGAAGGCGTGACCTTCTCGGCCGGGGTGCCGACGGTCTGGCTCGGCCTGATCAACCATGCGTTGCAGAACAACCTGCAGTTCTCGACCTTCCGCCGCACCGTGATCGGCGGCTCGGCCTGCCCGCCGGCGATGATGGACACCCTGATCGACAAGCTGGACGTGCACGTGATCCACGGCTGGGGCATGACGGAAATGTCGCCGCTGGGCACCACCGGCGGGCTGCAGTCGAAACACCTGGCGCTGCCGAAGGAAGCGCAGCGCAAGATCCTGCAGAAGCAGGGCCACGCCATCTTCGGCGTCGACATGAAGATCGTCGACGACGCGGGCACCGAGCTGCCCTGGGACGGCGAGACCTACGGCCACCTGTACGTGAAGGGTCCGTGGATCGTCTCCGGCTACTTCCGCGACGAGGGCGGCGACGTGCTGAAGGACGGCTGGTTCCCGACCGGCGACGTGGCCACGATCGACCCGGACGGCTACATGCAGATCACCGACCGCAGCAAGGACGTGATCAAGTCCGGCGGCGAATGGATCGGCAGCATCGACCTCGAGAACATCGCCATGGCGCATCCCGCCGTGCTGCAGGCGGCCTGCATCGGCGTGGCCCATCCGAAGTGGGACGAGCGGCCGATGCTGGTGGTCGTGCGGCGGCCGGGCCAGGACGTGTCGCGCGAGGAACTGCTCGGCTTCTTCGAGGGCAAGGTCGCGAAATGGTGGCTGCCGGACGATGTCGTGTTCGCCGACGCGCTGCCGATGGGGGCGACCGGCAAGATCCAGAAGAACAAGCTGCGCGAGCAGTATCGGGAGTACAGGCTGCCGACGGCGTGAGGCTTTGATGGGTCCGGCAGTTGGGATTGTGTGAAACCAGAGAACCGTAGGGTGGACTCCCGAGTCCACGCGTTTGCGGCCGCTGATCAGCCGTAAAGCCGGGTCGGATCGTTGATGGGGACAGAGATGATTCCGGCATTCCGAGGTTCACCCTGCGGGCGCGGCTGCGCAGAGGCCGCCGGAACTTTTTTCAAGCACCCACCCCGCACCAGTCCGCCGGCGGCCCCTGCCTGAACAGCGGCGCCACCGCCTCGCCCGGCACGGCCGCGACAGCAGGTAACCCTGGATCTCGTCGCAACCGTGCTGCTTCAGGGAGCGGGCCTGGCCGGCCGTTTCGACGCCTTCGGCGTTGACCCGCATGTCGAGCTTCCTGCCGAAGGAAATCACGGCCAGCGCCGCCGCGGCGGCGCTGGGCACGGCCTCGATTTCGTGCACGAAGGAAGGGTCGATCTTCAGCTTGTCCACTGCGAAGTTGCGCAGGGCGCTGAGGCTGGAGTAGCCGGTGCCGAAATCGTCGATCGAGATCGACACGCCGAGGGCTTTCAGCGCGTGCAGCAGCTCGGCCGCGCGGACGCGGCCGGCATGCCAGCGCGTTCTCGGTTGCTCTCAGTCGCTGGGAAAGCGAAAACGGAAGCTCGGTTCGATGTTCTTCGCGTGCAGGAAGCGCACGATGTCTTCCAGCGTCGCATCCTTCAGGAGCAGCCCGTCCGCCGCGGCCGCACTTGCGGCCGGCGCGGGCAGGGGCGCAGCTGCGGCCGGGGCTATCTGCTGCGGCGCGGCGAGCGCATCGACGGCGCGCTGGAACGGCGCCAGGCCGGCGCTCTCCAGGTCTTCCAGGAAGGCGGCCTGCGCGGCGGGCGGGGGCGCGATGTCCAGGCCCGGCTCGTCGGCGAAGGAAGCGCCCATGCCGGGATGGATGAAGGCCGCCCATTTGCCCGTGTGCCGGTTGAGGCAGGGCGGCAGTGCTGCGACGCGTGGGCCCCCGCGCAGCGCGCTGCCGGGCGACCAGGCGGCGCGCACCCGCTCGACGAAGCGGTCGGCGAGCGCTGCCGGCACCGGCGTCTCGAGCGAGATCCAGAGGCAGAAGCCGTGCTCGCCGTCGATGCTCACGGCCGGGGCCGGCAAGCCGTGGTCGGCCTGCAAGGCATGGGCCGCCTCGCACAGGCGCGTCCAGCCGTCGCGGCCGGCGCCATCAAGCGCTTTGTCGAAGGGAATCACGACGCAGCGCGTCAGGCCGTCGGCCGTCACCAGCGGCGGCGCATCCCGTGTCCGGCCAAGCAGGTGGTCCGCCAGCGATTGCGGGGCCAGCGTCCCGGCCGGGATGTACAAGCGCAGCAATTGCGCAATCAGTTTTTCCATGTTGTCTCCAAGGGGCGGCGGCGTGGCCTGCCGTTGCTGCATGTGCATCAGCATGTGCATGATCAGGCGCGCCATTCTGCCACAGGCCGTCGATGACGCAGGGAGCGACGGGTAACGTTCGGAAAATAAGACGATCGTACTTTTATCGGTTATAGTTGAATGCGCGGTTCCACTATGACATCAGTTAAAAAACGAGGAAGAGACATGAGTGCAGACTACGTCGTGCAAGGCAGCGTTGCCGTCATCACCCTGAACAACCCACCCGTGAACGGACTCGGCCTGGCTACGCGCACGGCCGCCGTCGAGGCCCTGCGCCGCGCCGAGGCCGACGATGCCGTGAAGGCGGTCGTCATTACCGGCGCCGGCAAGGTGTTCTCGGGCGGCGCCGATATCCGCGAATTCAATTCGCCCAAGGCGCTGACCGAGCCGACCCTGCACACCCTGATCGCCACCGCCGAGAACCTGGCCAAGCCGGTAGTCGCCGCCATCCACGGCGTCTGCATGGGCGGCGGCCTCGAGCTCTCGCTCGGCTGCCACTATCGCGTGGCGCTGCCTGGCGCCCAGATCGGCCTGCCGGAAGTGAAGATCGGCCTGGTGCCGGGCGCCGGCGGCACCCAGCGCCTGCCGCGCGTGGTCGGGCTGGAGCAGGGCATGAACATGATCGTCTCCGGCAACCCGGTGCCGTCGGAAAAGCTGGCCGGCACCCGCCTGTTCGACCGCGTGTTCGAGGCGGGCAGCGACCTGGTCGCCTCCGCCGTCGGGTTCGCGGCCGGGATCGCCGACGCCCGTCCGCTGCCGAAAGTCCGGGAACTGAAGGTCGAGCACCCGGACCCCGAAGCCTTCCTGTCCGCGACCCGCGCGGCGGTCGACAGGGCCGCCGGCGCCTTCCCCGCGCCGCGGGCCTGCGTCGAGTGCGTGGCGACCACCGTGACCACGCCGATCGAAGAGGGCCTGACGTTCGAGCGCGAGCGCTTTCTGGCGCTGGCGCAGACCACCGAATCGAAAGCGCTGCGCCACGCCTTCTTCGCGGAGCGCGCGGCCAGCAAGGTGCCGGATGTCCCGGCCGACACCCCGACCCGCAACATCGAACGCGCGGCCGTGATCGGCGCCGGCACCATGGGCGGCGGCATCGCCATGAACTTCGCGAATGCCGGCATTCCGGTGACCATCCTGGAAACGAAGCAGGAGGCGCTGGACAAGGGCCTGGCCACGATCCGCAAGAACTACGGGAACACGGTCAAGAAGGGCAAGCTAGCGCCTGAAAAAGCCGAGCGGCGCATCGGCCTGATCACGGGCACCCTGTCCTACGAGGACATCGCGCAGGCCGACATCGTGATCGAGGCCGTCTTCGAAGATTTGAAAGTGAAGGAAACCGTGTTCCGCCAGCTCGACAAGACCGTGAAGCCGGGCGCGATCCTGGCCTCGAACACCTCGACGCTGGACCTGAACCGCATCGCGAGCTTCACGAACCGCCCGCAGGACGTGATCGGCCTGCATTTCTTCAGCCCGGCCAACGTGATGAAACTGCTGGAGATCGTGCGCGGCGCGCAGACCGGCAAGGACGTGCTGGCCACGGCGCTGGCGCTGTCGAAGAAAATCAGGAAGACCGGCGTGGTCTCCGGCGTGTGCGACGGTTTCATCGGCAACCGCATGCTGGAACAATACCTGCGCCAGGCCTTCTTCCTGCTCGAGGAAGGTGCGCTGCCCGAACAGGTCGACAAGGCGATCGAAGGCTTCGGCTTCGCGATGGGCCCGTTCCGCATGAGCGACCTGGCCGGGAACGATATCGGCTGGTACATCCGCAAGCGCCGCTACGTCGAGTCGCCGGAGATCGGCTACTCGAAGGTGCCGGACCTGCTGTGCGAACTGGGACGCTTCGGCCAGAAGACGGGCGCGGGCTGGTACGACTACAAGGCGGGCGACCGCACCGCGTATCCGTCGCAGGCCGTGAACGACATGATCCTCACGCAGTCGGCAGCGGACGGCGTCGAACGCCGTACGATTCCCGACGAGGAAATCGTGCAGCGCCTCGTCTTCGCGCTGGTGAACGAGGGCGCCCGCATCCTGGAAGAGGGCATCGCCCTGCGCGCCTCCGACATCGACATGGTCTACCTCACCGGCTACGGTTTCCCGCTGCATCGCGGCGGGCCGATGCTGTACGCGGACACGGTGGGCCTGCCTGCCGTGCTGGAGGCGATCCGCGGCTTCGCGCGCGGCCGCCATGGCGAGGCGTGGACGCCGGCGCCGCTGCTGGAGCGGCTGGCGGGCGAGGGCAAGGGGTTCAACGGCTAAGGGTGCCCGACATGTCGTGACATATCCGGAAGTCAGGTGGCGCCTGCGATCGGCGCCGCCTCCGGCAACACCCTGCGCAGCGCGCTCATATCGATGGGCTTCACGAAGTCATGTTCGAAGCCCGCGCCTTGCAATTCCACTCATACATTCTTGCTTGGCACCAGGAACCGGAATGGGCGCTTTCCGAGAGGTGCTCCTCAATAAATAAACATAAGCGTTTAATTATATCGGGCCCGGGCGCGTTCGCTTTCCGCAGTGCACTCGTACTAATGTTCAGCTCGGAAAAACCTGAGGACCCAACAACAAAAAATCCGCGCTTTATCAGCGCAGAATATTTACAACAGTCCCAACGTAGGAGTAGACCTACAAAGAAACGACTGTTATCCTCCCCTCCGCATAGACACAGCCATTACCCGAGCCAGTGCCGTACGATACTGCCGCTGTACAAGCAGCAGTATCCAATAGCTGACTATCTGGCTGGCTTGCATATTTCCATCGTTAATTATTGCTGTGTATTCAGCGGGCGGAGTACATGTGAAGTTGAATTCAGTGCCCTTGATGTCGAGGCTCAATACACGGGACCCGCGGGTCGATACTCGTACATCCGCGCGTGTCGACGAGGCATTAAGGATATCGAAGGAAAGTGGCGTGTATGCCGCGCTCGAATTCACCCAACTGGCCGGAGTGCCCCGCAGTGTCGCATGGCGCGTGCTGTGCTCTCCGCTTCACTCTCGCAAGCAGGACCGGCGACAGGTGGCCTCCAGGGAAGCGTTGGACGGGCAATGCCGGCGCCATGCACCGCAAGAGCTTGGGTTGCTGGCCGAGCCCTAAAGCCTCGCCGCGCTACCTGATGATATGTCCAGCTATGGATTGGTCGTGTTCATTCAGCCATCCGGGAGGCAGACGAACCAATCAACAAGCTATGGACTCCTGCCTTACGAAAATTCTTCGATGAAATTATAGATGCATTAAAGAATGCGTGTTCGTTCTTTGGGGGACCTGAAACGAATAGCGTCATTTCATTGCATGCGCGCGAGCGCGCCGATTCGACAGCATATGGTTGCGGGGAATTGCTGCATGAGCTTCAATTATTCCGCCAGACCATATTCGCGATTGCCGATGCAAACGGTCTCCGATTGGCGCCGCAGGACAGGGCTGTTATTGCACCCAGCTTATCCGGGCTGCCAGTCAAGGTGCATATCGAAACGTCCGTGGGGACCTCGTGCTCACCGTGCACAGCGCCGGCCCCGCCATTCGGAGCACGGGATGCCTCGCCTGTTCAGTACATTCCACCGGCTGGCAGACATCGATATCAAAGGGTGGGACCTGGGTCTTCCACCTGTTCAACTGCTTGTCGAAAGCCATGGAGCCACCGTGGCCGCCTCCAGCACGGCAGCGTCAGGCACGACATTCACGATACAGTCGCGGGCGAACTGTCAGGCCTGTGCTTCCGGACCCTGACGCACAGGGTGGGATCGCGAGGAAGTCCAATTCTTCAATAAGTAAACAAATAAGTTTACTTATCCAGATCTCAGGCATACGATGCCGGTATCGCAAACCCAACCGACCTCCATGAAGACTGCGCTCCTGATCGCCAGTGCCTGCCTGCTGGGTTTGCTGTCCACGACAGGCGCCTCGCTGCCGTATCCGATCCTGCCGCCGCTGTTCGCCGCCGGCACCGCCAACGACCTGACCGGCTTCCTCGGCCTGCCGCCGAAACTGCTGTTCGGCGTCGCGCTGATGATCAACCCGCTGGGCCTGCTGATCGGCAGTGCGGTACTGGGGCCGGTGTCGGACCGCTTCGGGCGCCGCAGCGTGCTGTTGATCACGGCGGTGGGTGCCGCCGTGGGGCATGCGTTGACCGCGGCGGCCCTGGTGGCCGCGTCGTATCCGCTGTTCCTGCTGGCGCGCTTCGTGACCGGGCTGCTGGAGGGGAACGGTTCGATCATGCGCGCGATGCTGGCCGAACGGCTGTCCGGGGGGCTGCGCAACCATGCGCTGTCGTGGCTGAACGGCGCCTTCCACCTGGGCTGGCTGGTCGGGCCGCTGCTGGCCGGCTTCACGGTCGGCGCCGGCATCACCGTTCCGTTCTATATCGCCGCCGGCGCGCTGCTGCTCGGCGCCGGGCTGGCCGCGTTCAGCCTCGACCGGGAGCGGGTTTCATCATGTGCACAGGCCGCGGCCGGCAGCTGGTGGACCGTGGCGCGCGAGCGCCATTCGCTCACGCTGCTGCGCCACACGCCGCTGCGCACCCTGTTCACGGTGCACTTCGCGTATGCCTGCGGCGTCGCGGCCTTCTACGAATTCTTCCCGCTGTGGCTGGTCGACATCGGCCGTTACGACACCCGCCAGATTGCCTTCGTTAACATGGGCATGTGCGCCCTGATGACCTTCGCCGCGCTGTTCGCGGGCCGTGCCAGTCCGCGCGAGCCGCGGCGCCGGGCCAGCGGGCACGCGGCGATCGCGGCAACGGCGATCCTGGCGGTGGGCCTGGGCAACCTGTGGATCGGGCTGGCCGCCATCGTCCTGTTCGGCCTGCCGCACGCCTATTACAACGCCACCCTGCAAGGCTGGTCCGCCGAGCAGTTCGCCGCGCACGGGCAGGGCGCGGTCATGGGCCTGCTGTCGACGACCTTCTGCCTGGCGAACATCGTGATGGCGCTGGCGGGCGGCGTGCTGGCGCTGGCCGACACGCGCCTGGTGCTGATCGTCGGCGGCCTGCTGGCGGCGTGGGCGGCGCTGGCCATGCGCAACTGGAGCGCACGGGCGCTGGCCCCGGTACTGGAGGTGAAATGAAATCCTATGAACAGATCCTCATGCTGCTCAAGACCCGCGGCCCGCAGACGGCGCAGGCGCTGGCCGGGCTGATGGGCCTGACCGCGATGGGCGTGCGCCGCCAGTTGGAAGCGGCCGTCGACGACGGATTGGTACGCTTTGCGGACACGCCGGGCAAGGTCGGGCGTCCGGTACGGCGCTGGCTGCTTACCGACGCGGGCCACGCCCGTTTTCCGGACCGCCATGCCGAAGTGACGCTGGACCTGATCACCGGCGTGCGCAAGCTGTTCGGCGAGAGCGGGCTGGAGCGGCTGATCGTGGCGCGCGAGGAAGCCAGCGAACGCGCCTACCGCGAGCAGGTGCGGCCGGGCATGACGCTGGACGCGAAGGTCGCCGCCCTGGGCGAGGCGCGCTCGCTCGAAGGCTATATGGCCGAAGTCCAGCCGCGGGTCGACGGCAGCGTGCTGCTGCTCGAGAACCACTGTCCGATCTGTACCGCGGCCCAGGCCTGCCAGCAGTTCTGCCGTTCCGAGCTGGAGGTGTTCCGGCGCGTGCTCGGGCCGGGCGTGAACGTGGTGCGCATCGAGCACCGGCTGGAAGGGGCGCGCCGCTGTGCCTACCTGGTGAGCGAGACGGGATCGGGCTGAATCGCTCCCGTACGGGGCTTGCCTCTGCAGCTGCTGCTGCGGACGAAAAAAATGCCGCTGTCTCCAGCGGCATTTTCGTTTCCAACCCGCGCGCAGACCTCAGTCGGCGGCGTAGATGTTGTTGTCCTTCGTTTCGCGGACGAAGAAGGCGCCGATGGCCACCGTGACCAGGGCGATGATGATCGGATACCACAGGCCGTAGTAGATGTTGCCGTTGGCTGCGACCAGGGCGAACGAGATGGTCGGCAGCAGACCGCCGAACCAGCCGTTACCGATGTGGTAGGGCAGGGACATCGAGCTGTAGCGGATACGGGTCGGGAACATTTCGACCAGCATCGCGGCGATCGGACCGTAGACCATGGTCACGTACAGCATCAGGATGAACAGCAGCAGCACCAGCATCGGCTTGTTGATCCGGGCAGGATCGGCCTTTTCAGGATAGCCGGCCGTCTTCAGGGTAGACACGACTTCCTTGTTCAGCGCGGTCTGGCGTGCCTTGCTATCGGCGTCGAAGTCGATGCCGTCGGCGGTCATGGTCGCGTTGAACGACTGGATCACCTTGTCGCCGACCGTGATCTGCGCCACCGAACCGGCCGGGGCGGCGACGGTGTTGTAGTTCACCGAGGCGTTGGTCAGCATGCGGGTGGCGATGTCGCAGGACGATGGGAACTTGCGGGTGCCGCTCGGGTCGACCTGGAAGTTGCAGGTGGCCGGGTCGGCGTGGACGACGACCGGCGAGCTGGCGATGGCCTGCTCCAGGGCCGGGTTGCCGTAGTGGGTGATGGCCTTGAAGATCGGGAAGTAGGTGGCCGCGGCGATGACGCAGCCGCCCAGGATGATCCACTTGCGACCGATCTTGTCGGACAGCCAGCCGAACACGAGGAAGAACGGGGTGCCGATGATCAGCGCGATGGCGATCAGGATGTTGGCGGTCGGGCCGTCGATCTTCAGCGTCTGGGTCAGGAAGAACAGGGCGTAGAACTGGCCGGTGTACCAGACCACGGCCTGGCCCATCGTCAGGCCGACCAGGGCCAGGATGACGATCTTCGCGTTTTTCCAGTTCAGGAAGGCTTCCGACAGCGGGGCCTTCGAGGTCTTGCCCTCGGCCTTCATCTTGGCGAAGGCGGGCGATTCGGCCATCGACATCCGGATCCAGACCGAGATGCCCAGCAGGATCACGGACACCAGGAACGGGATGCGCCAGCCCCAGGCGGTGAAGTCCTCTTCGCCGATGGCGGTACGCACGCCGAGGATGACCAGCAGCGACAGGAACAGGCCGGCCGTGGCCGTGCACTGGATCCACGCGGTGAAGAAGCCGCGCTTGCCTTCAGGGGCATGCTCGGCGACATAGGTGGCCGCGCCGCCGTATTCGCCGCCCAGGGCGAGCCCCTGCAGCACGCGCAGCGTCACGAGCAGGATCGGCGCCGCGATGCCGATCGTGGCATAGCCCGGCAGCAAGCCGACGAGGAAGGTCGAGGCACCCATGATCAGGATGGTGACCAGGAAGGTGTATTTGCGGCCGATCATGTCGCCGAGGCGGCCGAACACGAGCGCGCCGAACGGCCGCACGATGAAGCCGGCCGCGAAGGTCAGCAGCGCGAAGATGAAGGAGGTGGTGGGATCGCCGAGGAAGAACTGCTTGCCGATGATCGCGGCAAGCGCACCGTAGAGGTAGAAGTCGTACCACTCGAAAACAGTGCCAAGCGAGGAAGCAAAGATGACCTTGCGTTCTTCCTTGGTCATCGCCTGGGAGGAGGGAACTGCCTTCCCGCCGCCCGCAGCCATGCCGGGTGTGATTGCCATTTTGTATGTCTCCGTATAGTAATTTACGTCATCGGATAGCCGATACTTGGTCAGCTGAAATGGAGTGTGGACCGTTAAACTTACGGCATTCTTGCTCCAAACTTACTCCAGCCTTACGTCGAATTGATGAGTTCGCTTGCGGCCGGCGGACGCCGTTGCAGCGCTTGAAGCGCATCGGCTGCGCCGCTGCCGCTCCACCGCGTCAGCTCAACCGTTCGACCGCCGCCCCTGCAAAAGATTCTGGACAGCGGCGCACGAAGACACTTTTTTGCGAACGACCGTGCTTGGCCGTGCTATGCTCGTTTGCGCAATGTCAACGGACGCAATGCGCCATCCGCCCATGTAGCCGACGGCCGTGCATCTGTGTGCTGTGATATGCAAAACATTCCGTATTAACTGCTGAGATTCAAGAAAGATATGATCAAACACATCGTCATGTGGAAGTTGAAGGAAAACGCCGAAGGGGCCGACCGCCTCGCGAACGCGCAGGAGATGAAGCGCCGCCTCGACGAATGCGCCGACATCGTGCCGGGCACCGTGGAGTTCGAGGTAAGCCTGGCCCAGCCGGGACTGGAAGCGACCTACGACGTGGTGCTGTATTCGGCCTTCGAGAGCCGCGAGGCACTGGCCGCCTATGCCACGCACCCGACCCACCAGGCCCTGATGCCTTTCTTCAAGGCGGTGCGCGAGGAGCGCCAGTGCATGGATTACGAAGTCTGATACCCCATTAAAAAGCGTCCGGCAAGACCTTCAGGGCAAGGGATGCGGCCACGCGACGCGGCGTCGAAGCCAGTACGACCGTAGGCGAGACGCCGCAGCGCAGGCATGGAGGTGTTGGCGGGCGCGCCAAAACAAGATCACGGAGACACCATGCGTACCACCCAGGAACTCTTTTCCCTCCAGGGCAAGACCGCCCTCGTGACCGGCGGCTCGCGCGGCCTCGGGCTGCAGATGGCCGAGGCGCTCGGCGAGCAGGGCGCGCGCCTCGTCATTTCCTCGCGCAGGCAGGAAGAACTCGACGCGGCCGTCGCCCATCTGGCGGCGCGCGGCATCGAGGCCTCGAGCATCGCGGTCGACCTGTCGCAGGAAGCGAACGTGCTGCCTTTTGTCGAGGAAGCGCTGCGGCGCCTCGGGCAGATCGACATCCTCGTCAATAACGCGGGCGCCAGCTGGGGTGCGCCGGCCGAGGAGCATCCGCTGGAGGCGTGGGACAAGGTCATGGACCTGAACGTACGCAGCATCTTCCTGGTGTCGCAGGCGGTCGGCAGGCTGTCGATGATCCCGCGCCGCTACGGGCGCATCGTCAACATCTCCTCGATCGCCGGCCTGGCCGGCAATCCGCCGGGCACGATGAACACGATCGCCTACAACACCTCGAAGGGCGCACTGATCAATTTCACGCGCGCGCTGGCCGGCGAGTGGGGCCGCCACGGCATCACCGTCAATTCGATCGCGCCCGGGTTCTTCCCGTCTAAAATGACCAAGGGGGTACTGGCCGCCATCGGCGCCGATGCGCTGGCCAAGGATGCGCCGCTCGGCCGCCTGGGCGACGACGAGGACTTGAAGGGCGCCGTGGTGCTGTTCGCCTCGGATGCCGGCAAGCACATCACCGGCCAGGTGCTGGCCGTGGACGGCGGCGTCTCGGCGGTGTGAGCGACGGCAGGCGCAGCGGCAGACAACGAGCGGTAACAACGAGCGGTAACAGCGCGGGGAGATACAGATGAAGGATTTCAGCGGCAAGGTGGCCGTCATCACCGGCGCGGGCAGTGGCCTGGGCCGTGAATTCGCCGGGACCGCCGCGCGGCTCGGCATGAAGCTCGTCATCGCCGACATCCAGCTCGATGCCCTGGAACGCACCACGGACGAGCTGCTGGCGCAGGGCACCGAGGTGCTGGCCATGGTCTGCGACGTCAGCAAGGGCGCCCACGTGCAGGAACTGGCCGACGCGGCCATCGCCCGCTTCCACGGCATCCACCTGGTGTTCAACAATGCCGGCGTCGGCTCCGGCGGCCTGGTCTGGGAAAACACCGAGTCCGACTGGGAGTGGGTGCTGGGCGTGAACCTGTGGGGCGTGATCCATGGCGTGCGGGTGTTCACGCGCGCGATGCTCGAGTGCGCCAGGCGCCATCCGGGCTACGAGGGCCACATCGTCAACACGGCCTCGATGGCCGGCCTGCTCAATGCCCCGGCGATGGGCGTCTACAACGTGTCGAAGCACGCGGTGGTGTCGCTCACGGAAACGCTGTACCACGACCTGCAGCTGGTGGGGGCGCCAATCGGCGCCTCGGTACTGTGTCCGTATTTCGTCCCGACCGGGATCAGCCATTCGCACCGCAACCGCCCGGAAGAGTTGAAACCGGACGCGCCCCCCACTGCCAGCCAGATGGCGGCGCAGGCCATGACCGTCAAGGCGGTCGAGTCGGGCAAGGTATCGGCCGCCGACGTGGCGCGCATCACCTTCGACGCGATCCGCGACGGGCAGTTCTATGTGTTCTCGCATCCGCAGGCGCTGGGCGGTGTCGCCGAGCGCATGGAGGCGATCGTGCAGGGACGCAACCCGCCCGATCCGTATGCGGCGACGCCGCAAGTGCGCGAGATGCTGCGCTCGCGCCTGTAGGCGGGCGGCGGCGAACGGGTGCCGGCCGGTCCGGCGCGTTCAATGCCGGATCTGGGCTTCGTCGGCCAGGCCTGTGCTGGTCGAGGTCGGGTTATTCTGGGGGAGCTCGTTGATGTTGCCTTGTTTTGCCGGTGCTTGGCAGCCGGCGAGCAGGGCGACGAGACCGAGCGGGATCAGGAACGAGGGGCGGGGCATGGCGGCCTCCTTTGGGTAAACCAGAGGAGACCTTAGCGCCATGAACAGCGTGAAGTTTGATTTGGGTCAAACCGTAACCGCGCTTGCACTTGATGCGGGGTGTTGGTGCGCCACGGTTTACGCGTGGACTCGGGAGTCCACCCTACGGTTAGTGGCTGTTCAGATATGTAGGGTGGACCGGGCGGCGAGCCGCTCCCGAGTCCACGCGTTTCACCGTCTGCATCGCGGCGGCGCCACCGGACCGCGCCGGATCAACGACGATCTACGGCCGCAAGATCCGCTCGTGCAGCTCTGCCGGCGCATTCTCGTACAGCTTCACCACCGTCGAGGTACGCGTGCCGTAGCCCGGCGTCTCGATGCACACCGCCGACAGCACGCGCTCGAGGTCGATCGGCACGCCGGTCTCGGGCAGGCGCATGTCGGGCGCGCGGGTGGTGTCGGCCAGCATCTCGAAATAGGCGTCTTCGGGCGCGCCCTGGCACAGCAGGCTGGCGAACTGCGCCTTCGTGCGCGTGACCTTCGGCCAGGGTGCGTCCAGCAGGCCGTTCGAGATGCCGTAGATGCGGCCCGGCTCGAGCGGCTGGCCGTTGCGCGGGTCGCCGCCGGCACGGTTCGAGTACCAGTACAGGGCGCTGGCGTCGCCCAGCACCAGGTTGTAGCCGTTGTAGACGTCGCCGCGCGCGGCCAGCACCTCCAGGTACTCGGCGGCCGACAGCCCACCCTTCAGGAAGTCGGCGACCAGTTCGCCGCGCGAAGGGGCGTTCGGGCGGCCTTCGCCGGGCGCGCGGATGTTGGTCAGGGCCGCGAATTTGGGCCCGCTCGGGCCTTCGCGGGTGATGCCCATCCAGCTGCCGCCGTGTTCCAGGTCGCGCCCGGCGATCACGTTCGGGTGCTCCGGCCAGGGCGCCGCCGGTGCCGCCGGACGGTCGTAGAATTCGTCGCGGTTGGCGGCGGCAATGACCGGCACGCCGGGAAAGACGCGCCAGGCGAAGACGATCAGGCACATGGTGTCAGCTCCACAAACACTTCGGCGCGGCGTGGGCCTTCGATCAGGGCGTCGATGCCGGCTGCGGCGGCGGCGGCCGACAGCTCGCCGGCAAACGCCCCGGGCACGCCCGGATAGACTTCCATCCAGGTCTGCAGGCCGCCCGTGCTGCCGGGCCGGCGCTTGAGCTGCGCGCCGGGCCGGTCCAGCCGGGCCTGGAGGGCGCGCACCAGCGGTTCGAGGTGCGCGGCCTGCGCGTCGCGTACCTTGTAATAGACG
This sequence comes from Massilia sp., assembly GCA_039649125.1. GTDB lineage: Bacteria > Pseudomonadota > Gammaproteobacteria > Burkholderiales > Burkholderiaceae_D > Telluria. Next base: position 19,357 of record JBBWZO010000209.1, on the reverse strand, counting down.
TAAAGGTCGATCATCGGATGGTCGCAATACAGGTCATGCTACGGGTCGCGCTACAGGTCGAGCGCATCCAGCGCGTAGGGCAGCGGCAGGAAGCGCAGCGCCGGGCCGGCGCTCGCGCCGAGGCGCACGTCTTCCTGCAGGGCCGCCAGCTTGGTCTCGACCAGCAGGTCGGCGCCGCCGAGCCCGTTGGGGGCCGCGTTTACGACCATGCCGCAGGGCTGGTCCGGGTCCGCCGTCGAGAAGACTTCCTCGCCGGCGCGGGCCGCCGCGTTATCGACCGAGGCCAGCGCCATGCGGCGCTTGAGCTTGCCGAGGTACTGGCTGCGGGCGACGATTTCCTGGCCCGGGTAGCAGCCTTTCTTGAAGTTGACCCCGCCGAGCAGCTCGAGGTTGACCATCTGCGGCACGAACTGTTCCTGGGTGGCGAGCGTCACCTGGGGCACGCCGGCGTGGATGGCGGCCAGGCGCCAGGCGGCGTTGCCGCCCATGGCGAGCTGCCCGCGCAGCGCCTCGAAGGCTTCCTGCGCGGTTTGCGTCGAGGTCAGCCACAGGTAGCGCGGCGCGCCGAAGGCGTCCGCCAGGCGGATCACGGTGCCATGCGCGGTGCCGTGCGCGCCCTCGATCTTGCCGTAGGGCGCGGCCGGCAGTTCCAGCCCCAGCCCGCGCAGCGCGGCCTCGCCCGCGCTTCCGCCGATGCCGAGCATGGCCGCAACCGGCTCTTCGGCGGTGGCGTCGCGCAGCTTGGCCTTGGCGCGCAGCACGAACATCGTCAGGCGCTTCTGCAGCGGCGCCTGGATGGCGCGCGGCAGCTGCAGCCAGATGGTGCCAGTGCCGTCGCGCCACATCAGGAAAGTGGCCTGCAGCCGGCCTTTCGGCGTGCAAAAGCCGGCCAGGCGCGCTTCACCCGTACCGAGGTGCTCGACGTCGTTGGTCAGCTGGTTGTGGAGGAAGGAAGCGGCGTCCTCGCCGCTGACCGCGATCAGCCCGAGGTCGGTGACGGGGGCGACGAAGCCGGCCGCCAGGTCGCTCGTGGTGAGCGTGCGGCCAAAGTCTTCGATCGCCGAGGCTTCGTCGATATGGAAGCGGGCCCCGTGGGAGGCCAGGTATTCTGTCCAGTTGCTCATAAATCCAGAAATGTTTTCCGATTAGGCTTTATCATTACGGCCTCATTATAGAGTTGTCGAGCATTTCGCGCCGAAGGCTGCGTAAACCCGGCGCAAACCAGAAAAACAGAATGGCATTTATAAAAAAACTTATCGTTTCCGGCGTGATCGTGTCAGTCGCAGCCGTGGGCGGATTCGTCTGGTGGTCCAAGCAACCCCTGACCACGGCCGAGCCGCCGATCGAATTCGCCATCGCCCCGGGCAGTGGCGTGGGTGCGGCCGCCCAGCAGATGGCCAGGGCCGGCGTCCCCATCAACCCGACCCTGTTCCAGATCCTGGCGCGGGTCACCGGCGAGAGCGCGCGCATCAAGGCCGGCAGCTACGAGCTGAAACCGAACACCACGCCGCGCGGCCTGCTGACCCAGCTGGTGCGCGGCGAGTTCGCGCAGGAAGCCGTCACCATCATCGAGGGCTGGACCTTCCGCCAGATGCGCGAGGCGATCGCCGCGACCAGGACCCTGCGCCACGAAACCGCGAAACTGAGCGACGCCGAGCTGATGGCGAAGATCACCCAGGACTACAAGCAGCCCGAGGGCCTGTTCTTCCCGGATACCTATTTGTTCGCCAAGGGCGCCAGCGACCTGCAGATCTACAGGCAGGCGCACCAGATGATGCTCGACCGCCTGAAGGCCGCCTGGGAGAAGCGCGATCCCGACTTGCCCTACAAATCGCCGTATGAAGCGCTGATCATGGCCTCCATCGTCGAAAAGGAAACCGGGCAGAAGAGCGAGCGCTCGATGATCGCCGGCGTCTTCGTGAACCGCCTGCGGGTGGGCATGATGCTGCAGACCGACCCCAGCGTCATCTATGGCATGGGCGCGCGCTACGAGGGCAAGATCGCGAAGAAGGACCTGCAGACCGACACCCCGTACAATACCTATACGCGCTACGGCCTGCCGCCGACGCCGATCTCGCTGCCGGGCGTGCAGTCGCTGAGCGCGGCGCTGGCCCCGGCCAGGACCGATGCGCTGTATTTTGTCTCGCGTAACGACGGCACCAGCCAGTTCTCGACCAACCTGAACGACCACAACCGCGCGGTGAACCTGTACCAGCGCGGCATCGGCAACGGCAGCAGCAATGCAAATACCGGTGCCACCAAGCCATGAGTGCCCGCGGTCGATTCATCACCTTCGAGGGCATCGACGGCGCCGGCAAGTCGACCCACGTCGGCTTCGTTGCCGACTGGCTGGTCGCGCGCGGCAAGACGGTCGTATCCTCGCGCGAACCGGGCGGCACGCCGCTGGGCGAACGGCTGCGCGAGCTGCTGCTGCACGAAAAGATGCACCTGGAAACGGAAGCGCTGCTGATGTTCGCCAGCCGCCGCGAGCACATGGCGCAAGTCATCGAGCCGGGGCTGGCCGCGGGCAGCTGGGTGCTGTCGGACCGCTTCACCGATGCCAGCTTCGCCTACCAGAGCGGCGGGCGCGGCCTGGACCGGTTTAAAATGGAAGCATTGGAGGCCTGGGTGCATCCGCACCTGCAGCCTGACCTGACCCTGCTGTTCGACGTGCCGCTGGAGGTGGCGCGCCAGCGCCTGGACGCCACCCGTACCCTCGACAAGTTCGAACGCGAGCAGGGCGCATTCTTCGAGCGTTGCCGCGCCGAATACCTGCGCCGCGCGGCGCAGTTCCCGGCGCGCTTCGCGGTCATCGATTCGACGCAGAGCATCGAGGCCACCCGGAAAACCATCAGCGAGGCGCTGGAGAAGTTGTTGTGACGATTTACCCCTGGCAGCAAACCGCCTGGCGCGACCTGCAAGCGATGCGCGCGCGCCTGCCGCACGCGATCCTGTTCCACGGCCCGGCCGGCATCGGCAAGGCCGACTTCATCGAAACCTTCGCCCAGGCCCTGCTGTGCGAAAACGTGCAGCCCGACGGCCGCGCCTGCGAGGCCTGCGCCTCCTGCGGCTGGTTCGTCCAGCACAACCATCCGGACTACCGCCGCGTGCGGCCGGAGGCGCTGGAAGACGAGCCGGCGGAAGCGGAAGGGGGCGAGGCCGGCGATGGCGACAAGAAGGCCAAGTCCAGCAAGGCGCCCTCGAAAGAGATCAAGATCGAGCAGATCCGCGGCCTGGCCGACTTCATGAACATCTCCACGCACCGGCAAGGCTTGCGCGTGGTCGTGCTGTACCCGGCCGAGGCGCTGAACATGCCGGCCTCGAACGCGCTGCTGAAGACCCTGGAAGAGCCGCCGCCCGGCACCGTGTTCCTGCTTGCCTCGAACAGCCTGGACCGGCTGCTGCCGACCATCCTGTCGCGCTGCCGCAAGTTCGCGCTGCCCATGCCCGACCACGCCGCGGCGCTGGGCTGGCTGAAGGAGCAGGGTGTGCAGGACGCCGACAGCTGGCTGCGGGAAGAGGGCGGCGCACCGCTTGCCGCGCTCGAGAAGGCGCAGGGCGGCACCCGCGAGGAGCTCGACACCCTGCTGGCCTTCCTGGCGCGCCCGAACGCGGAGGGCGCGCTGCGCCAGGCCGACAAGCTGGCCAAGACGCCGCTGGCCGCCCTGGTCGCCTGGCAGCAGCGCTGGCTGTACGACCTGCTGGCCTGCAAGCTGGCCGGCACCGTGCGCTACTATCCGCGCTACCAGAAGCAACTTGCAGCCTTGGCCGGCAACGTGCACACTGCGAACCTGTTACGTGCAATCAAGTCCGCGAACGAGCGCCGCGCAAGCGCCGACCACCCCTTGTCGGCCAAGCTGTTCATCGAGGACATGTTGCTCGACTATACGGCCTGCTGCAGCCCGGGCTGATTTGAACAGAAGAGGACCCCGATGAACGGCAATACAACCGACCCGAACGCCTCGCTCGTGCCGCGGCCGTCGGTGCTGTCGCTTGCCATCAAGGAAAAAGCGGCGCTGTACGCGGCCTACATGCCTTTCCTGAAGAACGGCGGCATGTTCGTGCCGACCACGAAATCCTACAAGATCGGCGACGAGGTGTACCTGATCCTGTCGCTGATGGAAGACCCGAACAAGTACCCGATCGCGGGCAAGGTCGCCTGGATCACCCCAAGCGGCGCCAACAACGGCAAGGCGCAGGGCATCGGCGTGCATTTTCCCGCCGACGAAACCGGCCAGCGCGCCAAGGCGCGCATCGAAGAAATCCTCGGCGCCGCGCTGCGCTCCTCGCGCGCCACCCATACCCTGTAACTCCGTTTATTTATCAATGCCGTCCTACGTCCACCGCCTTGCCACCCGCGACGACCTGCCGGTCATCGTCGACATCTACAATTCCACCATCGCCTCGCGCGAAGTCACGGCCGATACCGAGCCGGTCAGCGTCGCCTCGCGCGAAGCCTGGTTCGCCGACCATACGCCGGAGCGCCGTCCGCTGTGGACCATCCACGAAGCGGCCGACACCTCGGAGAATCCGCCCGTGATCGGCTGGATGTCCTACTCGAACTTCTATGGCCGCCCGGCCTATTCCGGCACGGCCGAGCTGTCGATCTACATCGCCGAAGCCTGGCGCGGCAAGGGCATCGGCAAGTATTGCCTGGAACAGGCGATCGCCTTCGCGCCCGAGATCAAGGTGCACACCTTGCTCGGATTCATCTTCGGCCACAACGCGCCCAGCCTGGGCCTGTTTCGCAAGTTCGGGTTCGATACCTGGGCGCATTTCCCGCGGGTGGCGAACCTGGACGGGGTCGAGCGCGACCTGATCATTCTCGGCAAGCGCGTGGCTGATTGATTGCCTGCGGCGCGTAGGGTGGGCACCCCGTGCCCACGCGGTGGGTGCATTCGTGCACCTACGGCCGTGTTACATCAAACACCTTGCGCGATCAGGGATCTGCGGCCTCGGTCGCTCCCGAACGCCACGGGCACGCCCTTGTGCTGCAAACAATGCTCAACGTTCCGCGTGGGCACGGGGTGCCCACCCTACGTCGCGTCTGCCGGCGTGACGCGATTCGCCGCCTCCCCGTACAATACCGGCATGTACATCGATTCCCACTGCCATATCAATTTCCCGGAGCTGGCCGCCCGGATGCCCGAGATCCTCGCCAGGATGGAGGAGAACCGCGTCACCCACGCCCTGTGCGTGTCGGTCGACCTGCCGGACTTCCCCTCGGTGCTCGCCCTCGCCGAGCAATACCCGAACATCTACGCCTCGGTCGGCGTGCATCCCGACTACGAGGACACGCCGGAACCGAGCGTCGCCCAGCTGGTCGAGCTGGCCCGGCACCCGAAGATCATCGCCATCGGCGAAACCGGCCTCGACTATTACCGCCTGGAAGGCGACCTCGAGTGGCAGCGCGAGCGCTTCCGCACCCACATCCGCGCCTCGCGCGAAAGCCGCAAACCGCTGATCATCCACACCCGTTCGGCCAGCGCCGACACCATCCGCATCATGCGCGAGGAGGGCGCGGGCGTGCAGGACGGCGGCGTGGCCGGCGTGATGCACTGCTTTACCGAATCGCTCGAGGTGGCCGAGGCCGCCATCGAGATGGGTTTCTACATTTCGTTTTCCGGCATCGTCACCTTCAAGAGCGCGAAAGACCTGCAGGCGGTCGCGCGTGCGGTGCCGCTCGAACGTATCCTGGTCGAAACCGATTCGCCCTACCTGGCGCCGGTGCCCTACCGCGGCAAGGTGAACGAGCCGGGCTATGTGCCGCACGTGGCCGAGTTCATCGCCCAGTTGAAAGAAGTGCCGCTGCGGGAAGTGGCCCAGCGTACGACCGAGAATTTCTTCAACCTGTTCCAGCACGCCAGGAGCTGAGATGCCTGAACCGCGCCGCACCCATTCCCGACCCTTGCGCCGTACCGTGCTGCGCGGCAGCGTTCTCACCCTGGGCCTGGCCTGCGGCCTCGGCCGTGCCGCCCCCGCCGCCCCAACTCCGCCCGACGCCTCGACGCTGACCGCCTTCTTCCGTGCCGTGCAGCTCGACGACGCGAAGACCGTCGAGTCCATGATCGGCAGCAAGGTGAACGCGAACCAGCGCAATCCGCTGGGCGGCGAACCCGGCCTGGTGCTGGCGCTGCGCGAGGACGCGATGCGGGTGTTCCGGGTGTTCCTGGCCCATCCGGGCACCAACCTGGAAACCCGGGCGGCGAACGGCAACACGGCCCTGATGATGGCCGCCTTCAAGCGCAACCGCCCGGCGGTCGAGGCGCTGCTGGCCAAGGGGGCGGCGGTGAACAGGCAGGGCTGGACGGCCCTGCACTATGCCGCCGCCAGCGGCGACGATGCCATCGCCCGCTTGCTGCTGGCCAAGGGGGCGCGGGTGGACGCGGTGTCGCCGCCGGCCAGCGGCGCCTACACCCCGATGATGATGGCGGCGCGCGAAGGCCACGACGGCACGGCGCTGCTCCTGATCGCGCACGGCGCCGACCGCAAGCGCAAGAACAGCGAGGGGCTCACGGCGGTCCAGATCGCCGAGCGCGCGGGCAAGCCGATGGTTGCCAAGGCCATCGCGCGCGGCGGACGCCAGGGTCTGTCTGAGTGAACTTGAATCCGGGTGGACGGCTGGCGCCGGGGCAGGGCGCCGGCGCGCCGTACACTGTCGCCTCGTCGCTCGAAGAGAGGATACGGTGTTCGGTTTTCTGCTGTGGTTGCTGCTGCTGATGATGTTGTGCTGGCCGCTCGCCCTGCTGGCGCTGGTGCTGTACCCGGTCGTCTGGCTGCTCCTGCTGCCGCTGCGCCTGCTCGGTATCGGCGTCGAAGCCGTTTTCGCGCTGCTGCGCTCGGTGCTGATGCTGCCGGCCCGGGTGCTTGGCTATCAACCGGGACCTTGAGCGCCGGCCCAGGAGAGCCGGCGCGGCAGAGTGTGGGGCAATTAACAGACGCGCGCGGCGCGATCGCCTACTGTGGAGCCGTCCGCTTTCACCCGAAAGCGAGCTTTTAATGTAAGGAAACGATTATGCGCCTGGACATTTACCGCAGAGCCGAAAGCGACGGCAAGTTCTCCTACTTGGCCGTACCGGAAACCCGCAATATTCCCGAAGAAGCCACCAATACCGACTGGGAAGTGGAGGCCCGCGCCTTCGAGATCGCCGACGACGCCGATCAACTGCCTGACTACGACATCGAAAACCTGAACGGGCAGATCGCCGAAAAGGGTTATGCGATGACGGCATTGCACTAAGAACCTGGTTCCAAACACCGACTACCGGCACTGCGCCAGCGCGCGTTTTGGCGCGCCCGGTTTGCCCGAACGCCGGTTTGTGTGCTTTTCGCCGGGGCCTCCGCCGGGTTCCTGGCGAATATGCTATTCTCTCGCCCTGTTAATTCTATGCTGGCTGCATGGGCCGGGGCTGGGGGCAAGATGAAGTGGACGGTCGTCGGTTTTTATTTGTTCTCCGTACTCCACATTCACTTCCGCGGCAAGGTGCGCCTGCCGATCGGCCGGCAGCTGTTCGACCATTCGTCGTTCATGGCGCCGATTAATTTCTTCATGCACCTGTTCTCGCGGGTGCCGAGCACTCCCTACGTTCCCGTCCGTGATTTCGCCGAACTGGCGCCGCTGGAGGCGAACTGGCAGGTCATCCGCGCTGAAGCGCTGAACATGATCGCCATGAAGAAGATCAAGGCCGCCGAACAGAACGACGACGCGGGCTTCAACTCTTTCTTCAAGACCGGCTGGAAGCGCTTTTACCTGAAGTGGTACGACGCCAGCCATCCGTCGGCCCAGCGCCTGTGCCCGCAAACGTACGCGCTGCTGCAGGCCATCCCCTCGGTGAAGGCCGCGATGTTCGCGGAGCTGCCGCCGGGCGCGAAGCTGAACCAGCACCGCGATCCCTTCGCCGGCTCGCTGCGCTACCACCTGGGCCTGGCGACGCCGAACGACGACCGCTGCTTCATCGAGGTGGATGGACAGCGTTACAGCTGGCGCGACGGCAAGGGCGTCATTTTCGACGAAACCTATATCCACTGGGCCGTCAACGGCAGCGACAGCGACCGCGTGATCCTGTTCTGCGACATCGAACGCCCGATGCGCACCCGCTGGATGGGGGCGGTCAACCGCTGGCTCGGCCGCACGATGATGACAGCGGCGAGTTCGCCGAACGAAAGCGGCGACCAGACCGGACTCGTCAGCAGACTGTTTCGCATCTCGTACGTGACGGGCCAGTACCGCCGCCGCTACAAGGCGTGGAACAAGACCGCCTACAAGGTGACGAAGGTGGCCCTGATCGCCGGCGTGGCCGCCTTCATCTACTGGATCTGAAGTCAGGCGCAGTTTTAAGCGTAGTGGCAGGCGTGCCGTGCGGACGGGGCGCGGCCCGTTCGGTCAACGGTAGACCAGCACCGGGATCGCACTGTGCACCAGCACTTTCTGCGTTTCGCTGCCCAGCAGCATGCCGCTCAGCCCGCGCCTGCCGTGCGAGGCCATGACGATCAGGTCGCAGCCCCGGGCGCGCGCCGTACGCAGGATGGCCTCGTAGGGGTCGTCGGAGCGCACTAGCAGGGTTTCGCATGGGACACCCGCGGCCCGCGCTGCTTGCGCGATCTCGGCCAGGTACTTGCCTCCCCTGGTTTCGCTGGCGGCAAGGTATTCGTCTTCGGTGCTTTCGATCATGTCGGCATTGGCCGTAAAGGTATGGAAGTTCGGCAGGGCCGTGATACCGACCACCTCGGCACCCGATTCCTTCGCAAGACTGACGCCCGCGAGCACGGCGCGGGAGGACAGTTCGGAACCATCCGTCGGTAACAGAATCCGCTTGAACATGGCTGCTCCTCGTACCCGTCGCGCGACCTGCGCCCCCGCATGGCCGTCCACGTGCGGTCGGGCCTAGTGTGCCGTCCGGCGACCCGGCAGGTTTGAGCAGTGTCAAACGCGTGGATGCATCCCGCATCATCCCGGCCTCACATGGGCACGGGCGCGCGGTTCGCCGGCTGACAGGTTGCGCACGTCGTCGACGACGATCAGCACGCATTTACCCTTCGGAATGTCCTGGCCCGGCGCCTGCCCCGGCCGGCGGGTGCCTGCCACGCCGGCGGCGCGGCGCCGGTCCGCACCCTTTCCAGGAAGGCGGACGCCGCCTCGGCCTGCCCGTCCAGCGCCTGCGCCCCGTTCCCGAAGACCGCCGCGTCGCGCTGTGCGACCTGTTCCCGGGTGGCCGGATCGGGAGCCTGCTCCGAATACAGCGCTCTTACGCGCGTGGGGCGAGCGCGCGGCCTGGCTCGGCGTCATGGCCGGCTACCCTTCGGGTTGGCAATGCTGAACGGTCCGCGCCTGAGCAGGTCCACCGCCCCCTCGTTGGAGACGGCCGCGCTGAACAGGTTGCCCTGCAGTTCGTCGCAGCCGTGCTCGATCAGGAAGGCCATCTGCGCCTCGGTCTCGACGCCTTCGGCGATCACCGTCAGGTCGAGCACGTGGGCCAGGGCGATGATGGCCAGCACGATCGCCGCGCCGCTGGCGTCGGTCGCGATGTCGCGCACGTAACTGGCGTCGATCTTCAGTTTATCGATCGGGAACCGCTTCAGGTAGGCGAGCGAGGAATAGCCGGTGCCGAAATCGTCGATGGCGATGGTCATGCCGAGCGCGTGGATCTGGTGCAGGGTCGCGATCGCCTGCGCCGGATTGTTCATCACGCCCGATTCGGTCAGCTCGACCTCGAGCAGGCCGGGGCGGATGTGGGCCGCCTCGACCGCCGCGGCCAGGCTGCGCGCGACGTCGTCGCGCCGGAACTGCAGGGCCGACACGTTCACCGCGATCGGGATGTCGTCGAAGCCGAGCGCGCTCCAGCGGTGCAGTTCGGCCGCCACCTGTTCGATGGCCCAGGCCCCGATCAGGTCGATGCGCCCGGTTTCCTCGGCGATCGGGATGAACTGGCTGGGCGGAATGACCGCGCCGTCGGCCTGCGGCCAGCGGATCAGCGCCTCGAAACCGATGATGACGCCGCTGGCGGCTTCCACCTTGGGCTGGTAGTGCATGACGAATTCGCCGGCGCGGATGGCGCGCTGCAGGGCGCTGCCGAGCGCCAGGCGACGGCTCGCCACCTCCTGCATCCGGGCCTCGAAGAAACGGCACTGGGCACCGCCGTCGCGCTTGGCGTGGTACATCGCCGTGTCGGCATTGCGCAGCAGGGTGTCGCGCTCGTCGCCATCCTCGGGAAAGATCGCCATGCCGATGCTGGCCGTGATGTGGAGTTCGCTTCCCTCGATGTCGCAGGCGGCGGCGACGGCGGACAGAATCTTGTCGGCCACCAGCGCGGCATCGGCGAGCTGGTGCAGCTCGACCAGCATCACCACGAACTCGTCGCCGCCGACCCGGGCCACGGTGTCGCCCTCGCGCACGCTGGCCACCAGCCGTTCGGCGACGACCTGCAGCAGTCGGTCCCCGGCGGCATGCCCGAGCGAATCGTTGACCTCCTTGAAATGGTCGAGGTCCATGAACAGGACCGCGACCTGGGCCCGCAGACGCTCGCGGTGCGCCGTCGCCTGGCTCAGGCGGTCGAGCAGCAGCAGGCGGTTCGGCAAGCCCGTCAGACTGTCGTGCAGCGACTGGTGCAGCACATAGGCTTCCATTTCCTTGCGTTCGGTGATGTCGTGCGACACGAGCACGATGCGGTGCACCGCGCCGGAGCGCAGGCGGATCAGGTTGGCATCGGTCTCGAACTGGCGTTCGCTGCCGCCGAGGACGCGGTACTGCAGCCGCCAGTGCGACTGGCCTGCCGTTGGATGCTCGAGCAGGGCCCGTACGTGGTCGCGGTCCTCGTCCTGCACGATGTCGAAGTAGGACGCTCCCGGCGCCGCCTGCGCACCGCACTGCGCGCGGTAGCTGGGACTGGCGTAGAGCCAGGTGCCGGCGGCGTCGAGCAGCGCGACGTAGTCGCCCACGTGCTCGAGGATCAGGCGCTCGGTTTCGGCGTCGCGGCCCGTGCCTTCCGCCCGCTGGCGCGCGGCGTCGTCGATCTCGTGCGCCAGCGCCTGGCCCGGCGAACGGGCATCGGCGTCGCCGCGTTGCGGCGCGGGGTCGTGTTTCGCGCTGTCGATGAACACCTGCACCTTGGCCTTGAGGACTTCCGGCGCCACCGGCAGGAAGACGTAGTCGCTGGCGCCGACTTCCAGTCCGCGAGCCCGGTCGAGGTCGGTCGCACGGTGGGAAGTCAGGAACACGATCGGCGTCGTGCGCGAACGCGGGCGCGAGCGCACCAGCCGGGCCGTCTCGATGCCGTCCAGGCCGGCCATCTCCACGTCCATCAGGATCACGCAGAAATCCTGCCTGAGCAGGCGCTGCAGGGCCTGTTCGCCCGAGCTGGCGGTGACGACGGCGGCGTCGAGGTCGCCGAGCACGATGCGCAGGGCGAACAGCGCGCCGGGGTCGTCGTTGACCAGCAGGATCGCCGGTTCGTCCAGCCGGCCGGCGGCCAGGGCGCTGCGTTCGTCGACCTGGATCATGGCAGCCCCGCCATGCGGTCGCGGCGCGGCGCCCCGCCGCCGGATGGCAAATCCGGTGCGGGGCAAGGATACGCAATGACGGTGAACATCTGAAACTCGTAGCGTGCTGTCTGATTGTAGTCCACGCCGAATGAGAGCGTGAGCCGAATCACACAACAGCATGCGTGCGCCCGGGCCATGGCTGCCGCACCATGGGCCGCGCAGTCTGGTCGTGCCGGCCCGCCTTATTTCACGTGCAGGCTGGCAGACGCGGGACGCTCGCCGGTGGCCGGTTCGGCGCCGGTGCGCAGCCAGACGAACAGCACGGCCATGATGAAGGGCCCGACGAACAGCCCGATGACGCCGAGCGTCGAGACACCGCCGAGCAGGCCGAAGAGGACGGCCAGGAAAGGCAGGTTGACCTTGTGGCCGATCAGCTTCGGGCGGACGAATTTGTCGACCAGGAAGAGTTCGATGGTTCCCCACGCGAACAGGCCGAGCGCCGCCGCCGAATGTCCCTGGCCCAGCAACAGCAGCGACACCATGGTGAACGACAGCGGCGCGCCGCCGGGAATCAGGGCCAGGTAGCCGGTGATCACGCCCAGCAGGACGGGCGCCGGCGCCCCGGCGATCGCATAGGCGATACCGAGCACGAAGCCCTCGAGGATGGCGATCGAGCACAGGCCCAGCGCCGTGCCGCGTACCGACAGCGGCAATACCTGGCGCAGCATGCCGTAGTGCGCGGGCAGCAGGCGCACCCCGGTGCGGTCGACATAGCGCACCACCGTCGGGCCGTGCAGGTAGAGCACGAACAGCGTCAGCAGCGTGAGGAACAGGTACAGGGCATTGGCCAGGATGGTCGAGCCCCAGGTACGCGCGGCGCCGGTCAGGTGCGGCATGAAGTCGCCGACGGTGGTCTGGATCAGGTGGTTCAGGCCGCCGGGAACGGCCAGGTGCTTTTGCCACCATTCCTGCGCCGGCTCGGCGACAAAGGGAAGCGTCGACAGCCAGTCGGGGAGCGGCACGCCGGTCGCATTCAGGGAGGCGACCAGTTGCTGGACGCCGGCCAGTTCGCTGCTCAGGGTATCGAGCAGGAGCAGGGCGGGGCCGAAGAAACTGACGATCAGGAAGCCGAGCAGCACGCTCGCCGAGAGCGCAGGCGGCCAGCCGCGCCGCAGCAGGTTCGTATGCAAGGGCCAGGTGATGACCGCCAGCAGCCCGGCCCAGGCGAGCGAGCCGAGGAAGTGGCGCAGCAGAATGGCCAGGATGACGGCCATGAGCACCGGGAAGAACAATGTGGAATACCGCCTGTCGATCATGGGTTCGGAGCGCCTCGTTGACGTTGGAAGGCGGCGCACGGGGCCTCGTGGCAGGTGTCACGGGAAAGCGGGTTGGGCGTCGATTTCACTTTTCTGGTTCGTTATTGCGCAAATGGCCAGCCTGGAGCGCGTGGCCGCTTCGCGTAGTATAGATCAGCGTCGCCTTGGAAAAAGCGAATTTTGCGAAGAGTTTGTGCGGAAAAACCGAAGGCTCGACAGTGGACGGCCAGACGCCCGGCGCGCGCAGCCGGTGGTAAAGCTGGGCAGGCGCGTTCGGGGCGCGATGCCGGTGGTGGGCGGATCGCACGCCGGCGCTTGCAAGGAGTGTGGAGACGAGGAGCAGCGTCAATCCGTCGGATCGGGTTTCACCTGGGTGAAGTTGTAGTCGGCGGCCGACCGTTCGAGCGCCAGGCCGAGCACGTCCTTGAGCTCGTCCGGGCTCGCGCCATTGTCCAGCTGGCGCTTCGCGAACGTGTTGCGCAAGGTGCGCCCGCCGGAACGCGCCAGGTCCATTCCCGCCCGTTCGAAGGTGGCCCGCATCTGCACGTAGACGGTTTTCCGGGTCATCCTGGCGCCGGTCAGGTTGGCCGGGAAGACCAACTGGCCCGGGATCGCCATCGCTTCGCGCTCCTGCAGCCAGTGGCGCAGCTCATCGGCACCCTGGCGGGGGAGGGTGACCGTATGTTCGTGGCTGGTGTCGTGCTTCTCGTCGGGGGTGATCGACAGCAGGACCGAACCGTCGATCGCGACCTGGCGGCCCACCTCGGGAACGAGCAGCCCGATCGCTTCGGACACCCGCAGGCCGGCCAGCGCGATGACGACCTGCATGGCCCGGTCGCGCCGCCGCTTCCAGCCATCGAACGGGGTGTTGCGGCGGCGCCGTGGCGCTTGCGCCGGCAGTGCGGCAAAGAAGCGCGTCAGCTGGTCCTCCGACAGGCTTCGCCCGGCCTCGTCTTTCGTGATGTGGGCGCGGTCGATGCGGATGATTGCCTCCTGGGCCGGGTTGGGGGTCACCCCGAGGTGCTCATAGCAGCGTTCAAGCAGGCGCAGGTAACGGTAGGCGATCTTGCTGTTCAGGACGCGCTTGCCGTCCACGGTGCGACCAATGAAGCGGAGCAGGTCGGCCTGCGTGACGGTGGAGAAGCTCAGCCCTTGCTCCAGGATCCAGCTCGCCAGGTTCGCGAACATGAACATATAGATCTTCGCCGACTCCGCAGAGAGCGCCCGGACGGTGCCGTCGGCGCGCGGGCGCCGGCCAGTCTCGACGAAAGCTGTGGTGGACACGAATTCCTTGAATGCCCGTGTCGGGTCGGCATCCCATGAAGTGAGCTTGTGCATGACGAGGCGCGTTCGGATGAGGAGAGTTTACCTTATCATGAAAATGTAACTAACCAACGCTTCTTTCATAAAACCCGATAAATTCAAGGCTACGAACTCCGGACACGTTAACACCACACACACAAAAGCCAGCAAGAAAGCGGGGCGATCGGCTCCTGGAGGCACCTGTCACGGGACGCAGCCACCAAACTATCGGGAACAGCGCCGGTCAAATCCTCCGGGGCCGGCATCAACGCCCCCTTCTTTTTCCAGCAACAAGTCCAGCAATGAGCGTGCGTGCGGAGGAGAGCGATGATGATGGATTTTTCATACCAGAAGCAGGAAGCGGCCGCACTGGCACGCTACCAGGCACGCGCGGCGGCCCGTGCGCACACCTTGCAGGTGCTCGAGAATGCCTCGCCGATTGCCGGCATCGTCATCGAAGGGCCGCAGGACATACGGCTCGGACGTTCCTGAAGCGGAGGCAAGCGATGAACCCGCATACTCCCCCCGCCGCTGGACAAGCCGCCCAGACATCCCAGCATGGCGCCATGGCCGATGCCGCGCACGACCAGGAAGTGCCGGAGGTTGACCTGCTCAGTCCGCTAACCCTGCGCAGCCTGACCCTGCGCAACCGCATCGCCATGGCGCCGATGTGCCAGTACTCCGCCGAGGAAGGCATGGCCAACGACTGGCACCTGGTGCACCTCGGCAGCCGCGCGGTCGGCGGCACCGGGCTCGTGATCGTCGAGGCCACCGGCGTCACCTGGGACGGCCGCATCACGCCGGGCGACCTGGGCATCTGGAGCGACGACCACATCGAACCGCTGGCACGCATCGCCCGTTTCGTGCACAGCCAGGGCGCGGTGGCGGGCATCCAGCTGGCCCACGCCGGACGCAAGGCAAGCACGGCCGCGCCGTGGTCGGGCGGTGCCGCCCTGAAAACGGCGGCTGAGGGCGGCTGGCCGGTCGTGGCGCCCAGCCCGATTCCTTTTCTTCCCGGCGATCCGGACCCCATCGCGCTCGATGAAGCGGGCATAGCCGGGATCGTCGACGCCTTCGAGGCCGCCGCGCGGCGCGCCTTCGCAGCCGGCTTCAAGGTCCTGGAAATCCATGCCGCGCACGGCTACCTGCTGCACCAGTTCCTCTCGCCCCACAGTAACCAGCGCAACGACCAGTACGGCGGGAGCCTGGAGAACCGCATGCGCTTCCTGCTGCGCGTGACCGAGCGCATCCGGGCCGCGGTCCCCGCCGACCTGCCGCTGTTCGTCCGCATTTCCGCTACCGACTGGGCGGCGGGCGGCTGGGATATCGATCAATCTGTGGAACTGTCGCGGCAGCTGAAGGGGCTTGGCGTCGACCTGATCGACGTCTCGACCGGCGGCAACCTGCCGACCGCGCGCATCCCCGTGGCCAAGCGTTACCAGGTTCCCTGCAGCCGCCGCATCCGCGAGGACGCCGGCATCCTGACCGGCACGGTCGGGCTGATCACGGATGCGAAGGAGGCGGACGAAATCATCACCGGCGGCGACGCCGACCTCGTGCTGGTCGGGCGCGAACTGCTGCGCGAACCGTACTGGGCGCTGAAAGCCCAGCATGCGTTCGAGGAAGAGCCTGGGTGGCCCGTGCAGTATGGCTATGCGGTGAAGCGGCGGGCCAAGTGAGGGTGCAGCCACTCCTCGACGCCTGCCTCGGGCGCGCAGCGCCAACGAGCAGGTGTAGTGGGAAAGTGCCGATCCGGCTAGAATTGCCGATGAGCGGGATTCCGCCAGGCAGCCAGCCGGCCCGGCGTAGGCGCCCAAACGTGAAAGGAATGGCCAATGAAGAGGAAACTCATGAAACTGTCGGCTGCAGTCGGCCTCGCGATTGTTTCGACCGCTGCGTTCGCTGCTGCGAACGGCGGCTGTGGCATGGAGTGCTGCCTGAAGATGCTGGAGTGCTGCTGCTAGCATTGACGAGCGGGAAGGGCGGCGCAGGCCGCCCTTTTCGTTGATGGCGCCGCGCACCCGGCGGTTTCGCCGATCCGGGGGCTGCGATGCGAGGGCCCGCTTTCGTCAAACAGCCGTTATCGTGAAAAGTCGACCACCATGAACCCTGCACTTCGGCAGGCCTGTGACGCAGAGATGGCAGCGGCGACCAGGCTGAATGAAGCCGGCGAATTCGTGCAGGCCTTTCAGCACCTCGAGCGCGCCCATGTGCTTGGCCAGCAATATGTCCTGCCGCATGTGGCGACCCATTATTGGATGCTCAGGATGGGAGAAAAGCGCCGTTCCGTGCCGGAAGTCGTGGGCCAGGTCATTCGTATCATTCTCGGCGCCCTGGGCTCGGCGGTAGGGATTGTCCCGACGGGGAACACGGGCGGCACGAATATCAGCATGTTCAAACGCTTGCCGCTCGATCCGGATATTCAGGAACTGCTGAAACAGTATCCTTGAAGACAGCGGACGCCCCGTTCGACGTCAAGGAGGCCGTGCTGTTCAAAATGATTGTCAACGCGCACAATTGCGATTTCACAAACCGGTCATAAATCCTTCCTACACTCCCGTTGAGTTCAACCATGGGAGACTTCATGAGCACTTCTTTCTCGCGCCGACGCTTCCTCCTGTCCGGCGGCGCATTGTCAGGTTCCCTTCTTCTGCCCGGTTGTGGCGGCTCTTCCGGTGAGGCATCGGCGCCCGCCTTCATCGCCAGCGACACCGAGCGTCCCAGGCTGCTGTCGGGGATGCAGTTCGGCGACGTCAACGCTGACCAGGCGATCGTCTGGAGCCGCAGCGACCGCAACGCGATCATGGTGGTCGAATACGACACGACCGACCGCTTCGCTAATGCCAGGCGCATCGTCGGCCCCACCGCGACCGATGCGACGGACTTCACGTCGCGGGTCGACTTGACCGGCCTGCCGGCGGGACAGACCATCTTCGTGCGCGTCAAGTACGTCGACCCGAACAACAACCGCATCCAGAGCGAAACGCTGAACGGCCAGTTCCGCACCGCTCCGGTTGACGCCAGCAAGCCGGTGCGCTTCCACTGGAGCGGCGACAACGCCGGTCAGGGCTGGGGCATCAACACCGGGTTCGGCGGCGTCAAGATTTACGAAGCGATGCGCAAGCGCGACCCCGATTTCTTCATCCACAGCGGCGACACCATCTATGCCGACGGCCCGATCCAGGCCAGACAGACCGCCGAAAACGGCGCTGTCTGGACCAACATCGTGACCGAAGAAGTGAGCAAGGTGGCCGAGACCTTGAAAGAGTACCGTGGCCGCCATTCGTACAACATGCTCGACGCGAACTTCCGCAGGTTCGCCGCCCAGGTGCCGCAGATCTGGCAGTGGGACGACCACGAGGTGACCAACAACTACAGCGCCTCGAAGGACCTGTCGGGCGACGCCCGCTACACCGAGAAGAACGTGGCGGTGCTGGCGGCACGCGGCCAGCGCGCCTTCCTGGAATACGCACCGATGCGTTACTTCAAGCAGCCCGAAGAGCAGCGCATCTACCGCAAGATTGCGCACGGTCCGCTGCTCGATGTGTTCGTGCTCGACATGCGCAGCTACCGCGGCCCGAACAGCGCCAACCGCCAGGCCGTGGAAAGCGCGGACACCGCCTTCCTGGGCACTGCCCAGCTCGACTGGCTGGTGGCCGAACTGGCCAGGTCGACCGCCACCTGGAAGGTGATTGCAGCCGACATGCCGATCGGCCTGCAAGTGGGCGACGGCAAGGACGCCCAGGGCAACGACAGGTGGGAAGCGATTGCCAACGGCGAGGACGGCGCGCCGAGCGGGCGTGAACTGGAAATTGCGCGCCTGCTGCGGGCGATCAAGGCGGTCAAGAATGTGGTGTGGGTGACGGCCGACGTGCACTATTGCGCTGCGCATTTCTACGATCCGGCCAATGCGCAGTTCACCGACTTCTCGCCGTTCTGGGAGTTCGTGGCCGGCCCGATGAACGCTGGCGCGTTCGGCCCCAACAAGCTCGACAAGACGTTCGGGCCGACCGTCGTCTTCCAGAAAGCCCCCGCCATTGCCAACTCGTCGCCGTTTTCCGGCTACCAGTTCTTCGGCGAAGTGCTGATCAATCCGGCGACGAAGGCGATGACGGTCGAGCTGATCGACCTGAACGGTGTGTCGCAGTTCAGCAAGACGCTGTCGCCGCAACTGGGCTGATCGCGGCGCAAGCCCGGTCGCGGGCACCCGGCTTGCGCGCTGCGCGAATGACGCTCACAGCAATATGTCGATCTCGAACACGCCCCGCACCTGCGAGCCCCTGTTGCCGTCGGTACCAAACGCGAAGCCGGGCGTGATCTGGCGCGCGCCGACGTAGGAAATCTCGCCCGCACGAAGAAGTTCCTGCGCTGGCAGGTCGGCGTCACGGTGACCGACCCGGCCCCGCTGCCGAGCCCATACAGCAGGTTGGGCGACGCGTTGTCGGCGCCACCCTACGAGTCCACGTACTCGACCCATGGCCTCAGTGCTCGACCCAGCCCTTGGCATGCTCGACCGCCCGCGCCCAGCGCGCCCGCAGTTCCGCCCGCAGTTCGGGTGCCATGACCGGCTCGAAGCGGCGCTCGGCGCGCCACAGGGCCTGGATTTCCTCGCGCGAAGTCCAGTAACCCTCGGCGAGGCCGGCAAGATAGGCCGCACCCAGCGCCGTCGTTTCGGTCACCAGCGGACGCACCACCGGCACGCCGAGCAGGTCGGCCTGGAATTGCATCAGGAGGTCGTTGCGCGCGGCGCCGCCGTCGGCGCGCACTTCGCGCACCGGACAGGCGGCGTCCTTCTGCATCGCCGCCAGCAGCTCGGCGCTCTGGTAGGCGATCGCTTCCACCGCCGCGCGCGCGATATGGGCCCTGTTGGTGCCGCGCGTCATGCCGACGATGGTGCCGCGCGCATACGGGTCCCAGTGCGGCGCGCCGAGGCCGACAAAGGCCGGCACCAGCATCACGCCGCCGCTGTCCGGCACGGAATTGGCCAGGGCCTCGACCTCATTCGAATCCTTGATGATGCCGAGGCCGTCGCGCAGCCATTGCACGGTGGCGCCGCCCATGAAGACGCTGCCCTCCAGCATGTAATCGGTGCGGCCGTCGATCTTCCAGCCGACGGTGGCCAGCAGGCGATTGCGCGACACGGGCGGCACATAGCCCGAGTGCATCAGCATGAAGCAGCCGGTGCCATAGGTATTCTTCACCATCCCCTTGTCGTAGCAGGCCTGGCCGAAGGTGGCGGCCTGCTGGTCGCCGGCGATGCC
>JBBWZO010000193.1:0-10340 GCA_039649125.1 Massilia sp. | reverse complement strand
GACGTCAAGTCCGAGGTCAGCCGCGAGATCCAGCTCGACGAACTGCGCAACCTGCAGAAAGAGGTGGCCGACAGCGCCGCCGAATTCAAGTCCGACGTCGAGCACCACATGACGAGCAGCTTCCAGGAAGTCGAGTCGGCCTGGCGTGGCGACATCCAGCCGGACGCGCCGCCACCCGTCGTCAGCACTGAGGATCTCGAGCGCAAGGCGAAGGACTTCCGCCGCAAGAAGCTGGTGCGCTCCTCGGCCGTGCCGGCCTGGTACAAACACCGCCACGGCGGCAAGACCCGGGTCCTGTCGGGCGCCGCGCGGGTGCGCAAGTTCCGCCCTGGCGTGAAATCCACTACATCTTTTTTCTAGCATCTAGATGACCGAAGAAGCGCCAGTCGAAGAAACCTTCATCTCCCACCTCGTCGAACTGCGCGACCGCCTCGTCAAAGCCATCATCGGCGTGGCGATCATATGCATCGGCTTGATGATCTGGCCGGGGCCGAAGGAAATCTACGACTTCCTCGCCATGCCGATGATCGCCTCGCTGCCGCCCGGCGCGCAGATGATCGCCACCGGCGTCGTCGCGCCTTTCCTGGTGCCGATGAAGGTGACCCTGATGCTCGCGCTGATCGTCGCGCTGCCCTGGGTCTTCTACCAGCTGTGGGCGTTTGTTGCGCCCGGCCTGTACGCCCACGAAAAGCGCCTGGTGCTGCCGCTGGTGGTGTCGTCCTCGCTGCTGTTCATCGGCGGCGTCGCCTTCTGCTACTTCCTCGTGTTCGGGCGCGTGTTCCATTTTATTTCCGAATTCGCGCCGTCCTCGATCGCCGTGATGCCCGACATCGAGAACTACCTCGATTTCGTGATGTCGATGTGCCTGGCCTTCGGCGCCACCTTCGAGGTGCCGGTGGTGGTCGTGATCCTGGTGCGCATGGGCATCGTCAGCATCGAAAAACTGAAAGAGGTGCGTCCCTACATCATCGTCGGCGCCTTCGTGATCGCGGCCATCGTCACCCCGCCGGACGTGGTCAGCCAGCTGGCGCTGGCCATTCCGATGTGCCTGCTCTTCGAGCTGGGTCTGCTGGTGGCGCCGCTGTTCGTGCGCATGACGCAGGCGCCGGAAGAGACGGCGTAAGAGCGCCTGACAAAACTCCTATGGCTGCGTTGCGGCGTCTCGCCGTACAGTCGTACTGTCTTCGACGCCGCGCCTTGCCTTGCCCTAGGATTTTTGTTCGACGCTCTCTAAGTCCCGTCCGGCTTACCTTGGCGCTCCGGGTTTAACCGCCCGGATGTGCGCCAGCACCTCGTCCTCGCGCCCTTCGCCCACCAGTTGGGCCGCGGTCTTGCCCTCGAATGCCGGCAACGGCGCCTCCATCCACGCACTGGCCGCGTCGTCGCTGCCGAGCTTGCTGCGGACCTCGTGCATGACCGTGTAATACGCCTGCGCCTTGCGCGACTGGGCCTCGAAGCGCGCGCGCAGCGCCATCAGGGAAGCGGGAGTGAGTTGGTCGTCTTGGCTCATGTGAAACGTATGTGAGTGAAGTGGCTAGATAGATCGCCATCATACTCCTGCCCTTGCGCCGGTTTGGCTACACGGCCTCTGCATTTCCGGCCACTTCCCGGCACTGCCTCGGCAGTTCGGGATAAAATCGATGTTTCGATCCGTAAAAACTGGCGTTGCGGAACTTTCCGCAGGGTGAGCGCATGGCCCACTCTCCGCCCGATCCCAGGAAAACATGCTCAGTTCCCAGATGCTCATACAGCGCAGCCGTAAGCGAACCGTAGCCGCGTGCGCGCTGGTCGTGCTGGCCGCCTTCGGTGCGGAAGCGCTGCGTTGGACGCGCGCCGCACCATCGTCGTCGGCGCTGACGATGGCCAAGGTGGATTTTCCCGGCCCGGCAACCCTGACCCCGGTGTCGAAGTCGCTCATCCCGATGCCCCAGGATACGCCATCGGCACATGCCAGTTCGCTGGCGACGGTGCCGGGCGGCCTGCTGGCCTTCTGGTGGGCCGGCAGCCGCGAGAGCGGCCCCGACGTCAAGGTCTATGCCTCGCGCGCGAGCAACGGCAAGTGGAGTGCCCCGTGGGAAGTGGCCAGCCGCGCATCCCTCGGCCGCGCGCTCGGTTTTGGCGTGCGCCGCATCGGCAACCCGGTGGCCTGGACGGCGTCCGACGGTCGGGTGCACCTGTATGTGGTGGCCACCGGCCCGGGCGGCTGGGCGGCGTCGCGCGTCGTCCACATGGTTTCGCCCGACGCCGGCGCCAGCTTCAGTGTGCGCCGCGTGCTGCCGCTGTCGCCCCTGTTCAATACCAGCGCACTGGTGCGCACCTCGCCGGTGGCGCTGGCCGACGGCGGCTGGTGGTTGCCGGTGTATTTTGAGATGGGCATCAAGTATCCGATGCTGATGGCCTTCGACGCCCACGGCGAGCCGACCCGCCTCGGCCGCATCGGCGAGCGCACGTCGACCCTGCAGCCGGCCATCGTGCCGCTCTCCGGTACCGAGGTGCGGGCCTGGATGCGCGACGCCAGCGACGAGCAGCGCGTGCAGCACGCGTACAGCCGCGACGGCGGCGCCAGCTGGGAAGATTTGCCTGCGCTCGACCTGCCCAACCACAGTACCTCGCTGGCCGCCATCCGCCTGAGCAGCGGTGAAATCCTGATGCTGCACAACCATGTGGTCGCGGGCGGCTCCTCGCGCAGCATGCTGCGCCTGTCCATTTCGAAGGACGGCCATGCCTGGCGCACCGTTGCCGACGTCGCCAGCGGCCAGGCCGGCGACGAATTCTCATACCCAACCATGCACCAGGAAGGCAACGAATTGCATATCACCTATACGCACCAGCGCCAGGCGATCGCGCACCATACCTATCGCATCCAGGTCGGGGAGAGCATCTGATGAGCTTGCCCGATCTCGCGTGGCAAATCGCGTATGGCCGGCTGGCCTGGGCGATCGTGCTGGCTGCCGTGCTGGTCGGCCTGTGGCCTGCCGCGCGGCGCCTGCCGCATGCTGCCTTCGCCGCCATCCTGGCAGCGTGCGCCCTGTCGGTAGTCCTGCCTGGCGCAGCCTCGCCCGCTTACCACCTGGGCCTGGCCTTCCAGTACCCGAGCGGCCTGCTGGTCGGCCTGTGCCTGCTCGGGCTGCACGCGCGCTGGCAGGGCAGCGCCGCTCCCGGCATGCCGGGCTCGATGGCCGCCGCGATTGCCATCGGCGGCCTGGCGCTCTACCTCGACGCCATCGGCTTGCTGTCGCAAGGCTATTACTATGCAGGCTACGGCCCGCTCGGCGCGCCGCTGGTTGCCCTGGCCGCCGCGGCCTGGTGTGCGCTGGCGATTGCGCGCGGGCGGAGCAGCCGCCAGCATCTCGTCCTGCTGGGCGCGCTGCTGCTGTTCGCACTGCTGCGCCTGCCCAGCGGCAACCTGTGGGATGCCGTCCTCGACCCCCTGCTGTGGGGCTGGGCGCTGGTGGCACTGGCCCGGCGCGCCGTGCACCGCGTCCGCCACCGGGCAAGACAGGATGGCGCCGCCGATCCGTCAGCCGGCCTTGAGCCTGAGCTGCCCGCCTTGCAGGCCGCCGCCTCGGCAGAATCTATTTCAATCAGTAAGGAGTAATGAGTGTCAAACAAGAAATGGCAGTCGCACCCGGTGATCCTCATGTCGATCGCCATCAACGTCTTCCTGCTGGGCCTGGCCGTGGCCTGGTCTGGCGACGAGAGGGGATTGGGGCGCCTGCTCGTCGAGGACGGCATCGTCGAATGGATGCAGTTCCTCGCCTTCACGGCCACCGCGGCCCTGCTCGGTTTCGTGTTTGTCGAACGCCTGGGGCAGCCGGGAACGACGAAGTTCGAGCTGCTGGTACTGGCCGGCCTGACCGGGCTGGTGGCGCTGGCCGCCCTGGAGGAGATCAGCTGGTTCCAGCGCGTGCTCGGCGTGACCTCGCCGGAGTTCTTCGTCCAGAATAACCGGCAAGCCGAAACCAACCTGCACAACATGGCGCTGGGCAGCGGCAGCCTGCACAAGAACGTGTTATTGAAACTGATCGTGATCGCAGGCCTGACGCATAACCTGATCCTGCCGTTTTTGGCGCGCAAGCGTCCGGGCCTGCAGCGCTGGGTCGAGAACATGGGCGTCTACCTGCCGCCGCTGGGTGCGTCGATCGTGTATGTGGCGCTGGTTGCCCTGTCGCACCTGCTGGTCGACCACCCGCGCAAGGGAGAACTGGGCGAGACCTTCGGCGCCATGCACTACATGGGGACCGTGTTCGCCGCCTATTTCGTCGGCCTGGGCTACGGCAAGCCGGCGCTGTTCACGGATGGCGTCGCCAACCGGCGTATCGCGATCCTGTTCGCGATGGCGATGGCCTTCCTGCTGTTGACGGGGTGGATGCTGAGCGCCGGCGTGGGCGCGGTCGGCTACTGATCCCACTTCTCCCGAGGGGCCGGTATCGGGCAGCACCGATGCCGGCCCCTCGCCTTTCTAGAGTGTGCCCGCCGCCCGGCCGCCTGATCACTCGTAGCGCAAGGCGTCGATCGGATGCAAATTCGCCGCCTTGGCCGCCGGCATGATCCCGAACACGATCCCGACCACGCTGGAAAACCCGATCGCCATCGCGATCGCCCACCAGGGCACGAAGGCATCCGGGAAGTTCGGGATCATCTTGGCCGCGCCGAAGCCGAGCACGTAGCCGAGTCCCAGTCCGATCAGGCCGCCGAGCAGCGATAAGGTGGTCGCTTCGATCAGGAACTGCAGCAGGATGTGGTGGCGCTGGGCGCCGAGCGCTTTACAGATACCGATCTCGCGCGTGCGCTCGGTGACCGACACCAGCATGATGTTCATGATGCCGATGCCGCCCACCAGCAGCGAGATGCTGACGATGCCGCCCAGCACCAGCGTCATCATGCCGATGATGTTTTCGAAGGTTTCGCCCAGCTGGGCCGCGGTCTGCACCTTGAAGTCGTTGCGCTGTCCCGGTTTCAGCTTATGGGCCGTGCGCAGCAGGCTGGTCAGGCGGGCCTGCACGGCGTCGAGCTGCTCGATGTCGTCCACGGTAAACGTGATGTTGATGTCGAGCCTGGCGTTGTTGCCGGCAATGGCGGCACCAACCGCGAACGGGATCAGCACGTAGTCGTCCTTGGAAAAGCCGAAGCTCTCGCCCTGCGCCTCGTTCATGCCGATGATCTTGAACCACTCGCCGCCGATCTCGATGAATTTGCCGACCGGGTTTTCCGGCAGCTGCAATTTGTCGCGCAGTTTCGGGCCGATCACGGCCACCTTGCGGCGCGAGCGGTCGTCGCTGGCGCTGATGAAGCGGCCGTACTGGGGGAAGGACTGGCTGGCTTCCTGGTAGACGGCCGTCACCGCCGTCACGCGTGTAAATGTGGACTGGCCGGCCTGGCGCACGGTGGTGCCGAAGTCGCCGAAGGGGCCAAAGGCCGGCGACACGTTGCTGATGCCGTCGATGTGCGACACGATCCTGTCGAAGTCGTCCAGGGTCAGCACATTGCGCTTGCCCTGCAGCTGGTCGTCGAAGGGCGTGTCGGCGAACACGGTCAGGCTGTTCGCGCCGAGTCCCTTGAACTCGGCGCTGATCGAGGCCGACAGGCCCTGGATGATCGACACCACGGCAATCACCGACGCCACGCCGATGATGATGCCGAGCGAAGTCAGGAAGCTGCGGAAGCTGTGGGCGCGGATGCTCTGCAGCGCCGAGCGAAAACTTTCGATGATGCTAAACATGGAGCTGCTCCCGTGAGCGGAAGGCCTGGCGCTCGCTGTTGACGACGTCGCTCAGCACCTTGCCGTCGGCCAGGCGCACCGCGCGCCGGCAATGCGCGGCAATGTCGGGCTCGTGGGTCACGATGACCACGGTCTGGCCTTCGGCGTGCAGGGCATCGAACAGGGACATGATGTCGGCCGCCGTGGTCGAGTCGAGGTTGCCGGTCGGTTCGTCGGCCAGCAGGATAGCCGGTTCGCTGCACAGGGCGCGCGCGATCGCCACGCGCTGGCGCTGGCCGCCGGATAACTGGTTCGGCAGGTGGTCCATGCGCTTTTCCAGCCCGACGCGCGCCATCGCCTCTTTCGCCCGGCGCGCCCGCTCGGCAGGACGGATGCCGCGGTAGATCAGGGGCTGCATCACGTTCTGCAGGGCAGTGGCCCGCGTCAGCAAATTAAAACTCTGGAAAATAAAACCGATTTCCTGGTTACGCGTGATCGCCAGATCGGCTTCGCTCATGCCGGCCACGTCGCGCCCGTTCAGGAAGTACCTGCCCTGGGTCGGCGTATCGAGGCAGCCGAGGATGTTCATCATGGTCGACTTGCCTGAGCCGGACGAGCCGATGAAGGCCACGTAATCGTTGCGGGCGATTTCCAGGTCGATGCCGTTCAGGGCGGCGATCGTTTCGCCGCCCATCTGGTAGTGCTTCGCGATGCCTTCCAGCCGGATCAGTGCTGCGCCCGCACGCATGTCCTGCTTCATGTCTTGCTGCTGCCTGCGGCGGCGGTGGTGGTGCTGGCAGCGGTGCCGCTGACCGGGTCGCCCGGCTTCAGGTGGCGCAGGATTTTATAGGGGCCGGTGATGACGCCTTCGCCCGCTTTCACGCCGGTGAGGATTTCCTGCTGGCTGTCGTCGGACACGCCCACCGTCACCACCCGCTTTTCGGCCTTGCCGTTGTTGTTCACGAAGACCCAGTGCTCGGTCTTGACCTGCACCTTGTCGCGCGACCCTTTTTTCCTGGCGAGGTCCGTGTTCTCGTCATTGTTCGACAGCACGGCCTGCAGCGGCAGCGACAGCGACTTGCCCGAGCTGGCGGTAAAGATCTCGGCGCGGCAGGTCATGCCGGGACGCAGCATCAATGTTTTGGTATCGGACAGCTTGACCTTGACGTTGTAGCTGCGCGCCAGCGAAGCGCCCTGCTGGGCGCCCTGCACCTGCTTCGGCGACAGCGGGATGATCGCGACCTCGCCCTTGATCGGCGTGTCCGGATAGGCCGCGGTGTGGATCGCCACTTCCTGGCCGAGGGCGATCCTGGCGATGTCGGCTTCGTCGACATTCACCTCGGTCATCATGGTCGAGGTATTCGCGATGGTCATCAGGCTCGAGCCGGCGATCGAGACCTGGCTGGCGACGGCGGTTTCGCCCACCTTGATATCGAGCGCGGTGATGGTGCCGCTGATCGGGGCGCGGATGATGGTCTTGGCCAGGCGTTCCTTCGACTGCTTCAGGATCGCTTCGGCCTGGTCCAGGCGCGCGCGGCTGTTGCGCAGTTCGATGCGGGCGGCGTCGACGGCGAAGCGGCCGTCGTCGATGGCCGAATCCGAAATCATCTTCATGCGGTGCAGCTCGGTTTTCCTCTTGAGCTGGTTTTCCTGGTTTGCCAGGTTCAGCTGCTGCTGCTCGATATTGATGCGCTGCTGCTTGACGGCCGCTTCCTGCTGCGCCACCTCGGCCCGGTAACTCTGGTCGTCCAGGTGCAGCAGCAAGTCGCCCCTGGCGACCTGCTGGCCTTCCTTCACGAAGATGGTACTGACCTTGCCGATGACTTCCGGAGAGAGCAGCACCTGCTCGTCGTAGAGCAGGTGGCCGGACGCCAGCACCGACGACTTGATGTCGCGGTAGGCGATCTGTTCGACATCGACCGCCTGTGCCGCCTCGGTACGCGTGAATTTCATGACCACCGGGACACAGAAGATCGCGGCCAGCGCGATCCCGAGGATATGCTGCTTTTTCATGCGACTTTGCTCATCCCGTAGGCCAGCCACAGGCCGTACACGGCAACATGGGGAATCACGACGACCAGGATCGCGGTCGAGCGTTTCACTTTGGCCCATACCTGGAAGCCGACCACGAGCAGGAAGATGCCCCAGAAACTGGTCAGGCTCAGGATATCCATCAGGCTGGCCAGGGGATGGGCCACGTTGTAATGGAACAGCAGCTGGTTCAGCGACACCGGATTCAGTGCGGAGAAGTCGAGCTGGCCGGACGAGGCCAGCAGGATCTGCATCGCGCCCAGCGGCAGCAGCAGCAGGCCGGGGACGCTGGACCATGCCGCCAGCGCAAAGCCCTTGCCGAACGAAATCCCGTGCGAGAGGGCCTTGGACGCGATCATCAGGTAGGCGCCGAGAATGGTGCTGATGATGGGGAAGCCCAGCAGCACGCTGCCCAGGGAGGACATCAGCATCACGTTCTTCGACATCATCGATGCCGCCTGCTCGCGTTCCGCGGCAGAGCCGATGGTGGCGAGCACCTGGTCGATGAGCCAGGCGAAATCGACCACCGAGTAATACCAGAGCATGAGCGCGCAGGTCGACGCGATCACGGCAAGCAGGGGGAGCCAGCCTGTTGGACGTGCTTCCAGTTGTTGGAAGGTTCTGGTCGGCTCGTAAAACATGGTGCCGAGCGCGCCCGAAGGCGAAGTGCCGGCGATCGGCGCGTTACTGGTCAGTTCCACTCGTATTCTCCCTGGTAACCGCGTCCCAGACGCGGCGCAAGCCAGAATAGCAGCAAACATTGATACCAAAACTCACAAATTATTGTTTTATTGAAAATTCTCAAGGACTGCGATGGCCTGTTCAGAACAGGACGGGTCACGCGTCTTTCTTTTGCAACATAAAAAAGCCGGGACCGCGACCCTGGCAAAGGTCACGCCTGACACCGTTACGAGCAGTTGCAGATGACGTAATAGCTGGCCGCGGTCTGCGCCAGGGTCGACGTATGGAAGGTGTTGTTCAGCCCATGGCAAGCGGCCGGGCCGCACCGGGAGCGGCGAGGGAGGGAAGCGGCTGGCCCTGGGCAGGTGCCAGCCGGCGGCCGGCGGCCGGTCGCCCGGCCGCCGTGCCTGTGACATGCTTAGAACGAGTGGCGCACGCCGACGTTGAACACCGACGGATCGGCGCCGAAGGCGGTGGCCGGCGGCGCGAAGGTGCCGCCCGCCGAGGCCAGGCCGAAGTTGCCGGTGCCGTTGTTGTTCACGCGGGCATAGCTGGTGTACAGGTTGGTGCGCTTGGAGAGGGCATAGCTGTAGGCCAGCGAGAAGCCCTTGCCGCGGGCGCCGGTTTCCAGGCGTTGCTGGTGGGCGGCGAGGAAGAACTTGTTGGCGCCGGCGGTGAACGAGCCGCCCAGGATGTAATGCCTGAACTCGTTGTTCGCACCTTCCGGGTCGGCTTCCATGTAGCTGCCGCGCAGATCGAACGCGCCGAAGTTAACGCCGGCGCCGAAGGCGAGTTCCTTGTCGTCGCCGGTAGCCAGGCGCTCGACGCGGTGGTAGCCGCCGCCCACGTACACCGGGCCATTGCGGTATTCCAGCGCGACGCCGGCCAGGTCGCCCGACGGATCGCTAGGCGTGCGCTCGCCGGCGCTGTACGCGGCGTGGCCCGTGAAGCCGCTGATGGCTTCGCTCTTGTAGTTGACCGAGTTCGCCAGGCGGCGAGTCGCGCGGCCGTTGCCGAAGCCGGCCAGGCTGGAACCATAGAAGCCGTGGCCGAGCGGGTCGCTGGCCTGCACCACGGCCGCGATCGGGCTGTATTCGCGGCCGACGGTCACCGTGCCGAACGCGCCCTGCAGGCCGACCACGGCGCGGCGCTGGAACAGACCCGCGGCGTCGGAGGCCCCGTTGTCGAGGGCGACACCGGCTTCGATGTTGAAGAGCGCCTTCAGGCCGTTGCCCAAGTCCTCGGTGCCGCGAAAGCCGATGCGGCTGGTGGACTGGGTGCCCGAGCTGATCACGGTGCGGCTGCCGACGCCGGGCGCATCGGAATCTTCGCGGCCGATCGAGGCGTCGGCAATGCCGTAGATGGTGACGCTGGACTGCGCCTGGGCGGCCAGTGGCAGGATGGACAACAGGGCGATGGCAAGGCTGGTCTTCTTCATTGATGCTCTCCGGTGGTTGATGTGAGTTCCGAAACGCCCGTTCTCGTTGTTTTCAGGACAAAAACGTGCTGTTGCAAAAAGCTAAGGCTATCAGTGCATTGCTGATAATGCCACGAATCATTAGCTCTTTCGATATTCGGTTTCTGAGAAGCATGTGCACGGAGGCAAAATTCCGCATGATCCAGCACAAACCCGTCCTTTAATCGTGCACTGCTGTTGCGTGTACCTGACAAAACGTCTGATTTACTGGCGTTTCCGCAGCGCAATATTAACATGTGGTGCATCGATGTGGCCACGCCAGGCTGGCGCCGGGCGTCGGCAAACGCACAAAAAATCTATGGTCACCCTCCTTTTTGCAACCTGATTTTGTATGATGGTGTGGCTTGCTCAAATCTATCCGGCGTTGGTTGAAGGCGTACTCCACGCCACGATGAGAGTCGCGCCTGACGGTCCTAAAAAACGGTCGGCTTCCAAGAGCCGATTTTTATG
>JBBWZO010000187.1:0-15958 GCA_039649125.1 Massilia sp. | reverse complement strand
GGCGTGTTCACCGACGTGGTGCGCACCTACGTGCCGGCCGAATCGGTCGAAGAGCAGTGGGACGTGAAGTCGCTGCAGTCGGTGCTGGCGTCCGAGTGGGCGCTCGATGTGCCGCTCGAGCAGATGCTGATCGACGAGCCGAACCTGAACGACGACGACATCCTGGAAAAGGTGCTGGCCGCGGCCGACGCCTCGTACAACAACAAGCTTGCCATCGTCGGCAAGGAATCCTTCGGCGGCTTCGAGCGCAACGTCATGCTGCAAAGCGTCGACACCCACTGGCGCGAGCACCTGGCCGCGCTGGACCACCTGCGCCAGGGCATCCACCTGCGTGGCTACGCGCAGAAGAACCCGAAGCAGGAGTACAAGCGCGAAGCCTTCGAACTGTTCGGCAGCATGCTCGACCAGATCAAGAACGAAGTGATCCGCACGGTCATGACAGTGCGCATCCAGTCGCGCGAGGAAGTCGAAGCGGCGGAAGCGGCGATGGCGGCGCAGGCGGCCCATCTGGAAAACCTGAACTTCCAGCACTCGGAGTTCAACCCGTCGGCCGCGCCCGAGGAACTGCTGGCGCCGGTCGCTACCCCGTCGGCCGCGCCGATGGCGGCCGAAGACCACAGCACCTACCTGGGCATGAAGGTCGGCCGCAACGATCCTTGCCCTTGCGGCAGCGGCAAGAAGTTCAAGCAGTGCCACGGCAAGCTGGCGTAATGCCTGCTGCGTAGAACGGAAAGGCGTCCCATGGGACGCCTTTTTTCATGCCCGTGCGTGAAGCAATTGATGTGCGTGCTTGCGCACGCAGTGCTCCTTCTTACAATCAGGAAACAAGGAGGCGACATGGCACACATCGAATCGGGCAACAAGGGAGACGTCACCGTTTCCAACCGCTGTAACAGCAACAACGGGCATGGGAGGGGATGGCTGGCCTGCGCGGTACTCGCCATTTCCCTGATGCCGGCCGCCGTTCCTGCGCAAACCATACTCGTTGCCGGATTCGTACCGCCCGGCATGTATCAGGTCGAACAGTCCCTCGACGGCGTGCCAACAAAGTCGTTTGAATTCTGCTTCCCGGCGGCCAAGCCGGAAGAAGTCTTTTCGTCCGGCTGCGTGAACGCGTGGGACAAGACGCAAGCCGGGCTAACGCAGTTCACGAGCACCTGTTCCAACATCCGGCGTACCATCACCGTGCGCAAGGTCGGCGCCCGTACCTGGGAAAGCACCGAGGAAGTGGTGATCGCCCCGCCTGGCCCGGCCCAGGTGGCGGCAGGCATGGCGGCCCTGCGTCCAGCCCTGGAGCGGCAGGCAAGGAACGGCAGTGCCAGGGAACAGGCCGAGGCCAGGCGTTCCCTGGCCGAGATAGACGCCCTGGAAGCAAAGATGAAGGTAGCGCCGCCGGCGGCGTGGGACGCATTCCAGCGGCAGAAGTTCGGATGGCGGCTCGAGCGCATCACCGAGCGCTGCGATTTTGGCAAGCAAAAGTGAATGCTGGCGCGCCTTTGTCGATAAGGAAGCACAGACCCGTAGGGTGGGCGGCTGTACCTGCGGCGATGGCGAACCGCTGCGCCAG
Source organism: Massilia sp. (assembly GCA_039649125.1). Lineage (GTDB taxonomy): Bacteria > Pseudomonadota > Gammaproteobacteria > Burkholderiales > Burkholderiaceae_D > Telluria. The sequence continues at coordinate 14,391 of JBBWZO010000187.1, read as the reverse complement.
CGCCGCCCACGCGTTCAACCGGCCGGTGCTACTTCGCGAGGTTTCATTGGGTGGTTGAACGCGTGGGGTGACGCGGGCTAAATGCCCGCGGAACGCGAAGCAGGCGTTCAGGCAGCTGGCCCGCAGATGCCCGGGTGGAGCCGTCCCCCCTACGTCCCTCCGGCGAACGCCGTGGTGACGCAAAAAAAAGCCAGCCGGGCGTGAAACCGGCGGGCATGGTCACGCAACGCTTACCAGGCCATCTTGTTCCGGGTATTGTCCCCGACGATGCCATCCACCCCCAGCCCTTTCGACGACTGGAAGCTGCGCACGGCGCTGTAGGTGCCGGAGCCGAAGATGCCGTCCACCACCAGCCCGTAGCCGCTTTCGTTCAGCTGGCTCTGCACGGCGCGCACTTTCGCGCCCGAGTCGCCCTGCTGGGTGAGGATGGTCAGCGCCGGCCAGGTGGAATGGTGCTCGAGAAAGATCCAGCGTCGGCTGCCCCGCATGTACAGGGCTCTGCGCCCGTCGTCCCGCGCGCGCAGTACAATATCGAATTCGACAATCTTTCCCAGAGACCACCATGGCCGTGAATTCCCCCCTGCCCGTCGCCGCCGACCTGAAACCCGTCGCCGGTATCGAGATCGGTTTTGCCCAAGCCGGCATCAAGAAGCCCAACCGCAAGGACTTGCTGGTGATGCGCGTCGCCGAAGGCGCGACCGTCGCCGGCGTGTTCACCCTGAACCGCTTCTGCGCGGCGCCGGTGCAGGTCAGCAAGGCCAACCTGGCGGCGGTGACGGCCGGTGGTGCGCCGATTCGCGCGCTGGTGGTCAACACCGGCAACGCCAACGCGGGTACCGGCGAACAGGGCCTGGCCAACGCCCAGGCCACCTGCGCCGAAGTGGCGCGCCTGCTCGGTTGCGAAGCAGGGCAGGTGCTGCCGTTCTCGACCGGCGTGATCCTGGAGCAGCTGCCGATCCAGAAAATCGTCGCCGGCCTGCCGGATGCGGTCGCCAACCTCACGGCCGACAACTGGTTCAATGCGGCCGAAGCCATCATGACCACCGACACCCAGCCGAAGGCGGCGTCCGCCACCGTCACCATTGGCGGCCACACGGTCACCATGACCGGCATCAGCAAGGGCGCGGGCATGATCAAGCCGAACATGGCCACCATGCTCGGCTACCTGGCCTTCGATGCGAAAGTGGCGCAGCCGGTGCTGGACGAACTGGTGAAGTATGCGGCCGACCGCTCCTTCAACAGCATCACCATCGACGGCGACACCTCGACCAACGATTCCTTCATGCTGATCGCCACCGGCGCCGGCAGCCTGGTCGTGAACGAAGCCAGCGGCCCCGAATACGAAGCGCTGCGCGATGCGGTGACCGACATCTCGCGCAACCTGGCGCAGCAGATCATCCGCGATGGCGAAGGCGCGACCAAGTTCATCACCATCACGGTGGAGCAGGGTACGAGCCTCGAGGAATGCCGCAAGATCGCCTACGCGATCGCGCACTCGCCGCTGGTCAAAACCGCCTTCTTCGCCTCGGACCCGAACCTGGGCCGCATCCTGGCCGCCGTCGGCTACGCCGGCGTCGACGACCTCGACGTGACCAGGCTCGACCTGTACCTGGATGACGTCCTGGTCGCGAAAGCGGGCGGACGCAACCCGGACTACCAGGAAGCGGACGGCCAGCGCGTCATGAAGCAGGCCGAGATCCTGGTGCGCGTGACGCTGGGCCGCGGCGAGGCCAGCGCCACCGTCTGGACCTGCGACCTGTCGCACGACTACGTCAGCATCAACGCTGACTACCGCTCGTAAAGCGCTGTCCCATGACGTCGCTCGAACAGTTCCTGCAACGCGCCGAAAGCCTGCTGGCGCGGGTTGAGGCGGTCCTGCCGCCAGCAATGCCGCGCGAGCCGGACTGGAGGCGGGCGACGGCGTTTCGCTGGCGCCGCCGCTCCGCCGGCGGCGGCTGGCTGCAGCCGGTGCTGCATGCCTCCTCCATCGCCTTCGACGATCTACAACACGTGGAGGCCCAGAAGCGTGCGATCGAGCAGAACACGCGCCAGTTCGTATTGAAACGCCCGGCGAACAATGTGCTGCTGACCGGCGCGCGCGGCACCGGCAAGTCCTCGCTCATCAAGGCTTGCCTGAACGGTTTCGCCGACCAGGGGCTGCGCCTGATCGAAGTCGACAAGGCCGATCTCGCCGACCTGCCGGACATCGTCGACCTGGTGGCCAGCCGCCCGGAGCGCTTCGTCATCTTCTGCGACGACCTCTCCTTCGAGGAAGGGGAGGCCGGCTACAAGGCGCTGAAGGTGGCGCTGGACGGCAGCATCGCATCGCCGTCCGACAACGTGCTGATCTACGCGACCTCGAACCGGCGCCACCTGATGCCGGAAAAGATGTCGGACAACGCGGGCTACTCGCACGGCGAGGATGGCGACCTGCATCCGGGCGAGACGGTGGAAGAAAAGATTTCGCTGTCCGAGCGTTTTGGATTGTGGCTGTCGTTCTATCCGTTCCGGCAGGACGATTACCTGGGCATCGTGGCGCACTGGCTCGCCAGTTTCGGCTGCACGCCGGAGCAGGTCGAGGTCGCGCGGCCGCTGGCGCTGCAATGGGCGCTGGGCCGCGGCTCGCGCTCGGGAAGGGTGGCCTGGCAGTTTGCGAAGGACTACGCCGGCAAGTTGCCGGCGTAGCGCGCCGCTCAGGAAGCCGGCCTGGCCATGTCGGGAGGACGCTCGTCCTTGCCATCCGCACCAGGTTCCTTGAGTGCGTGAATCCCTTCCTTCTCCGATTGGGACGCCACGCAGGCATTGATCTCCGCACCGTACAGCAGCACTGCCGCTGAAATGAAGAAGTACAGCAGCAGCAGGACCGCCGATCCCATGCTGCCGTAGGTGGCGTTGTAATCGGCAAAATTGTGAACGTAGTAATCGAACCCGAGCGACGCCAGGAGCCAGGTGAGTACGGCCACCACGGCACCCGGTGTCACGAAGGGAAATCTGGGCTGTGCCGCCGGCGCCGAGTAGTACACCAGCCCCGCGCACAGGATGAGCAGGATGACCGCCAGCGGCCAGCGCATCCATGTCCATAGGGTCACCAATGCCTGGCCGAAGCCGATCTGTGCTTCCAGCCACGCGATGGCCGTGGGCCCGATGAGCAGCAAGGCGGCAGAGGCGATCAGCAATGCCGCCACCGCCAGCGTGTACAGCACCGACAGCGGGTAGAGCAGCCATGGCGGCCGGGTTTCGCGTATTCCGTAGGCCACGTTGAAGGCGTTCATGGTGGCGCGCACGCCGGCCGAGGCCGTCCATAAGGCAATGATGGCGCCGGCCGACATCAGCCCGCCGGGTGGCTGCTGCAACTGGTCGAGCACCTGGTTGAGCGGCGCCATGGCCTGCTGCGGCAACAGCATCGCCGCCTGCTCGCGCAGCCAGGCCATGAAATCCGGCAGGTGGAGCGTGCCGATCAGGGCGATCAGGAAGATAAAGAAGGGAAACAGGGAAAACAGCAGTTGATACGCCAGCGCCGAAGCGTAGGTGGCCATGTCGTTGCGCACGAAGTTCTTCCCCGCCGACAGCAGGACGGTGCCGAGACCGATGCCCTTCAATCCAGGAATCTTCATGCGCTGCCTGCCCTCACATCGGTGTACGGGAGTCGCCCTGGTGCGCAGCCGGCCGCCCTGTCGCTGCGGACAGGCGGCACACGGCCTGTGGGCATTATCGGCCTTGTCCGGCGATGATGTCCATCCCGCTACGACGTCCATTCGTCCAGGTTATTCCCCTTCTCATTTTAAAATCGCCCGACACAACAGCAGGCATACCTTGCGCATCAGCCTGGCGTACAATATCGGATTTTCCGGACGGACCAGCGATGCAGGAAGCGAAGACCCGGCCGATCGATGTGGCGGTCGGCATTTTGATGCGCCCGAACGGCGACGTGCTGCTCGGCCAGCGCCCGGCGGGCAAACCCTACGCGGGCTACTGGGAATTTCCGGGCGGCAAAGTCGAGCCGGGCGAGGACATTTTCAAAGCCCTGCAGCGCGAATTCGTCGAGGAACTGGGCGTGCAGATCGACAGCGCCGATCAATGGTGCTGCGTCGAGCACGTCTATGAGCACGCCCATGTGCGGCTCCATTTTTATATCAGCCGCGATTGGCGGGGCGAACCGCAAAGCCTGGAAGGCCAGGCCTTTGCATGGCAAGGGGCAGTCGGCGTTACCCCGCTGCTGCCCGCCACCATCCCCTTGCTCGCGTGGCTCGATCAGCTGCGTTTTGCAAGATAAAGAAAACAGCCAATCAATCTGTTGAAGGATCCCTGTGAAAATCATCGTCTTGGGTAGTGGTGTCATCGGCACCACCACGGCTTACTTCCTGGCCCAGGCCGGGCACGACGTCACGGTCATCGACCGCCAGCCGGCTGCCGGCATGGAAACGAGTTATGGCAACGCGGGCGAGATCTCGCCCGGCTATGCATCGCCCTGGGCCGGCCCTGGCGTGCCGGCGAAGGCCGTCAAGTGGCTGATGATGCAGCACAGCCCGCTGGTCGTGCGTCCGCAACTCGACCCGGCCCAGTGGCGCTGGATGCTCCAGATGCTGGCCAACTGCAATCACAAGCGCTACGCCATCAACAAGGGCCGCATGGTGCGCTTGGCCGAGTACAGCCGCGACGTGCTGGTGCAGCTGCGTGCCGACACCGGCATCAGCTACGACGAGCGCAGCCAGGGCACCCTGCAGCTGTTCCGCACCCAGAAGCAGCTCGACGGCGCCGCGACCGACATCGCCGTGCTCCAGCAGTACGGCGTGCCCTATAAAGTGCTGGATCCGGCCGGCTGCGAAGCCTACGAGCCGGCGCTGGCAAAGGTGCGCGGCAAGTTCGTCGGCGGCCTGCTGCTGCCGAACGACGAGACCGGCGACTGTTTCAAGTTCACCCAGAGGCTGGCCGAGATGGCCAAGGCGCTGGGCGTGAAGTTCCGCCACGGCGTCGAGATCAAGCGCCTGTCGGTCGAGGGCGAGCGCGTCACCGGCGTGGTGACCTCGCAGGGCGAACTGAAGGCCGATTCGTACGTGCTGGCGCTGGGCAGCTATTCGCCTTTCGTCCTGAAGCAGATCGGCATCAAGATTCCGGTCTATCCGGTGAAGGGCTACTCGATCACGGTGCCGATCACGGACGCCTCCGGCGCACCGGAATCGACTGTCATGGACGAGACCTTCAAGGTGGCGATCACGCGCCTGGGCGACCGCATCCGCGTCGGCGGCACGGCGGAACTCGCGGGCTACGACCTGCGTTTGCATAAAGCCCGCCGCGATACCCTGGAACACTCGGTGACCGACCTGTTCCCGCAGGGCGGGGATGTGACGAAGGCGGAATTCTGGTGCGGCCTGCGCCCGATGACCCCGGACGGCACCCCGGTCGTGGGTCCGACCCCGTACCGCAACCTGTTCCTGAACACCGGCCACGGCACGCTGGGCTGGACCATGTCCTGCGGTTCCGGCCGCGTGCTGGCCGACATTGTCTCGGGCCGCCAGCCGGAGATCGGTTTGGAGGGCCTGTTCATGGACCGCTACGGTTCCGTCAACAAGCCGGTGCTGGTGCCGGGCGGGATCACGGTCACGGCGTGATGTTGTAGGGTGGGCACCCCGTGCCCACGCGGATACGGGGCGTATCCTTACACCTGCTGCCGGTGCATATCGCCCGCGAAGCTTGAACGCAGCCCGTCGCGGGCCATCGCATGGTTTGCGGGCGGGACATCCCCGCCAACGACTACGGACGCACCCGTGCCGCGTGGGCGCGGGGCGCCCACCCTACGCTTCTGTTAGCTGAGTTGCCATCTCTGGTACCGCTTCTGCAGCTTCTCCCGCCAGCGGCGGAAGTCGACAAAGTCGCAGCCGCAATCGCAGGCATTGCACATGCAGTCCGCATCGCGGGAAGGGAAGTCAGGCAAGCAGTTACCGCTGCGCCCAGAGGACGTGCCGGGCGTACAGTCGCAGCCGCCACACCCCGGATCGCAATCCCCACGCTGGTAGTGCAACACCGGGTTCGGCACCGCTGTACGCCGGCGATAGGTCCCTGCGCACAGCCGCGAGCGGCGCCGCAGCAGCGCCAGCCCGGCCATCAGGCCAAAGCGTTCGATCACGCGATAGCCGTAGCCCGAGCAGCCATCGCGCCCGCTCGCACAGCGGTGGGCGCAGGAAAAGCCTTTATGGGAGAGAGGTAATGCTGGTAGCCGCGGATCGCGCGCAAGGACAGCCTGGCAAGCAATCCCGGCCGTGTCGCCAAGATCAGTGCCTGTCGTCGTCCAGCGGATTGTCCTGCGGCTCGTTCGGCGCCGCGGCGGGAATGGTGTATTTCTCTTCGGCCCAGGCGCCCAGGTCGATCTGTTTGCAGCGTTCGGAGCAGAACGGGCGAAATTTATTCGCCGGCGTCCATTCGACTTTCTTTCCGCAGGTGGGGCAGGCAACAACGGTCATGGCGGTACGGGATAAAACTTAGAAATTACAGAGCGTCAGCTCGAACGGCACATCCACTTCGAGCGACTTGGGTTTCAGGTCGCCATCCTGGGTGGTGAAGCGCACCCACAGCATATACTTGTTCGCCGAAATTTCGGGAATCGCGCCCAGTGATTCGTCCAGCCCGAGGCGCAGCATGTGATAAATCTTGCCTTGCAACATCTGCTGGTAGCTGCCGCTCACCGCGACCATCTTGGTCGGGCGGCCGGAGTCGCGCAGCAGGCGCAGCACCAGGGCAAGGGCGTCGAACAGGGGCGCCAGCGGGGCAAACCAGCCCATGATGTCGGCATGGCGCTGCTCGGCCGGGCGCTTCTGCCAGGCATAGTATGAAGGCAGATCGAATTCGCAGGCGCCGCCGGGAATGATGGTGCGGCCGCGGATGCTCATCAGCCACTCGTTGTCGCGCACGTTCTGGCCGGTCTTGCCCTGGGCCGCCACCAGGGCGCTGCTGACCTGGTCGAGTTCGCCGAGGACGGCGTCGAGGGCGTCGGCCGCCACGGCCGGGTTGCTGCGGTAGGCGAGCAGGCTCTGCTTCTGGCGTTCGAGTTCCTGCAGCAGGTCGGATTTCAGGTCGGCGCGGCCGGCCACTTCCAGCATGTCGAAGATCGTCGCGAGGGCCACATGGTGCTGCATGGGGTGCTCCTGGCGTACGAAGAACTTGAATTTCTCGTACAGGTCCTCCAGCCGCAACAAGGTACGAATGCGCTCGTTGAAAGGATATTCGTAGACGATCAAAGTGACATTCCCCTGGATGTGGGCTGGCGAGCAACCCCGTGATTCTGAACCATGCCGCGCAAAATTACAAATCCTGCATTGACGAAGCGGCCATGCGGGCGGCTTCAGCCAGGTAAAACGCGTGCAGGCGCTCGACCTGGGGTGCCAGGGCATCGAGTCCATCGTCGTTGAGGATGACGTCGTCGGCCGCCGCCAGCCGCTGCGCGCGCGTGACCTGGGCGGCCATGATGGCGCGCACCTGGGCTTCGGCCAGCCTGTTCCGGGCCATGACGCGCGCCACCTGGGTCTCCTCGCTGCAATCGATGGCCAGCACGCGCGTCACGCGGTCGACCCAGGTGCCGGACTCGATCAGCAGCGGCACAACGAAGATGACGTACGGGCCGGTCGCGATGGCCGCCGCCGCGGCGGTCGCTTCGCGGATGCGCGGGTGCAGGATGGCTTCCAGCCGGGCGCGGGCGCCAGGGTCCGTAAACACCAGCTCGCGCATCTTCGTGCGGTCGAGCGCGCCTTCAGGCGTGGCGAAACCGGCACCGAATTCGGCCACGATGGCCGGCATGGCAGCCCCATGCGGCGCGGTGAGCGCGTGGGCGATGGCGTCGGTATCGACCAGGGACGCGCCGAGCGCGCCGAACATGTCGGCCACGGTCGTCTTGCCGCAGCCGATGCCGCCGGTCAGGCCAACGGAAAATGCGGGGGCGCGGTCGGTCGTCATCCTGTTATCCCATGAAACCCTGGAACGCGGCGCCGATCTGCTCGCCGTAGAGCAGGGCGATCATGCCGGCCGCGGCCAGGTAAGGACCGAAGGGGATCGGCTTGTCGCGCCGGCGCCGCGCGAACACGATCAGGCTGATGCCCACGATCGCGCCAACCACCGAGGACAGCAGGATGATGGTCGGCAGCATGGCCCAGCCGAGCCAGGCACCGAGCGCGGCGAGCAGCTTGAAGTCGCCATAGCCCATGCCTTCCTTGCCGGTCGCCAGCTTGAAGATCCAGTATACGGCCCACAATACCAAATAGCCCGCGGCCGCGCCGATGACGGCGTCGCGCAGCGGCACGAAGGTGCCGTCCAGGTTGACCAGCAGGCCCGCCCACAGCAGCGGGAAGGTCAGGTCGTCCGGCAGCAGCTGGGTGTCGACGTCGATGAAGGTCATCGCGATCAGCAACCAGGCGAACAGCAGCGTGGCCAGGCCGGCGACGCCGCTGCCGAAAGTCCAGACCAGCAGGGCCGACAAGGCGCCGGTCAGCAGTTCGACGGCGGGATAGCGCGGGGAAATCGGGGCCTTGCAATTGCTGCACTTGCCGCGCAGCGCCACCCAGCTGATCACGGGAATGTTTTCCAGGGCCGTGATCTGGTGGCCGCAGCAGGGGCAGCTCGATCGCGGCACCATCAGGTTGTAGCGGTCGGTGTGCGGCAATTCCTTGCCGCTTTCGTGCGCGACATAATTATCCGATTCGCGCTGCATCATTTTTGGAATCCGGTGGATGACCACGTTCAGGAAACTGCCGATGAGCAGGCCAAACAGGCCGGCAGCCAGGCTGGGACCGAGCGATGCCGGGGCGGCGAAAAGAAGAGTTTCCAAAGGCTTGCTTCCGAAAATGAAAATGGTTCCGTAGATCAACGTATTCTAGGGGGTTTCGGCCTGTTTGGCGAAGAGACCTTGGTTCGATCCGGACGATGCAGCCTGCGTATGTTGCGCAACGCCATCATCGTTGCTTCCCACGCCTCATGCAACCGGGCCAGGACGCTGTCCCTGGCCTATGTAGAGCGGTGCCAGGCGGCATTACGATCTACAATATTGCACCTCACTGTTCCATGGCAGATATGTTTAAAACGATTTTCCCTCGTCTGGGCACGGCCTTGACCGCCGCGGTTGCCGCTGCGTTGCTGCTCGCATTGCTGACTGCCCACCCGCCGGCGCGGGCGGCCGGCCCGGCGCCGGTGCGCATCGGCCTCGATGCCGAATTCGGCCTGGATAACAGTACTTCGGCCCAGGCGGTGGAACTGGGTCTGCGCACGGCCATCGGCGAGATCAACCGTGCCGGCGGCGTGCTGGGCGGCCGGACGGTCGAACTGGTGACCCGGGACCACCGTTCCATCCCGGCCCGCGGTATCCGCAACATCGAAGAGTTCGCGCGCATGCCCGACCTGGTCGCCGTGTTCGGCGGCAGGTTCAGCCCGGTGATCATCGAAGAGCTGCCGACGCTGAAGGCCACCAAGACCCTGTTCATGGCGGTCTGGTCGTCGGCCGACGTGATCGTCGATAACGGCATGCAGCCCAATTATGTCTACCGCCTGTCGCTGCGGGACAGCCTGGCCATGCCCAAGCTGCTGGACACGGCGCGCAAGCGCGGCTTGCGCAAGGTCGGGTTGCTGCTGACGAATACGTCCTGGGGACGCAGCAATCTGACGGCGGCGGAAAAATTTGCGGCATCCAACGGCGACATCACGATCGTGCAGACGGCCTGGTACAACTGGCGCGACCAGACTCTGGTGGCCCAGTACAAGGCGCTGCGCAATGCCGGGGCCCAGGCGATCGTACTGGTCGCCAACGACGACGAGGCGGCGGTGCTGGTGCGCGAAGTGGCGGCGTTGCCGAAAGCCGAGCGTGTGCCGATACTGAGCCACTGGGGCGTGACCGGCGGCGAGTTCACCAGGCAGGCAGGACCCGCCCTGCATCAGGTCGACTTTTCCGTGATTCAGACCTTTTCCTTCTTCAATGCCGACCGCAAGCAGCTCGCGCGCTTCATGGCGAGCGCCGCGACGGTGTCGCCCATCCGCAGGATCGAGGACATCAACGGACCGGTCGGCGTGGCCCATGCCTACGACCTGATGCATATCCTGGCCAAGGCAATCGACCTGGCCGGCAGCACCGACCGCAAGGCCGTGCGCGACGCCCTGGAAAAGGTGCGCGAGCACCGCGGACTGATCAAGACCTACAAGCCGCCGTTCACACCGGCCCGCCATGAGGCGCTGAGCGCCCGTGAATTGCTGATCGCCCGCTACCGTACGGACGGCGTGCTGGTGCCGGCCGACGACTGATGATGTTCTGGTCTCCACTCCGGGCCGGGAGCCTGACGCGGCGCTTTGCGATCGCGTCCGCCATCCTCGCCGCCGCGGCCGTCCTGCTGGTGGCGGCGACATCGTTCTGGCTGGTCAACCGCCAGCACGAAGCCGCGGTCGCGCTGCTGCAGCAGCGCGAGGCGGCGTTCAACGCCAGGACCGTCGGCGAGACGCTCGAGACACTGGCCGCGCGCATGGACGAGGTGGCCGACAGCCCGATCCTGGCGACCGGCCTGGTCGACAGCGCCGGACGCGATACCTATCTGGCGCCTTTCCTGAATGGCCTGCGCCAGATCAACGGCATTCCGGTCCAGGTGCTGTTCACGGATTTCGAAGGCAAGGCGATCGCCGGCAACGGGCTCGAACGCTTCGACCCGGACCAGATCGCCTGGCTGCGCGCGCGCATCGACCAGGGCAAGGAAAACGCGGCCATCTTCGAGCGGCCCGGGAGCGCGGAACTGGTCGGTGTCAGCCTGCTGCGCTATTCGCGCACGAATACGCCCGAGGGGGCGCTGGTCTACAAGGTCAGGATGGATGACCTGCGGCCCGCTCCCTCGTCGGTCCTGACATGGAAGGGGCAGGCGCAGGCGGGCGCACCCGGGCCCCATCTGGCGCTGCCGGTCGCGGTGCCCGAAGAATTCGACGCGCTGGGCCTGGTGCTGCAGGTCGACGCCTCAGGCGTCGGCGACATCCTCGCGACGCCCTGGTCCCAGTACGGCCTGATCGGCGGCATCGCGGCGCTGGTCGCCATGCTGGTGTTCCTGCTCGGCTCGCGTTTCTCGCTGGGCCTGACCCAGGATCTGCGCAAGCTCGAGCAGTTCGCGGCCAGGCTGGGCGAGGAGGGCATCAGCACGCATCGCGCCGAACTGGCCGGCAGCAGCGAAACGGTCACCCTGGCACGCTCCATCAACCTGATGCTCGACCGCCTGCATCGGCAGCAGGCGGACCTGCAGCGGGAACACGAGCGCAAGGATGAATTCCTGGCCATGCTCGCGCACGAGCTGCGCAATCCGCTGGCGCCGATCAGCAGCGCCGCACAACTGCTGCGCATGCTGTTCGCCGACGAGCCCCGGATCAGGGAGGCGAGCGAGGTCATCGGCCGCCAGGTCAGGCACATGACCCACCTGGTCGACGACCTGCTGGACGTCTCGCGCGTCACCCGCGGCCTGGTGACGATCGAGAAGACGGATGTGGAACTGGGCGCCGTGGTGCGCGAAGCGGTGGAGCAGATCGTCCCCGTGATCAAGGCCAGGGGCCACCACCTGACGCTGGACCTGGCGCCGCACCCCGTGTTCGTGTCGGGCGGCCGGACCCGGTTGATCCAGGTGGCGGCCAACCTGCTGAACAATGCCGCCAAATACACGCCCGAGGGCGGCGAACTGCATGTGTCCCTGAAGCAGGAGGGCGCCAGCGCAGTCCTGCAAGTGGGCGACAACGGCATCGGGATCGCGCCCGACCTGCTGCCGGTCGTGTTCGACCTGTTCACCCAGGGGCAGCGCACGCCGGACCGTGCCCAGGGCGGACTCGGGCTGGGCCTGGCGCTGGTGAAGAAAGTGGTGGAACTGCACGACGGCACCGTCGAGGCGCATAGCGACGGTGCGGGCCGGGGCAGCACCTTCGCCATCCGGCTGCCCTCGCTGCCGACGGGCGCACGGGCGGCTGCCGAGCCGCCTGCTGCGATTGATCCGGCCGTTGCGCAGCCCGGGCGTATCCTGGTGGTGGACGACAACGTCGACGCGGCACGCACCCTGGCCCTGGTGCTCGAAAGCGCAGGGCACCGGGTGACGGTCGAACATGCGGCGCATGGGGCGCTGGCGCAGGCCAGGCAGGCGTCGTTCGACGTCATCCTGCTCGATATCGGTTTGCCGGACATGAGCGGACACGCGCTGGTCCGAGCCCTGAGGCAGTTGCCGAACTGCGCCGGCTCCGCACTGGTTGCCGTCAGCGGCTACGGCCAGGAGCAGGACCGCCGCATGTCCGAGGAAGCCGGTTTCATGGCCCACCTGGTGAAACCTGTCCCGGTCGACGCGCTGATCGACACCATCGCCCGGGTGAAACCGGACCGCGCGGTGCGCCAGCCCTCGTAGCCCATTGTTCGATGGCGGGGCCTGACCTGGCGACGCCGAGCACGCGCCGGCACGCGCATATACAATGCGGACGCATCGCCTACCAACCTGAACACCACCATGAAAATTTCCCAACGCGCCCAGTCAGTCGATCCCTTCTTCGCCATGGAATTTGGCAAACGCGCCGGCGCCCTGGAAGCGCAAGGGCACCAGGTCATCAAGCTCAGCCTGGGCGAACCCGATTTCGGTGCGCCGCCCGCCGTGCTGGAGGCCGCGCGCGCGGCAGTGGAGGGCGGTTCCCTTCCGTATAGCGCGGCATTGGGGATACCGGCCCTGCGCGAGGCGATCGCCGGGTTTTATCTGCGCGAGCATGGCATCACCATCTCGCCCAACCGGATCATCGTCACCGCCGGCGCATCAGCGGCACTGCTGCTGGTCACCGCGGCGCTGGTCGATGCCGGCGACGAAGTGATCGTCGGCGACCCGTCCTACCCATGCAACCGCCAGTTCCTCAGCAGCTTCGGCGCGCAGGTGAAACTCGTCGCCACCGATGCGGACAGCCGCTTCCAGCTGAGTAGCGACAGCGTGCGCGCGAACTGGACGGCGCAGACGAAAGGGCTGATGATCGCGACGCCCTCGAATCCGACCGGCACCTCGGTGCCTCCCGCCGAGCTGCGCGCGATCTGCGAATGGGCGCGCGAGCACGGTGCGTGGCGCATCGTCGACGAGATCTACCTGAACCTGGGTGACCGTGACGGCGCCGGCCGGCCGCCGCAGACGGTGCTGGCCGTCGACGACGATGCCATCGTCATCAACAGCTTCTCGAAGTATTTCGGGATGACCGGCTGGCGCCTCGGTTGGGCGGTCGTGCCGGAGGCGCTGGTGCCGACCATGGAGCGCCTGGCCCAGAACTATTACATCTGCGCCTCCGCGGTATCCCAGCAGGCGGCGCTGGCCTGCTTCACGCCGGCGTCGCTGGCCATCTGCGAAGACCGGCGCGTCGAGTTCGCGCGGCGCCGCGCGCTGGTGCTCGAGGGCCTGGCTGGCATCGGCCTGCCGGTTCCGGTGCCGCCGGACGGCGCTTTCTATGTGTACTTCGATGTGAGCGGGACCGGCCTGAGCGCCTGGCAGTTCTGCGAGCGGGCGTTGGACGAGGTGCACGTGGCGCTCACGCCCGGCAAGGACTTCGGCCATTGCGGTGCGGACCGTTACGTACGCCTGTCGTACGCCGCCAGTGCCGAGAACCTGAAGGAGGCAGTCAGGCGGCTCGGGGTCTTAATGGATGCCATCGCCTCCCCGGCACCTGGTATGTGAACTAAATAACAGAGAAACTGTCGAGATTTTTTACACGAGACTTGATATAGATCTAACTTTGTTTCGTAAGTCATTGTTCCTGCATGAAAAACATGAGCTGGCACGGAAGCTGCTTATAGGAGCATACCGATTAACTGATGAGAAAAGTGACTTATGAAATTCATGAAGAAACTGGCTTGTGCCGCAGCTGTTGCAATGTCCTTCGCAGGTGCCGCTAACGCAGCGGTCGTGATGAACGACTGGGTCTTCAATCCAGTGGGCACCGGGTACGAAAGCGGCCAGGAAATCAACGAATACCTGGACGTGAACGGCAACGCCTTCATCCAGCTGACCCCGACCGGCGGCACCAGCTTCTCGTTCACCGAGCATGCTGTGTTCAACATCCTGCAAGCTGACAGCAATGGCCAGTCTTTCCCGATCGCTTTCCCAGGCGGCAACATCACCGCGACCTTCGAAGCGAGCGGTACCGGTAACTTCAGCGGCGCATTCGGCTTCACCGGCGGCACCATCCGCATGTACCAGAACCCGACCGCAGGCCAGTACTCCGGCACCGAAGGCTTCTACGGCGCCAACCTGGGCAACGAAATCGCTGTGTTCGACGTGCTGGCCGGCGGCGGCGGCCGTGTCGATGCAAGCGGCTCGCCAGTGAACAACGGCCAGGTCACCGTGCACGCACGCGCTACCAGCATGGACGCAGGCTACTTCTTCCGCGGCAACG
>JBBWZO010000163.1:0-11633 GCA_039649125.1 Massilia sp. | reverse complement strand
CCTGGGCCAGCACGAAGTCGTTGAACTTCTGGCGGTCGAATTTGCCGCGCAGCGCCACCTCGGCCGCCTGGCGCGTCTCCATCAGGCGCTGGTAGCCGTAGAAGTAGGAGGTCGCCTGGCCCGGCATGCGGAAGGTGTAGCGCTGCATCTCCTGGGTCGCCATGCCTTCCGACAGGCCGACGTCGCGCATCAGGAACGTTTTCACGCCGTCCGGGGTGATCTCGCCCAGGTTGACCATAGGGTCGAGGAAGGCGCGGGCGGCGCGCATGGCGCGCGCCTGCAGCGCGAACAGCTGGCCGTCGAGCGGCTCATAGGGCTGCATTTCCGCTTCCGCATACAGGGCCCAGCCTTCGACGTTGACGCTGTTGAAGGCGAACACCGCGCGCGCGGTCGACACGCCGGTCTCGATCATCTTCGCGAACTGCAGCTCGTGGCCCGGACGCGCCTCGTGCGCCGTGATCGACCAGGTGCCCGACTGGTGGGTGAAATCGTCGAACACCAGGCGCTTGCCGCTGGCGTCGGGCGGCATGCCGGTGGTGAGCACGAATTCGCCATACTCTCCGGTATTGCCGATCAGGCGCGGAGGGCTCATGTGCGGCGCCGGCTGGGCCGCGTTCTCGGCCATCGAGGCCAGGCGGATCACGGCCTTGCGGCTCGGCAGGGTGACGATATGCTGCTCGCGCACTGCTGATTCGATCGCCGCCAGGCGCTCGCCGTACAGCGGCATCACCTGGTCAAGCGGGATCTGCTGCTTCTTCAGCTCCGCCATCACGGCGCGGTAGTCGGGATCCTTGAAGCCGCGGTCCTTCGCGATCAGGTTCGAGGTGATCTGCATCTGGTTGCGGATTTCCGCGAACGAGGTCAGGGCTTTCGAGATCATTTCCTGCGGCCCGATGTCGACGCCGAAGTTCTTCAGGTTGTCGGCATACACTTCCGGCGGCAGGCGGTGGTCAGCCCGCGCACGCGGCAGCATCTCCGTTTTCAGGCGCGCGTTGTAGGCGGTCAGCTGCTTTTCCAGCGCATCGAAGCGGCTTTCCCAGCCTTTCAGCTCGCTCTTGGCCAGCAGTTCGCGCATGCCCTTGAGCAGGGTCGGGCCGTCGTTCAGCGCCTGCTCGATCTCGCCCTTGTAGGGGCCGAGCAGGTTCTTGTTCGCCTTCAGGCGCTCCTGCAGGCGCGCGTGCGCCAGTTCCGTGACCGGCCGGTAACCCTTGGCCAGTCCCGCGTATTTGTCGAGCCGCACGAGCAAGGCCTGCTGGCGCGCCTGCGGGATGCGCGGGTCGAGCGTGGAACGCACCACGCCGAAGATCATGCCCGTCAGGTCGTCGAAGGGCATGAAGTACTTGCGCTGCAGGGCGCTGCTCTTCATCTGGTCCTGGGCCTTGGTGATCAGGATCTGCAGGTCCTGCTTGACCTTGGAATCGGTCTCGGTCTTCATGCGCTTTTGCAGTTCGGCGATGGCCGCGCGCAGGTCGCGGTTGGTGGCCTCGAACTGGTCGCGCGACATGTCGATGATCTGCTCGTCATAGCCTTCGACGCCGAGGTTGCTGGCGCTCTCGGGCGAATACCTGGCGAGGACGTTCAGCAGGACCTTGGCGTTGGTATTGCTTTTTGTGACCCAGGCCGGCTCGGCGGCGACGGCGGGCAGGGACAGCGCGGCGGCAAGCAGGCCGCAGAGGACGGTTCTGGCGAGGGGACGAGCAGGCAGCATTCGATTCCTTTGTACTTTGTAAGCTAACGGTGAAAGAGGGCGCCGACAGGCAGGATGGTTGCCGGTTTCGCGCCGCGGCATAGTATGCCCGCTTTCGCTCGAAAATTGCTCTTTCAATAGTAGCCGTTGGCTGGTACACGCCACTTACGAGAACCGGACATGCAAACCAGGCCGAGGCTGATGGATTCCCTTCGGAAAAACCGAAGTAACTCTTCAGTAATTGCATGTTTTTTAAGATTAATCTCTCAGTGGCATCGTGCTTTGTAACTCTTTGTTAATCATCCCCGGCGAGAAATGAACGACATCCTGGCGTCTGCAATGTCTTGCCTTGCCCTGCTGTTCGATGGAGGCATGGGCTGGGCGATCCTGGCCCTGGCCTTGTCGGTGCGGCTGGCGCTGCTGCCCCTGACCCTGCACTTGTCGCGCAGGATGCTCATCGTGTGGAAGCTGTCGGCGGGCGTGGGACTGTACTGGGCAGCCTCGGCCTTCGTCGGTGCCGTGCAAAGTTTTATCCTGCGCCATGAGCAGCGCCGCATGGCTGCAGGCGAGGCAGGCACGGCCGCATAATAGGCTTCCGGACGGCGCGCATCGCGCCTGGCGTTTATGCTCACCCGTGTCCTTTCAAACCGGGAGAAGTGCATGAGTGCGAAGTACAGCGCGCTGGTCGTCGGCGCCAGCGGCATCATCGGCAACGCGGTGGTGCGCGAACTGCAGGGGCGGCCCGACTGGCAGGTGCGGGCCCTGCCGCGTACCTTCGTGGACGGGGTGGACACCATCACGGTCGACCTGCTCGACGCCGAGGCGACCGCGCGCGCCTTGCAAGGCGCACGCGACACCACCCGCGTGTTCTACGCCGCGCTCAAGGGCGGCAGCGACCTGCTCGACGAAGAGCGGATCAACGGCGCCATGCTGCGCAACCTGCTCGACGGCCTGAAAAGCGCCGGGGCGCCGCTGCAGCGCGGGGTGCACTACCAGGGGGCCAAGGTGTACGGGGTACACCTTGGCGCAACAGTGGCCCCGTTCTACGAGGACGACCCGCGCCACATGACGCCCAATTTTTATTACGCCCAGGAAGACCTGCTGCGCGAGCGCAGCGCGGCGGGGGAGTTCGAGTGGGCTATCTTGCGCCCGGACGTGGTGGTCGGCGACATCGCCGGCAACCCGATGAACATCGTGATGGTGATGGGCGTGTTCGCCGCCCTGAGCCGCGAGGCGGGCGTGCCGCTGCGCTTTCCGGGCACGCAGAAGGTGTACAACGGCGTGCTCGCGCAGACGACGGATTCGGGCTGGATGGCGCGCGGAAGCGCGACTCGGACGAGAAGCGGCCCGGCTGCAAGTCCGGGTTGGCACCGACGCCGCTGGCGACATACACCATGCCGTTCTTCGTGGCCGGATCGAACACGAACAGCGCATTCAGGCCCCACGACCAGCCGAGGTGGCCGATACCGGTAAAGCCGCCGCCTTCGACCAGGCGGTCGCCGCTGGCGCGACCGTGCCTGACATCGCTGGCATCGGTGAAATGCTGGTTGCCCAGCCCCCAGGCGCGGTGCAGGCCGCGGAAGTTGTCGCTGTCGCCGTTGCCGTTGCTGCCGTCGGGGCGGATCGTCCATTGCCGCGAGAGCAGGGCGGCGACGGTGGCCGGCTGCAGGATCTGGCGGTCGTGGTGGCGGCCACCGTTCATCAGCATCAGCATCAGCTGCGCCAGTTCGTTTGCCGAGATGCGCAGGCTGCCCTGTGGCCCGAAGATCGTGCCGTTGGTGCCGATGGCGTAGCTGTCCAGGCCCGCCGGCGCGACCGGCGCAGACACGCCGAAGTCGTCGGACTGGGCGATCCACGGCCCCTTCGGGTCCCATACCTCGTCGTCATCCTTTTCGCGCTTGCGGTAGAGCGTGGCGACGTCCTCGATGCGGGCCGGGGCGAAATCGGTGAGGTAAAAGCCGGCCTTCATCCCCATCGGGTCGAACACCAGGCGGCGCATCAGGTGATCAAAACGCTCGCCGCCGGCGCGCTCCATGACGGTGGCGGCCAGCCCGAAATTAAAATTCACGTACTCGAAGAATTGCCCCGGCGCCGCCGTCTTCGACCAGGCTTTTCCGGCACCGTAGAAACGGCCGCCGGGCAGCAGCACCTCGCGCAGGTCGACCTGTGGATCCCACTTGAAGCCGCCGTCGTCGCGCAGCGAGGAGGTGTGGGTGAGCAGCATGCGCAGGGTGATCGGCTGGTCCGGGAAATGCGGGTTGCGCAGGCGGTAGCCGAGATAGGTACTGAGGTCGCCGTCGAGCGACAGGCGGTCCTGCTCGACCAGTTTCATGGCGCCGATCGCGGTCACCAACTTCGAGAGCGAGGCGATGCGAAACAGGGTGTTCGCATCGGCCGGCCGGGCCGGCGCAGTACTTGTTGCCAGCCGTTTGCTGCCCAGCTGCTGCGTGTAGACGATCTCGCCGGCGCGCGCCGCCACCACCGACAGGCTGGGCAGCGGCATGGCCGGATCGTCGGCGATGGCTTGCAATTGCCGCGTCAGCGCCGCCGCTTGCGGAATGGGCAGGGAGCGGCGGCGGCCAAGGCCGGGAACGCGGAGAGGATGAGCATCGTGAGCAGGGTTTTCATGCGCTTGCCGGATGAGTTGGTGCGGCCATCTTAGGGGCCGCCCGGCGGCGCCGTCAATCTGCGCGTACGCCGCCAAACAGGACTCTGTGCCACACTGGCCGACACACTTTGCACCGCAACGGAGGACACGATGGCAACAGATCAGCAAGCCCAGGACCAGCAAACCCAAAGCCAGCAAGCCGCGCCCGCGCCGCCCGCCGGGCAGAAACCGGAGCACGAAGCCAAACCGGACACTGTCGACGGCCTGGCAAACAAGAAACCGGAAGAGCTGACGCCGGAAGAACTGCGCCTGATGGCCGACACGATGCCGGGCGAGGGGCCCGGCGACTGAGGTCGGACGAGTGGGGGCGGACGAGTGAGGTCAGCCGCGCGGCTGCAGGGCGATCACGGCCATGCCGGCCAGCGCCAGCGCCGCGCCGGCCGCATCCCAGCGGCTCAAGGAGATACCGTCGACGAAGCGCAGCCACAGCAGGGCTACGGCGATGTACATGCCGCCGTAGGCCGCATAGGTGCGCCCGGCAGCCGTCGGGTGCAGCGTCAGCAGCCAGGCGAACAGGGCCAGCGACAGGGCGGCCGGCAGCAGCAGCCAGAGCGGCTTGCCCTGCTTGAGCACGAGCCAGGGGAGATAACAGCCGACGATTTCCGCCAGGGCGGTGAGCGCGAACAGGCTCCCGTATTTCGCGAGTTCCAGCATGGTTTTCCTGGGAATGCCTGCCGCTGAATGCGCCGCCCCTGCCTTGGGGGCAGCGGCGGGCAGGCTGGCGTGATGGGAAGACGATGGCGCACAGGACGGGATAGACCAGTCCTGTGCTGCCGGTGCGCTTAGCGCGTTACCAGATAATACTTGATTCCAGTGCCGTTCTGAGCCGCACTACCGGTTTGCACCAGTGCGACGTGGTTGCCGTTGGCGCTGTGGAAAATGCCGATACCGTAGCTTTGCTGGCCACCGATGGTCGGCAGCGCAATCTCGCTATCGGGCAGGAACAGCGCTCCCGTGAAGCGCTGGTAGCTGGCCGTGTAGGTCGTCGCTCGAGGCGCCGCTCGGATCGGTGGCGACGAGCTTGACCACGTAGTCGCCGAGCGCATCCGAGGTCAGCTGGCTGAACGCGCCCATGGTGGCGCTCAGCAGCGCCGTGCTCGATGCCGGTTTCGAGACCAGGGTCCAGGCATAGCTCAGCATGCCCCCGTCCGGATCGCGGCTGCCGCTGGCGTCGAGCACGATGCAGGCGCCCACCGTCACGCTGCGCGTGGCGAGGGTCGTGGGGATGGCGCTAGAGCTGGCCGTCAGGGACAGGGTGGTCACCGGCGGATTCGTCTGCACCAGATCGTTGCAATCGTGACGTGGCCGACTGGACCGGGAAGAGATCGGCGGCCCTGCGGTGCCGGCGCAGTCCCAGGCAGGTACAACTGAACAATATTGCCTTGCTAATATTTGTGTGTCAGCATGAAGAATCACTTTTCGAAGCCCATCCCATGCATCAATTCACCCGTCTTGCCCTGTCGCTTGCTTTCTCCGGCGCGGCGGGCGTCGCCTCCGCCCAGGACGCCACGCCGGAACGCCCGGCCACCGCCTTCCCCTACACCCCCGGCCTGGACGTCAACTCGATGGACAGGAGCGCCGACCCCTGCGTCGACTTCTATCAGTACGCCTGCGGCGGCTGGATAAAGAACAATCCGGTGCCGGCCGACCAGGCGCGCTGGTCGGTCTACAGCAAGCTGGCCCAGGACAACCAGCGCTACCTGTGGGGCATCCTGGAGGGCTTGTCCAGGCAAATGACCGGCCGCAATGCCACTCAGCAGAAGATCGGCGACTACTTCGCCGCCTGCATGGACGAGGAGACCATCGCGAAACGGGGTGCGGCTCCGCTGCAACCCTGGCTGGCCCAGATCGACGCCATGACGTCCAAGCGCGAGTTGCCGCGCGTGCTGGCGGCGCTGCAACTGACCTTATCAAGCGACGATTTCTTCTTCGGATTTACATCGAACCAGGATTTCGCTGATTCGACCCGCGTGATCGCCTTTGCCAGCGGCGGTGGCCTGGGCCTGCCGGACCGCGACTATTACCTGAAAACGGATGCGCGCTCGAAAGCCATCCGCGCGAAATACCTGGCCCACCTGGCGACCATGTTCGGCCTGGCCGGCGAATCGCCGCGGGTGGCGAAGCGCTCGGCGGCCACCGTGATGCGTATCGAGACCGCGCTGGCGCGTGCCTCGCTGACCCGCGTCGAGAAGCGCGACCCCTATAAACTGTTCAACAAGACCAGTCTGAAGGGCTTGCAGGCCCATACGCCCGGTTTCGACTGGAAAGCCTACCTGGCCGAGATCGGCCAGCCGGAGTTGAATACGTTCAACGTCACCGAACCGAAGTTCTTCCGCGCCTTTGCCGCGCAGCTGCGCAAGAACGACCTGGCCGCGATCAAGACCTACCTGCGCTGGCACGTGCTGGAAGCGATGGCGCCGGCGCTGTCGCCTGCATTCGACGAGCCGCATTTCGCCTTCTTCAGCAAGACGCTGCGCGGCGTCGAGCGCCAGCAGCCGCGCTGGAAGCGTTGCGTGCAGCTGGTCGACAGCCAGCTGGGCGAAGCCCTGGGCCAGGAATTCGTGCGCCGCAGCTTCTCGCCTGAACTGAAGGCCAAGGCCCTGCACATGACGCGCCAGGTCGAAGAGGCGATGGCGAAGGACATCGAATCGCTGGACTGGATGAGTCTGGAAACCAAGAAGCGCGCCCGCGAAAAACTCGACGCCATCGTCAACAAGATCGGCTACCCGGACACCTGGCGCGATTATTCGGCTTACGAGGTGCGCGGCAACGACTTTGCCGGCAATGTCGTGCGCGGCACACTGTTCGAACACCGGCGCCAGCTGGCGAAGATCGGCAAACCGCTCGACCGCAGCGAGTGGCTGATGACGCCGCCGACGGTGAACGCCTATTTCAATCCGCAGATGAACGACATCAACTTCCCGGCCGGCGTACTGCAGCCGCCGCTGTTCGACCCGGAGATGGACGACGCGCCGAACTACGGCAACACCGGCGGCACCATCGGCCACGAACTGACCCATGCGTTCGACGACGAGGGGCGCCAGTTCGATTCGAAGGGGAATTTGAAGGACTGGTGGACGAAGAAGGACGGCCAGGCGTTCGATGAGCGCGTCCAGTGCATCGCCGACCAGTACGCCGGCTACACGGTGGTGGACGACATCAAGATCAACAGCAAGCTGACGCTGGGAGAAGACGTCGCCGATCTCGGGGGCGTGATCCTCGGCTGGATGGCCTGGAAGACGCAGATGGCGAGCATGCCGCAGCAGGCGCAACCCCAGCCGCTACGCGACGGCCTCACACCCGAGCAACGCTTCTTCGTCGGCTATGCGCAGTGGGCCTGCGAGAACGATCGTCCGGAAAACCTGCGCGTCACGGCGGTGACCGATCCGCACTCGCCGGGCAAGTACCGGGTCAATGGCGTCGTGATCAACATGCCGGAATTCGAGCAGGCGTTCGCGTGCAAGAAGGGTCAGCCGATGGTGGCGGCGAAGCGCTGCCGGGTGTGGTGAAGGTAGCGACAGTAGGGCGGCGACAGTAGCGCGGCCGCCGGGCGGCGCGCGCATATAATAAATGCCGCCCGGGCGAACCTGGGCGGCATTCGGCTGCGCTCCGCGGAGCGAGCGGCCTGCAAGGCTTAGTACAACTTAGTGCTGGTTGATCTTGCCGCGCCATGCACCGGTTTCGGCGCCGCGTTTCTCCAGCATTTCCTTGAAGTTCGCCAGATTCGAACGGGCTTCCATGCGCACGGCACCGAGGGCGTCGCCGATGGTTTCCAGCACGCCTTCCGGCTGGTAGTCCATCTGCAGGGTCACGCGGCAGACCGAATCCGAGATCTTGTGGAAGGTCACCACGCCGGCGTTCGGCACGCCGGTGATGCTGCGCCAGGCGATGCGCTTGTCCGGGATCCGCTCGGTGATTTCCGCATCCCACTCTTTCTCTTCGCCGGCGACATTCGCTTTCCAGTGCAGGTGCTTGTCGTCGAGCTGGCGGACTTCGTGCACGCTCTTCATGAATTGCGGGAAGTCTTCGAACTGGGTCCACTGGTTGTAGGCGGTACGCACCGGCACGTTCACCTCGATCGACTCGGTGATCGACGATTCGCTGCTCGAGCCGCGGTTGGCCTTCATTTTTTTCGACAACATCATTCCGCCGACTGCAAGTGCGGCGACAGTAACCACTCGATTAAGCATGTGTCTCTCCTTTGACAATAAGCAGGCCTGCACGCTGCGGCAAAACGACTGGCCCGACCCGGAGCGCGTACAGGCCCGAGGGCTTGAAAATGGTTGGGTCGAAGCGGGCCACGCGGTGGTTCGCGTATTTGTTGTTAAGTTAAGCGAATTTCTGAACAGGTGGCGCGCGGGAGAATTGCGCGCTGATACTGATGAGTTAAATGAAGTTGCCGTGAGATGGCATCTCGGCTGAGACCTTTAGTGAAAGAAATGTTTTAATCATGTTGGGTGGATTGCTGGCTGCGCTCCTGGCAGCGCGGCGGCGCAAGCTCGGCAGAGGGACCTTCACTGATGAACCGTTGCTTGCATTTCGAGCAACGGAACTCTTACACTGATCCTTATCGAACGTCTGTAATCGGGCCCCAATAGCGGGCCTGATCCAGTCAGGATTCGCTTAAATTGTGTACGCCCGCACGCAGAAATCGGTTCCTTTCTCGTTCCGGCCCATGTATTTGTTCGGCAAACGCATGGGCGTGGGCATCAACGGGATAAGCAAAACGTTTGACGCGGCTGACGTGAAGGGCTTGCTGTACCGCTCTTGATAGCTGGTTCGCCCGACGGAACTGGGCCAGCGCCCCCTCAACGACTTACAGGAAATGTTCCTGGGCGAGAACCGGTCGCTGTTTTTCCACGCTTGCCGATGTGGCGCTTCCTGCGCCCCGGCTATCGGCTTGTCCCTGGATTGACCCAAAATCTTGCTTGGTTATACATACACGCCGTAATATAATTGGGAACTATTCTCATTCTCATTCCCATTGACTTCCCATCGACGACTATGCGTTCTTCACCATTCTTCCGCCCGACCCGTATCGCGTTTGCCGTGGCAGGTACGCTTTTCAGCTCCGTAGCGCTTGCAAACAACGACCAGCCTGCCCCGGTGGCGGTGGTCGAAGTGCACGGCTCAGCCCACCGTGGCTATGTCGAAAAAGCGACCGTCAGCGTGATGAAGACCGATACGCTGTTGCGTGACACGCCGCAGTCGGTGACGGTGATCACGCGGCAGTTGATGAACGACCAGGCCATGCAGAGCATCGCCGACGCGATCCGCTACGTGCCGGGCATCGTCACGGCCCAGGGGGAAGGCAACCGCGACGCAGCCGTGTTCCGTGGCAATAGCTCCACCGGCGATTTCTTTATCGATGGCATGCGCGACGACGTGCAGTACTACCGCGACTTCTACAACATCGAAAGCCTGGAGGCTGTCAAGGGCGCGAACGCGATGATCTTCGGCCGCGGCGGTTCGGGTGGCGTGATCAATCGCGTCAGCAAGCAGGCGCGCTGGGCACCCGTGGCCGATATCAACCTCTCCGTCGGCTCGCATGGTCACAAGCGCGCCGCTGTCGACGTCGGCGGGGCAGTGAGTCCGGACGTGGCAGTGCGCGTCAATGCCATGGCCGAGCGGTCGGACAGCTACCGCGATGGTGTCACGCTCGAACGCAAGGGCATCAATCCGACCATGAGCCTGCGCGCCGGCAGGAACACCCGCATCAGCCTCGGCTACGAGCACTTCCGCGACGACCGCATTGCCGACCGCGGTGTGCCGTCCTTCAATGGGCGTCCATTCGACACCGACGTGTCGACCTTCTTCGGCAATGCCGAGCTGAGCCCGACCGCCGTGCGCGTGGATGCCTTCTCGGCCTACGTCGAACACGATGCCGGCAATGGCTTCATGCTGCGCAACCGAACCCG
This sequence comes from Massilia sp., assembly GCA_039649125.1. Classification (GTDB taxonomy): domain Bacteria; phylum Pseudomonadota; class Gammaproteobacteria; order Burkholderiales; family Burkholderiaceae_D; genus Telluria. The sequence continues at coordinate 1,360 of JBBWZO010000163.1, read as the reverse complement.
TGTCGCCAAGTACGACAAGTATTACCAGAACGTGTTTGCCAACAGCGCGGTCAACGCAGCGACCGGCCGTCTTGCGGTGGGCGCCTATCACGACGCGACCGAACGCAGCAATCTCTTCAACCAGACCGATCTGAGCTACGCGCTGGCGACCGGCAGCATTACCCACAAGCTCGCCGCCGGCGTCGAGCTTGGTCGCCAGGAAACCGATAACGCGCGCCGTACCGGGGCCTTCGCAGCCCCCGCGAGTGTTCTCGCCAGTAACCCGATCTATACCGGCGGCGTGAGCTTCCCGACGGCGACGACCAGCAACTACAGCGAGGCCAAGGTTGCGTCCGTCTATCTGCAGGACCAGATCATCTTCTCGCCCCAGTGGCAGGCGGTGGCGGGCTTGCGCTACGACCGTTTCAGCGTCGACTTCAACAATCGCCTCGCCACCAGCAACGGCCAGTTCGAGGTGACCGATACGCCGCTCTCCCCACGTTTCGGCCTGATCTACAAGCCGGTGGAAGCGATGTCGGTCTATGCCAGCTACAGCCGCGCCTACCTGCCGCGCGCCGGTGACCAGCTCACCTCGCTTACCGCCAGCAACCGTGCTTTCGATCCCGAGAAATTCGACAATGTCGAACTCGGCGTGAAGTGGGACGTCACCCCGCTGCTGGCTGCCAGCGCCGCCGTCTATCAGCTCGACCGCAGCAACGTCGTCGTGCCGGGCGCGGTGGCCGGTACCAGCATGCTGGTTGATGGCCAGCGCAGCAAGGGCATCGAACTGGACCTGACGGGACGCGTGACGAAAGCACTGAGCGTCATGGGCGGCTACGCTTACCAGGACGCGGTGCTGACCGCCGACCAGTCGGCCACCGTGCGTTCCGGCGCAAAGCTGGCGATGGTGCCGAAGCACACGTTCTCGCTGTGGAGCCGCTACGACTTCAGCGCACCGCTGGCCGCGGCCCTGGGCGTGGTGTATCGCGACAGCCTGTACACGTCGACGTCGAACACCGTGATGCTGCCTTCGTTCACCCGCGTCGATGGCGCCGTCTTCTACCGTTTCAGCAAGCAGTACCGCGTGCAGCTGAACGTGGAAAACCTGTTCGACAAGAAGTACTGGGCATCGGCCCACAACGACAACAACATCACGCCGGGCGCACCGCGCAGCGTGAAACTGTCGCTGTTCGCCAGCTTCTAAACCTGTCGTGAGTCCTGCCGCCGGCCTCACAAGGGGCCGGCAGCGGTCAGGCGGGGAAGGCGACCACGTGGTCGACGTCCAGGCGGATGCCGATCCGTTCGCCCGGCGCGTGGTCGTGGTGGCTCGGGACCAGCGACAGCACTTCCTGTCCGCTGCCGAGCTTGAGCGTATAGAGAA
>JBBWZO010000158.1:0-14871 GCA_039649125.1 Massilia sp. | reverse complement strand
TGCTCAGCCACTTTGCATCACGGATCCTGTTAGGCAGATAGAAGATCGTCACGATACCCAGCACCAGCGACGGCACGGCTTCGATCAGGAACATCCATTTCCAGCCTGCCATCCCATGGAAGCCGTTAAAGGCGTTCAGGATCCAGCCCGACAGCGGCCCGCCGAGCACGCCGGCAACCGGGATGCCGATCATGAACAGCGCGTTCATGCGGCTGCGCCGCGCCGCCGGGAACCAATACGTGAGATACAGCACGATGCCGGGGAAGAAGCCGGCCTCGGCAACACCCAGGAAGAAGCGCACCACGTAGAACATGGTGGGAGTGGTCACGAATGCCGTCGCTGCGGACAGGAGGGCCCATGTGATCATGATGCGGCCGATCCAGACGCGTGCGCCGACCTTGTGCATGATGATATTGCTGGGCACCTCGAACAGGAAGTAGCCGATGAAGAAAATGCCGGCACCGAGTCCGTAGACGGTTTCGCTGAACTGCAGGTCGTTCAGCATCTGCAACTTCGCGAAGCCAACATTGACGCGGTCAAGGTATGCCGCGACGTACGCGAGAAAAAGGAAAGGAAGCAGCCGCACAGTAACCTTGGCATAGGTACTGGCTTCCATCTGCTCGCGCTGCGCCACTCCGGCGCCCTTCGAGAGGGTAGGGGAATTCATGTTCGTATTAACCTTGCTTGATGAGATGTACAAAGCACTGACCGGCTGGCGAGCGCGGCTTATTATATTTGATGATGAGCATGTTCCATATAAACATTCACTTGCGTGGCAGCCGCTACGCATGCCCGGGGCAACATCCGGCCGCATCTCTGGCCCTGGCAACATCCAGGGTGGCGGTAGAACGCAATTTGCTCGCGCGGTGAACGCGTGGACGGGAGAGCAGCCCCCCCCGGACTGACCTCCCCGTCCACCCTGCAAACGTGCAAACGATATTTGCAATTATTGCAATATCACCAAACAATATTCTGCATCTCATCGGCATTGCGCCGCCTTGCCGCCCGCTCGCGCCAGTCGTCCGGCACGATGAATCCGCGCTCGACCTCCTCCACCAGGCCCGGCGTTTCGCGCACCACGGCCACCAGCACCGGCGAGGAATTCGTTTCGAACTGGGCTTCCAGTTCCGCGTGCAGCTGGGCGCGGTTCAGCAGCCAGGCGGCCTGCGCCGCCCGGAACGGGGCCAGCCATTGCAGCTTGGGCAGGATCAGGAAGGCGTCGGCGCCGGTCGCGTCGAGCTCCTCGAGCGCGCACCAGAAGCCGCGGCAGTGGCCGGCCGTGATGCCGCTCATCGCCGCCCAGTTGCCGGCCGGGTAGAACAGCCAGCCTTTCACCAGCGCGCGTGCCCGCCCCACCGGCCGCGGCAGGAAGGTTTGCGCGGCCGGGTGCGCGCCCAGTTCCAGCTGGCGCTCGAAGATCTTGCGCATCTTCGCGCCCAGGCTGTCGGCCAGGTTCGGCCCAACGAGGGTATCGAACTGCGGAGTATCGAACTGCGGGGTACCGAACTGCGGCGCATTGCTCTGCGAGCCGGCCGGGCCCTGCAGCAGGTAGAACTTGGTGGCGAACTCGATGTGTTCGAGGGCGTCGGGGCCGGCATCGAGCAGGAAGTCGAACTCGCCGACCGTGTCGTTGCGGCTGGCGCGGATCTGCAGGCCGTGCGCGACCAGCCGGCCCTGCTCCTGGAAGTAGAAGGCCATCAGCTTTTCGGCGTACAGGCCGAGGCGTGTATAGACGCGCGGACCGAGGGCGGCGTCGAGCCGGGCCGGGTCGTGGTCGAGGTCGGCCAGCCAGCGGGCCACTTCCTGCGTCACCGGCCCGGTGGAGGCGATGCGGCCCTGCCAGTGCGGCGCCGCGGCATCGAGCAAATCGGGGGAATCGAGCAGCCAGGCCAGCGCGCGCACCCTGGCGCGCCGCAGGTGGCCCCAGCGGCGGTGGAAAGCGGCCTGGTAGCTATCGCTCCCGTCGCGCATGGCTGTCTCGCGCCGAACCCTCCCGCGCCGACTGGCCTTCGGCTGCATCGACTCCGGCCGAAACGCTCCGCGCCCGGCACAGGTCGGCCCAGGCCAGCGCCTTGTCCAGCCCGCGCCGCAGCAGTTCGCCCGGATGCAGGGTCGCCACCAGGCTCGCCTCGCGGTAGCCGTGCACCGCGCTGCGCGAACCTGCCAGCGGTTCCTGCAAAGGCTTGCCGAGCAGGCCGTTGGCGGCGATCTGGCCGAGCGTCAGCACGGTGCCGGCGCCGGTGAGCGCCAGTTCGCGCTCGAGGAAGGGGCGGCAGGCGGCGGCCTCATCGGCAGTCGGTGCGCGGTCGCCACCGTTGGCCGTGGCCGGGCGGCACTTGACGAGCTGGGTGACGTAGACGTCCCGCTCGCGCGACAGCCCGACGGCGGCCAGCATGTTGTCGAACAGCTTGCCCGGATCCCCGGCCAGCGGCGCGCCGGCCTTTTCGTCGGCGCTGGTGGCGGCGCCGGCGGCGACGAACCAGCGCGCCTGGCGGCTGCCCGTCCCCAGCACCGGCTTGCGGCCGGCGCAGGAACCGCAGCGCTCGCAGCGGGCGATCGCCGCATGCAGTTCGTCCCAGTCCATCGCGGCGATCGCTGCCAGGCTGTCGGCAGGCTCGGGCTCTTCCACCGGCGGCGGCGCGGGCGGCGCCCAGGCGGCCGGCGCCGGTGCGGCGGTCAGCGGCACCTCGCCCCAGGCGGGGTCGCGCGGCGGGGGCGGCACGAATGCAGGTGCGGCAGCAGGCGCGGCGGGCGCCTCGGCCACGGCCGCGATGGCTGCGTCCGTGGCCTGCGCCGCCTGCTCCGCCTCCCCTACCCCCGCCTGTGCTTCGGCCGGCTGCCGGCGCAGGCGCCACAGCGGCGTGATGCCCATCTCGGCCAGGAAAACCTGGTCGCGGTCGCTGACGTTCATAGTGTGTGCCTCATCACGATGGCATCCTCGCGCTTGCCTTCATGGGCAGGATAATACCCTTTGCGGCGGCCGATCTCGGCAAAACCGAAACGCCGGTAGACGGCCAGCGCCCGCTCGTTGGACGGACGCACCTCGAGCAGCACCGACTCGGCGCCCATGTCGCGCGCACGCGCGCACAGCGTCTCGAGCAGGTGCCGCCCCAGGCCGGTGCCGTGGCGCTCGCCGGCCACGGCCACGTCCAGCAGGTGGGCCTCGTCGAGCGCATACATCAGCAGGAAATAGCCGGCCAGCTTGCCGGCCGGGTCGCGCAGCAGCCAGGCGTCGTAGCCGGCCGCGAGCGAATCGGTGAAGTTGGCGCGGCTCCACGGGTGCGGAAAGACGCTGCATTCGAGTGCGTGGACCTCGTCGACGTCGGCCGGCGTCATCGGCACGAGCGCGAGGCCGCTGGCGGCGGGCGGATTCATCATGGCGCGGTCTTGCCTTCCAGCTTGGCCGCGTTGATGGCCTGGCGCTCGGCGCTGGTGTAGGCGACCTTGTTGCGCAGGTAGAGCGGCTGGGCCTGGGCCGCCGGCACGCCCCGCCCTGCCGCCAGCGCGGCCGCGCCCAGCGGCGCCATGGCGGCTGCATGCGGCACGATGGAGGTGTCGGCATTGGCCGCGAACGGCTTGCCGGCGAAGGCCTCGGGGTAGGCCGAGAAGCCGTTGCCGCAGGCGGCCAGGCCGTCGGCGGGCAGCGGCTGCACGACCTCCGGGCTGGACAGCACGGGTTCGCTCACGACCTGCCAGGCGTCGCCGCCGTAGCGATACTGCGCCCAATAGACTTCGCCCATGCGCGCATCGAGCACGGCCAGCACCTCGGTCGCGCCGCTGCGCGCGCGGCAGCTTTCCGCCATCGCTTCCAGCGTCACCAGCGGCACGGCCTGCAGGCCGGCGCCGAAGGCCAGGCCCTGGGCCACGCCGCAGGCGGTGCGCACGCCGGTGAACGAACCGGGACCGGCGCCGAAGGCGACCGCGTCGACCTCGGCCAGCGTGATGCCGGCCTCGCGCAGCAGGTCCTGCACCATCGGCAGCAGGGATTCGGAATGGGTGCGCACCCCGTCGGATTCGCGCGCGAGGGTGGTGCCGCCGGACAGCAGCGCGCACGAGGCGAGTTCCGACGAGGTTTCGATGGCAAGAATGTTAGGCATGCCGTATTTTAACCCGCCGCGCTGGGCCCGGCCATGGCACGGATGCTGCCGCAAACGCCGGCACGCGGTAGAATTCGCCCATGCATAGCCTAACGCTCGAGTCAGATAACCGTGACGACCTTGCCGCCGCCCTCGAGAGCGGCCGCTGGATCGTTGCCTGCCTGTGCGCCGCCTGGTGCGGCACCTGCGGGTCCTACCGCGCCGCCTTCGACGGCCTGGCGGCACGCCACCCCGACAAAACCTTCGTCTGGATCGACGTCGAGGACCAGGCCGACCTCGTCGGCGACCTCGACGTCGAGAATTTCCCGACGCTCCTGCTGCAGCGGGGCGACACGGTCGCCTTCTTCGGCACCATGCTGCCGGACGCGGCCGTGGCCGACCGCCTGGTGCAGACCCAGGCCGAGCTTGCCCCCGAGGAACTGGCCCGCCTGGCCGCCTCGAGCGACGAACGGCGCGGCTGGCAGCGCGACTGCAACCTGCTCAGCCTGATGCAGGACGCGGCCTGAGGCGGGCTCCGGCCCGGCACCGGGGCTCCTCGCCGGCAGCGTCCACCGTCAGCGGCTTGCCTTCGCCGACGGGAAGAACACCTGCTGGCCATCGATCCTGAACGCGCCGATCAGCTTCTGGCCTTCGTCGGACGTGATCCACTCGACCAGCTGCATCGCGCCTTTGTAGTTGGCGTCCGGGTACTTGCGCGGATTGACCGCGATGATGCCGTAGGGATTGAACATCTTCGGGTCCCCCTCGACCGCGACCTGCAGCCCGGTCCTGGCGCGGTAGGCGATGTAGGTGGCGCGGTCGGTCAGGGTGTAGGCGCGCAGTTCGGCCGCCATGTTCAGCACCTCGCCCATCCCCAGGCCCGCCGACATGTAGGCGGCGCCCTGCGGCCGGCTGCCGACCTGCTTCCAGTAGGCCCGCTCCATCTGGTCGGTGCCGGAATTGTCGCCGCGCGAGATGAATTTGGCGCCGCTGGCAGCGATCTTCTTCATCGCGCCGAGCACGTCCTTGCTGCCCTTGATGCCGGCCGGATCCGATTGCGGTCCGACGATGATGAAGTCGTTGTACATGACGTCGCGCCGGTTGACGCCGTGGCCTTCGGCGACGAACTTGTCCTCCGAGGCGCGCGCATGCACCAGGGTGAGGTCGACGTCGCCGTTCTTCGCCAGCTCCAGCGCCTTGCCGGTGCCGACCGCAATCACCTTGACCTTTGCATTGGTCTTCGCCTCGAACTTCGGCAGCAGGTATTCCAGCAGGCCGGAATTCTCGGTGCTGGTGGTGGTCGACAGCCGGATCGCCTGCTGGGCGACGGCGGGCGCGGCCGCCAGCAGCAGCGCCGGCAGGAATGCCAGCATGGCAAGATGTCGTTTCAGGTGCGGCATGGGTGTTTCCTCTCCGGTCGTTATCGATGTGCTATGGTAAGCCGCCTTCAGGAACATTCAAGATAAACTTCATTGCAGATGTCGCAGGCCAGCATGCTGCACCTTAGGCTGGCCCATGCCTTCACCCCTTCCGGCGCGAGGCGGATGCAACGCGACGATCCGCCCTGGTACGCGTTCCGCAAACCGAAGAGCGCCTAGCCCAGCCGCAGCGGCAGGCTGCGCAGCCGCTGCCCGGTCAGCTTGAACACGGCGCTCGCCACCGCCGGCGCCACCGCCGGCACGCCCGGCTCGCCGGCTCCTTCGGGCGCCTCCGCGCCGGGCAGGATGATCGTCTCGACATGCGGTGCGCGGTCCATGCGCAGCACCGGATAGTCGCCGAAATTGGTCTGCTGCACGCGCCCGTCCCTGATCGTGATTTCGCCGCCGAGCGCCGCCGACAGGCCGAACACGACCGCCCCCTCCATCTGCTGGGCCACGATGTTCGGGTTGACCACGATGCCGCAGTCGATCGCGCAGACGACGCGGTGCACCCGGATGTCGCGCCCCTCGACCGACACCTCTGCCACCTGGGCGACGATGCTGCCGAACGACTGGTGCAGGGCCACGCCATGCGCACGGCCGGCAGGCGGGGCGCCGGCGGCCTTCACCACTGCATCCAGCACCGCCAGGTGGCGCGGATGCTCCTTCAACAGCGCGCGCCGGTAGGACACGCCGTCCTGCCCCGCCGCATGCGCGACCTCGTCGAGAAAGGCTTCCTTGAAGAAGGCGTTGTGCGAGTGACCCACCGAGCGCCAGTAGCCCAGCGGCACCGGGCTGTCGACGATCACGTGGGCGATGCGCTGGTTGGCGATCTCGTACTGCATGTCGTAAGCGCCCTCGGCCGTGGTCTTGTCCGGCCCCATGCCGGGCAGGCCGAGGTTGCGCGGGAAGTACTGCTGGCCGATGGCGCCGCTGGCGGACTTGTTGTCCCAGGCCAGCAGCCGGCCGCGGACGTCGAGACTCGCCCTGAAACGCGCCAGCGCAGCCGGGCGGTAGACGTCGTGGGTGGTGTCGTCCTCGCGCGTCCAGATCAGCTGCACCGGCTGGCCGTGGGTGCGCAATGCCACGGCCACCGCCTGCGCCACCATGTCGCCTTCCAGCCGGCGTCCGAAGCCCCCGCCCAGCAGCATGACGTCGATGGTCACGTCCTCGCGCGCGACACCGGCCACCTTCGCCGCTACGTCGACGGCAATGCTCGGCACCTGGGTCGACACCCACAGGCGCACCTTGCCGCCCGCGACCTGGGCCGTGCAGTTGATGGGCTCCATGGCCGCATGGGCCAGGAAGGGCGCGCGGTATTCGGCGCTGACGGTCTTCGCCACGCCGTCCACGTCCTGCGTGCCGGATTCGAAATAGGTGTAGCCCGATTCGTTATCCAGGGCGGCGGCAAGGCCGGCGAAGATGGATTCCGAAGACAGGTCCGGATAATGGTCATGCCAGCGTACCACCAGCCTGTCGGCGGCAGTCTTCGCCTGCCACCAGCTGCGCGCAACCACCGCCACGCCGGCTCCGGCGCCGGCGTACGGTCCCAGCGACGAGGAAAAGTCGACCAGTCCGGTCACGCCGGGCATGGCCTTCACCTCGGTCGTGTCGTAATAGGCCACCGTGCCGCCCACGTTCGGCGCCATCTTGACGGCCGCGTACAGCAGGCCGGGCGGGCGCGCGTCGATCCCGAACAGCGCGCTGCCGTCGACTTTCGAGGGGGTATCGCGGCGCGGCACCGGCTTGCCGATCAGGCGGAAATCGCGCGGCTCCTTCAGCTTCACATCGGACGCGTCGATGCCCGCGCCCATTGCGGCCGCCCGCGCCGCCAGGCCGCCGTAGGCCGCGCGGCGGCCGTCGCGGTGGAGCACGAAGCCGTCCTCGGTGCGGCACTCGGCGACCGGGCATTTCCAGTCCTCGGCCGCGGCCTTGACCAGCATCGCGCGCGCCACCGCCCCCGCCTCGCGCATCGGCTGCCAGGCGTCCTTCACGCTGGTCGAGCCGCCGGTGAACATGATGCCCAGCTCGCGCCCGATCTTGCCCAGCACCCACTGGGTGCCGTCCTTGACGTTATCACTGAGGTTGCCGCGCTCGTCCGGGTGGAAAGGCAGGTTCTCGCGCAGGACGGCCAGGTTGCCGAAGATCTTGTCGATCGGCGCGGCCATGACGGCCACCTTGCCGAGGGGCGCATCGAGCTCCTCGGCCACCAGCATCGGCAGCGCCGTGTGCACGCCCTGCCCCATTTCGCTGCGCGGCACCACGACCGATACCTGTCCGTCGGATGCGATCGCGATCCAGCCGTTCAGGGCGACCGCGCCCGCGGGCACCGGCAGCGGCAGGCTCGTATGCAGGCGCTGGCGCGGCGGGCGCGTGCCCCAGCCCACCAGCAGCGCGCCGCCGGCGACCAGCGCGCCGAGCAGGAAGCGGCGGCGTCTGCGCGACGCCGGCAAAACAGCTTCAGGCGCGGACCCGGGTGCCTCATGCGCCGCCGCAGGTGCCGCTTCAGGTGCCCGTTCCGCGTCCTTCGTGTCTCTCATTCTTGTTCTGTCCCCATTCTTGCAATAGTGCTTCCGGCCCCACCGGCCGGCCGTACAGATAGCCCTGCGCGCGGTGGCAGCCGTGGCGCAGCAGGAAGGCGGCCTGTTCTTCGGTTTCGACGCCCTCGGCGATCACCGAGAGGTTCATGCTCTTGCCGAGCTGGATGATCGCGATGGCGATCGCCTCGTCGTTCGAGTCCAGCGCGATGTCCTTGATGAAGCTGCGGTCGATCTTCAGCACGTCCACCGGCAGCTGCTTCAAATAGGCCAGCGACGAGTAGCCGGTGCCGAAGTCGTCGATCGCCAGGCCCACGCCGATCGCGTGCAGCGCGTGCACGAAGGCCAGCGCATCGCCGGTGCTCATGATGACCGACTCCGTCACCTCCAGCTGCAGGCGGTACGGCTCCAGCCCGGTCGTCGCCAGCGCCTCGGCCACCAGCGGCGCCATCGCGCCGCGCTCGACCTGGCGCACCGAGAGGTTGACCGCCATCTTCGGCACCTGGAGGCCGGCTTCGTCCCAGCGCGCCATCTGGCGGCAGGCTTCCAGCAGTACCCATTCGCCCAGCTGGTTGATGAAGCCCGTGTCCTCGGCCAACGGGATGAAGCGCACCGGACTGACCAGCCCCAGCTCGGGATTATGCCAGCGCACCAGCGCCTCGACTCCGGTCAGGCGCCCGCTTTCGATCTCGACCTGCGGCTGATAATGGAGAAAGATCTCCTGGCGTTCGATCGCGCGCCGCAGCAGCGCTTCCATGCGCAGGCGCTCGAGGCCCTCGCCGTCCATGTCCGGCGCATAGAACTGGTAGCCGTTGCGCCCGCGCGACTTGGCCTGGTACATCGCCACGTCGGCATTCCTCACCAGCAGGTTGGCGTCCACGCCGTCCTGCGGGAACAGGGCGATGCCGATGCTGCCGGTGATAAACAGCTCATGACTCAACTCGTGGCCGGACACCATGAACGGCTGCTCGAAGACAGCCATCATCTTGTCGGCCACCTGGCGCGCGCCGAAGCCGCCGGCCACGTTCTCGAGCAGCACGATGAATTCGTCGCCGCCCAGGCGCGCCAGGGTGTCGCCCTCGCGCAGCCGCCCGCCGAGAGCCGCCGCCATCTGCTTGAGCAACTCGTCGCCGACGTGGTGGCCGAGCGTGTCGTTGACGTTCTTGAAGCGGTCCAGGTCGATGAACATGACGGCCAGCTGCTGGCCCTCGCGGGTGGCGCGCTCGATGGCATGCAGCAGGCGGTCGTTGAACAGCAGCCGGTTCGGCAGGTTCGTCAGCGGGTCGTGGTGGGCCAGGTGGTCGAGCTTGTCCTGCGACACCTTCAGGCGCGTGATGTCGCTGAACACGCCCACGTAATGGGTGATATTGCCGGCGTCGTCGCGCACGGTGGAGACGGTCAGCCATTCGAGGTAGGTCTCGCCGTCCTTGCGCGTACTCCACAGCTCGCCGCGCCAGACGCCGGTTTCGCTCAATTCGCGCCACATGGCCCGGTACAGGTCCTGGTCGTCGTGCCCGGAGCGCGTCACGCTCCAGGGCCGGCCGCTCACTTCGGCGGCCGTGAATCCCGTGATGTGGGTGAAAGCGGGGTTCACGGCCATGATCATGCCGTGCACGTCGACCACCATCACGCCGTCGGCGATGTGTTCCGTCACGGTGGCCGCCAGGCGCAGCTTTTCCTCGGCTTCCTTGCGCTCGGAAATGTCGGCGAACACCCAGACGTTGCCCGCTTCCGGGTGGCCGGGGTCGATCGAACTGCCGCTCACCAGGCACCACAGCAGGCTGCCGTCGCGGCGCCGGAACCGGCGTTCGTGGCTGGGGTCGCCGCCTTCGGCGAGGATAGCCAAGAAGCGGTCTTCCGCTGCCGCATGCTCGTCGGTGCTGGCGAACAGGACGGAAGCCGGCTGGCCTACCAGGCTGCCGTCAGGATAGCCGAACAGCTCCTCGCTGCGGCGGTTGACCGATACGATGCGGCGCTCGCGGGTAAACACGACGCCGAACATCACGTTGTCGAGGATTGCGCCCTGCTCGGCCAGCAAGGCCGCGATGCGCATTTCGTTGTGCTTGCGATCGCTGATGTCGGAAACGATGCCGTCGACCCAGAAGCCCTCTTCGCCCGGCACGCGCTGCGGTTGGCCGCTCTCGAGCACCCAGCGCTCGCCCCCACGCGCGTCCTGGATGCGGTATTCGATCTCGTAGCTGCGCCCGGACACGAGCGCCGCGCGTATGGCCTGGCGCTGCAGGGGCCGGTCTTCGGGAACCACCAGGTTCGACCAGTCTTCGGTGGTGCCGCACATGAACCGGGCAGCCGGGATACCGGCAATCGCTTCGAGGGCGTCGCTGACGAAATCGATGCCGCCGCCTGGACGCGCCCGGAACACGGCGCCGGGCACCCGGGTGACGATGGTGCGGAACTGTTCCTCGCGCCGGGCGACGTCGACGAACAGCGCGCGGATCGCCACCCGCATGCGTTCCATCTGGGTGCCGAGCCGCCCGAGTTCGCCGTCGACGTCCAGCCGCAGCGGCGTATCGAAGTCGCCGCGCGAGAGGCGGTCGGAAAACCCGGCCAGGGCGCGCAGCGGCGCGCGCAGGCGGCGGCGCAGGAAGGCCAGGATCAGCGCCAGCGACACCGCCACCTGCACCGCCAGCACCAGCGCGTGGTTGCGCTGCTTGCGCGACAGCGCCTGCTCGCTGCGCAGGTCGTCCATCGCGATCGTCAGCTGGCCGATGCGCTCGCCCTGGAAGACGATATCGCGCTCGGCCTGCAGGACCCGGCCGAGCGGCCGCGCCGGCGCCTGCACGTCGATCGAGCCGGCTTCGCTCTGGCCGCGCACCTGGACGCGCACCACCGACGGGTCGCCCATGACGGAGTCGACCAGCGAGCGCGCCGCGTCGGCATTCATGTTCCAGAGCGATTCCTGCAGGCCGAGCGCGAGGATGTCGGCGTTGCGCTGCAGCGTTTCGTTGAGTTCGGCGACGGCCGATTGGCGCTCCTGCACCACGAGCAGGAAGTAGCCGGCCACCAGTACCGGGATCACCAGGCCGCCGACGATGACTACGAGCATTGCGCCGTACACCGACCGGGCGTAGAACCGGGACAGTTTCGACGTCAATCCGCGCACATCAATCCGGGGCATAGTCCTGATGGTAATGGTTGGCGCCGGCATTGCCGGCTTGCGAGTGGGGTGGCTTGCGCCATGCATTATGCATGCAAAAATTGCCGCAAACCACGAACTTCCAGTCCCATCTCGGCTTGATACCGGCGGTCGCGGCACGAACGGCCGCGTCCGTCAAGCCGCCATCATCGCACAGCGGAACCGGCTCCGGCGGCGGGGCTTCCAACCGTGCTCAGGTATTGCGGCGGGGGTAGCCCTGGGCGAGGATGCGCTGCCAGACGATTTCCTTCTGGGCCGCCGTCATCGACACCCAGTGCGCGACCTCGGCCACGGTGCGGCCGCAACCACGGCAGACGTCGTCGAAGGTGGTCGAGCAGACGGCGACGCAGGGCGTGTCCGGCCTCGCCGGCACCGTCTCCGGCAGGGCCTCCCCCGAATCAGCGTGCAGGTCCGACATCGAGCTTGTCCCAGCCTTCGTGGCCCAGTTGTTGCATGGTCTCGATGTTCTTCTCGAAGATCGCCTCGGCGTCCGGGAAGGACTCGACCGCACGGTCGATGCTGTCCTCGCGCAGCAGTTGCAGGATCGGGTAAGGCGCGCGGTTGGTGTAGTTCGAGATGTCGTTCTTGTCGGTGTCGGCGAACTGGTATTCCGGGTGGAAGCTCGCGACCTGCAGTTCGCCGTCGAGCTGCATGTCCTCGACCGCGGCGTCGGCCACGTCGAGGAACTCGTTGTAGTCGAGGAAGTCATCCAGCACGAAGGGGTGGATCAGGAGCGTCGTGTCGACCTGCTCGGCCGGGGTGTCGGACAGCAATTGCAGCTCGTCCATCAGCTGTTCGAGCAGCGCCTCGGGCGTCCGGGCCGGCGAGACGACGTAGCGCACCTGCTCCTTGACATAGACGGCCTTGGCGAACGGGCACAGGTTCAGGCCGATGACGGCGTTCTCCAGCCAGCGGCGGGTGGCGGCGACGATGGCGTCGTCGTCGGCGTTGAGGTTCGGAGTGCTCATAGGGTTCCGGTAGGGCTTTCAGGTCGGGCTTGAATAAGGATAAGGCAGCGGCGAAACCCGGATTGTACGCACAGTTTGCGTGCGCTCATAGGTCAGCCATTCGCGGCGAGTAACTTGGAAGCTCAGCCGCGACGACGGAACGCGCTCCAAACTATTATTCCTTAAACAATTGGTCAGGAACCTAGCTTATTTCAGTTGTGAATATTTACTGGTGGTAATGCTTTGCATACCCCGCCGGGGTATGGGTTAACACCAGCTTGTTTCTCCTATATGCAGCCTGCTCCGTTTCCGGATACCCCTCCAGTTTGTTGTCAAAATAATTTCAAGTTAGCAAAAAGGATAGACAAGAAATTTTGTAACCGCCCAGCCTTATTGCTTGACTGGCTCAACAGGGCTTCCTTACACTGCCCCCTTATCGTCAGTCCCGCAGTTCTGGACGCAACGCTGGAAAGCCTTACGACATGACCCGACCTACCTCTATTGCTGCCGCGCTGGTGCTTCTGCTCTCGGCCCCGCTCGCCCACGCCATCGACACCGCTCCGGTCAATGCCCTGCAAAACGCCGCCGCCACGCGCCCGGCCGCCGCAGGCTCCGTTTTGCTGAAAGTCGACGAGTACAAGGAAACCGACGTCTGGGGCCGTATCCGCAGCGGCTACGCGATTCCCGACATTAACAACAGCCTGGTCGAGCGCCACACCAAGTCCTACAGCCTGAAGCCCGACTACATGACGCGCATCTCGGGCCGCGCATCGCCCTACCTGTACCATGTGGTGCAGGAGCTGGAAAAGCGCGGCATGCCGACCGAACTGGCGCTGCTGCCGGTAATCGAATCGGCCTTCAACCCGCAGGCGCTGTCGCACGCCGACGCGGCCGGCCTCTGGCAGTTCGTGCCGGGCACCGGCAAGGACTACAACCTGAAGCAGAACATGTTCAAAGACGAGCGCCGCGGCGTGCTGGCCTCGACCGATGCGGCGCTGACCTACCTGCAGCGCCTGTACACGATGTTCGGCGACTGGCAGCTGGCCCTGGCGGCTTATAACTGGGGCGAAGGCAACGTCCAGAAGGCGATCAAGAAAAACCAGGCGCTGGGCAAGCCGACCGACTTCGAAAGCCTGGCCGACCTGATGCCGGCCGAGACCCGCAACTACGTGCCGAAGCTGCAGGCGGTGAAAAACATCGTCGCCAATCCTGCCCAGTTCAACGTCGCCCTGCCGGCGATCGACAACCAGCCCTACTTCACGACGGTCGACAAGACCAGCGACATCGACCTGGCCATTGCCGCCCAGCTGGCCGAAATGTCGGTCGACGAATTCAAGGCGCTCAACCCGCAGTTCAAGCGGCCGGTGATCATTGGCGGCGAGAACACCAAGATCCTGTTGCCGAAGAAGAACGCCGAGAAATTCCACCTGAACCTCGCGTCCTGGGGCCAGGCACTCTCGACCTGGACCACGCACAAGATCACCGGCGCCAAGGAAAGCATCGCATCGCTGGCCTCGAAGTTCGGCACCACCCCGGAAGTCATCCGCCAGGCGAACAACATCCCGGCCCAGACCCGCCTGAAGGCCGGCTCCACCATCCTGGTGCCGAAGACCTCGACCTCGGTGCACACGGACATCGCCGAGAACATCATCGACACCGCCGTCATGGCACTGGAAGCGGACCGCGGCGAGAGCAAACGCAGCGGCGCGCGTACCCAGCGCTTCAAGTCGAAGGCCGTGACCTCGTCGAAGTCGCGCGTGTCGCGCAATACCAACAGCCGCCGCAAACACCGGTGAGGGGTCTTCGATAAACCTACTGCGCGTCGGATCTTTGGCCTGCGATGCTCGCTGTACCGTAAGTACAGCGAGCATCACCGCCTCGGCGGCTCGGCCAAACCTCCTTCCGCTCGCTACGGTTTCTCGAAGCCCCTTGGCGCTAACGGTTTGAACACAAAAGCACAAATTGTTAGTTCCTTCTCCACACACATCTCCTTTGCGCCACGTCAAATGGGCGGGCTCGTGCACGCATTCCCAAACTAGGGTATAGTGTCGTTTGTGCGCTGCAATAACCGACACCGAGTCACCGCAGCAGCAAAGCAGTACAACAAGCAGCATCGCTAGCCAGGCGTACCATTCCGGTAGCCTCTCATAAAGCCCTCCCGCCCTGTGTGTCGATCCTTGACACCGTCCCGGCGCAAAGCTTTTGTGCCGAAATTTCTTTCATTTCTGAGTCATTTCGTTCTGTTGGTTCGCGTTGCTATTTTGCGCTCGTACACATGATGAGCGCTGATCACTACCGAAAGTAAAGAAAACAATGAGTTTTGAAGCACTAGGCCTCCACGCCACGATCGTCAAAGCAGTCACCGAAGCCGGCTACACCGTGCCAACCCCGGTCCAGGCGCAAGCCGTGCCGGCCGCCATCGGCGGGCGCGACCTGCTGGTTTCCTCGCAAACCGGCTCCGGCAAGACCGCGGCCTTCATGCTGCCGGCCCTGCACAAGCTGGTCAGCGCCGAAGTCGCGCCAGCCCCGGCCCGCACCCCTGCGCAAGAAGCGCAGTCGGCCCGTGCCCGCGGCGAGCGCGTCCGTTTCACCGCAGCCAAGCCGAAAATGCTGGTGCTGACCCCGACCCGCGAACTGGCCCTGCAGGTCACCACCGCGACCGAAAAATACGGCAGCTACATGCGCCGCATCCGCGCCGTCTCGATCCTGGGCGGCATGCCTTACCCGAAGCAGATGCAA
>JBBWZO010000157.1:0-34715 GCA_039649125.1 Massilia sp. | reverse complement strand
TTGGCCACCTGGTCACGCACCAGCGAGAAAAAGTCGACATACACCACCCTGCTGTCGCCGGCAACGCCGGCCTTCAGGCGCGTGTTGAAGGTCGATACCATTGTCTTGATGAGCGCGCGCTCCCGTGGCGGTTGCGACCTGCCGTGCGGCGTGCTGGCGATGTCGCCCACATTAACTACCACTACGTAGTTGGCACCCCGGCCCAGGATCTGTTTGCGCACCAGCGCGGCCAGCTCGTCGGCGGCCGTGGCCACCGCAGCCACCGCCTCCGGAGCCGGGGCCGCCGCTTGCATCAGCACGTCATTGGCACCCGCCATCACGAAGACAAGCTCATCGCCCCGGAAACTGCCCCCCGCCGCAGCAAGATGGTTCGCGACCTGGCCGGCCACGGGCAGCGTCAACGCTCCCACAGCCGAGCCGGTGCGTGCGTTGCCGGCACCGATCGGATGGGTCACGCGCGATCCGCCCTGGGCGTAGCCGAAACAGCGGGGATGGTTCACGACCGGAACCCGCAGGCCTTGCGCAGGATCGCCCTCGAGGCCGGTCTGCGCCGGGCACGGCGGAGGCAAATCCAGCTTTGCCGCCATGAGCTCCGTCCAGATCTTGCCGGTCAACGCAGGATCGCGTGCGGTAGCGTCTCCGTTGATGGTGAACTTGCCGCCGCCTAAGCCGGCGATTGCGCCGACCGCATAGGTTCCGACGTCGGACAAGCTGTCGCCGAAATTGATCTGGGCGCGGAATGCGGGCCGGTCCGGGCCGTCGGGGCGGCCGTGGCTGCAAGCCGCCAGCGCCGCGGCCGCCAGCAAGGCAAATGCGAGCGTGAAGTGTGGGCAGCGCATGATTCCTCCGTCAATCATTGCAGCACGCGGGCCGTGCCGCTCCCTGTCACTATCTTCCGTGCCGAGCCCAGCCGTATTCCGCTGTCCGCCTCCCTCGCACTTGTTGCCATCTCCGCTGTCAAACATTTTCTGCGCAGCTGCCGCATGTTCGTGAGCGCAGGACATTTTTTACAGGAGGTTTTATGTTAGCAACAAACTATCGTGGACCCTACCGGATCCGGGCGTCGCAAAAGCCGGAACCCGTCATCGAACACCCGGGTGACGCCATCGTCCGCGTGACGCGCGCCTGCATCTGCGGTTCCGACCTGCACCTGTACCACGGCCTGGTGCCCGACACGCGCATCGGGCACACCTTCGGCCACGAATTCGTCGGCATCGTCGAGGAGGTCGGCTCGGCGGTCGAGACGCTCAAGCCGGGCGATCGCGTGCTGGTGCCGTTCAACCTGTTCTGCGGCTCGTGCTTCTTCTGCCAACGCGAACTGTACAGCAACTGCCACAACACCAATCCGGAAGCGACGGCGGTAGGCGGCATCTACGGTTATTCGCACACCACCGGCGGTTACGACGGCGGCCAGGCCGAGTTTGTGCGCGTGCCGATGGCCGACGTGGGACCGTACAAGATCCCCGAAGACATCGTCGACGACGACGCGGTGCTGCTGACGGACGCGCTGCCGACCGGCTACCAGGCCGCCGAGATGGGCGACATCCAGGAGGGCGACACCGTGGTCGTGTTCGGGGCCGGCCCGGTCGGCATCTTCGCCGCCAAGTCGGCGTGGCTGTTCGGCGCGGGGCGCGTGATCGTGGTCGACGAGGTCGACTACCGCCTTGAATTCGTGAAGAACTATGCCCAGTGCGAAGTGGTCAACTTCAAGGACGTGGGCGACATGGCACTCCACATCAAGAAAATGACCGACTGGCTGGGGGCCGACGTCTGCATCGACGCCGTCGGCGGCGATGCCGCGGGCAGCGTCGTGCAGACCGTCACCGGCCGCCTGATGAAGTTGCAGGCGGGCGCCGCCACGGCGCTGCACTGGTGCATCAACTCGGTGCGCAAGGGCGGCAACGTGTCGATCGTCGGCGTGTACGGCCCGACCTTCAACGCCGTGCCGATCGGGAACGCCCTGAACAAGGGCATCACGATGCGCATGAACCAGGCCAGCGTGAAGCGCCATGTGCCGCGCCTGATCGAACACATCCGTGCCGGCCATATCGAGCCGAAGCAGATCATCACCCACCGCATTCCGCTGGAAGAGGTGGGGGACGCCTATCACATCTTCTCGAGCAAGCTCGACAACTGTATCAAGCCGATCCTGGTTCCGCCGCGTGCCCATGAAGTGCGCGCCGTCGCCGCCAGCGTCGGGAAATAAGGGAGGACCGCATGGAAAACGGAAGCGCCATGAGCAGGCACGACAATAAGCTCCTTGTTGATCCGAATCGCGACCACGACTTCGAGAACAGCCACGACCACACCCACCACCATCACGTGCAGCCGGAATTGCGGCCGCACCGCCCGACGCGCGAATCGATGTCGCACATCAAGGGCTGGGGTGCGGATCTCGACCGCAAGAACCGTCCGGGCGTGCCGATGGAGCGCACCCCGCCGCGCTACACGCCGGCGAACATGCCGACTCCGCCGGCGCAGGAGCAGCGCGTCGCGGTGCTGGTGTCGCCCGAACGGCCGGGCATCACCCAGCTGCATGGCACCGCGCAGCCGCCTTCCGGGCTGTCCGGGCTGCTGCGCCGCGTCGCCTTCAAGTTCACGGAAAACGACCTGCGCCACTGGCTGATCCTGCTCGGCGCCGACCGCATCAACGTGGTCGAAGGCGTGATCGAAGACCTGGCGCACGGCCATGTGCCGAACATCCTCGGCGAGATGGGCATCAAGTCCGAGTGGCAGCACAACAAGGCCGGGCTGGCGAAGAAGGTGGCCATCGCCGGCGTCCTGGGCGCGGCCGCCTACTACCTGATGAAGCGCAATGGGGGCGAGGAGCGCTACGCGCGCTACGACCATCGTCTCGACGACCGCTACGATCGGTACTGAGCCGGTACCGGGCCGGTACCGGGCAGGTACGGGGCCACAGGCAGGCTCGCCGCATCCGCCGGCGATGCAGCCCGTGCCCCGCCGCCCCCGCCATTCCTTCCGCCGCCCGCGCCGTTCATTCCGCCGCGCCATCCCGCCGCGGCGCGGCGCACGCGCGCTGTTGCGTCTCGATGCGCCACCGGCATCTCCCTTGCGCTTATTGCGTTTGAGCAATTACTGTTTTCCTGACTCGTCCATTATTCGATGATGTCCGCCGCGTCTTTGCGGCTGGTTAACTTCGAACGGAGACGAGATGAACTTTCGTACACGCCTGCTGGCGGCGCCCCTCGGCGTCCTGATCGCAAGTTCCTGCGCGCAGGCCGCGCCGATGATGAGCGCGCCCAAGGCGCCGTCGTCCCAGGCGGACGCGGCCCTGGTGTCGAAGCTGGCGCAGGCGCGCGCAGCCCACGGTCTCGATGACAACCATGGCTTCACCGTGTCCCTGCAGCACCCGGGTGTGCAGGGCACCCAGGTGATGCGCGCCGCCCACACCTACAAGGGGCTGCGCGTGTTCGGTTCGGAGTCCGTGGTGGTGGTCGACGCCAGCGGCGCCATCGTTTCCGAATCCGCCTCGAGCCGTCGCGTGCACCTCGGCCGCGGCGCCGCCAACCGGCTCGGCGCCACCACCGCCGACTTCGACGTGCAGCCGGCCGTGCCGGCCAAGGTGGCGATCGACGCCGCCGTCGCGATCACCAGCAAGGGCGCGGGCGCCGGCGCCACCCACGTCGCACCGCCCACTGCCGAGCTGCTGATCTTCCCGGTGATGAAGATGGAGCGTCTGCCGGGGGCCGCCCACAAGCTCGACGTCGAGCTCAACGCAACCGACGTACAGGAGGTGGTCGACCGCTACGAGCTGGCCTACCTGGTGCGTATACGCATGCAGCGCGCGGACCGGCCGCTCTACCACGACACCATCGTGAGCGCGAAGGATGGGCGCGTGATCGAGCGCTGGAACGCCCTGCAGACCGTGATCGGCGTGGGAAAGAGCCAGTACAACGGCGAGGTGCCGATCAGCACCACCGAGGCCAACGGCACGTTCCAGATGCTCGACCCCGAGCGCGGCACCGGCGGCACCTACGGCGCGATGGCGATCACGAATGCCAACGGCACCAGCAGCGCCGGCAAGATGTACACGAACACCACCAATACCTGGGGCGACGGCAAGCAGTACATCCGCGGCGGCAGCACCATGGACGCCAACGGCCAGACCGCCGCCGTGAACGCGATGTGGGGGCTGATGAATACCTATGACTCGCTGAAGAACGTGCTGGGCTGGCAGTCGCTCGATGGCCACAACACGGCCACCTACATCGCCGTCCACGTCAACACGGCCTACGACAACGCCTATTACAGCGACACCTGCCGCTGCATGTTCATCGGCGACGGCAACAGCTTCAGCAGCCTCGGTTCGATCGACGTCATCGGTCACGAGATGGGCCACGGGGTGACGGCGGCCACCTCGGACCTGATCTATTCGGGCGAGTCGGGCGGCCTGAACGAATCGAGTTCGGACATCGGCGGCGAGGTCGCGGAAGCCTACGCCCGCGCCGGCGGCAAGGGCGACACGATTCCGGCCGGCGGCAACGACTGGATGCTGGGCGCCGAGATCGGCCCGCGCGGCGTGCCGCTGCGCTGGATGTACCGGCCGAGCAAGGACGGCAGCAGCCCGGACGCCTGGAGCACTTCGCTGCGGCGCCTCGACGTGCATTACAGCAGCGGCCCGAACAACCGCATGTTCTACTTCCTCGCCCAGGGCTCGCAGGCCGACGAGGACGGCGACTACTACAGCAAGTACCTGGTCAAGTCGCCGCAGGCAATGACCGGCATCGGCATCGACAAGGCCTTCCGCATCTGGTTCAAGGCGAACACCACCAAGTTCACCTCCAGCACCAACTACGCCGAGGCGCGCACGAAGATGATCGAGTCGGCCGAGGAGCTCTACGGCGCCGGCAGCCGCGAGGCGATTGCCGTGCAGCGCGCCTATGCGGCCATCAATGTGGGGGCGGACGTGGACGAGACGGTGACCGAGGCGCCGCGTGCCGAGCCCGTGGCCGAGGCGACCGCGGCGCTGTGATCCGTAGGGTGGACGGGTTCCCCGTGCACGCGTCCAGCCAGCGCCAGCACAGCCCTTACGGCATCTTCATCGAAACGACGACGGGATTGTTTTGATGATGCCGCAACGCCAGCGTCCGTTGGACGCGTGGACGGCAAAGCCGTCCACGCTACGAGTATCCGCCCTCAATCACCCAGCAGCGGATACGGATTGACCGGCGTCCCTTTCCACCACTGCTTCTCGGGCGTGAGCGCCACCACCGCGAAATGCAGGTGCGGCGCGTTCGGGTCCGAGTTGCCGGTCACGCCGACATAGCCGATCAGGTCGCCGCGCTTGAGCTGCATGCCTTCCTTGATGCCGTCGGCGTAGCGGTCGAGGTGGGCGTAGTAGTAGGCGTGTTTCCCCTCGGGGTCGAACTGGTAGAGCGTGGTGCCGCCTGCGCGGCTCTCGAACAGCTTGACGACCTTGCCGTCGCCGACCGCACGCACCGGCGTGCCTTTCGGCGCCATGATGTCGAGCGCTTCATGGTGGCGCTCCTGCCCGCGCGGCTGGTCGAAGGTGTCGGTCAGGGTGCTGTAGGCAACGCCCTCGACCGGCACCAGCAGCTTGGCCGGCATGGTGCCGCCGGCGGTGAGCTCGGGCGCGGCCGGGGTCGCGCTGGTGGCGTGGGCGGCCGGGCGGATCGGCAGTTCGGCGTCGCGCAGGTCGGTCGGGATCACGTTGCCGTCCGTGGTTGAGGAAACTCCGGCCCCGGCCTCCCCCCCTGACGGGGCGGAGACTGGGGCCGGGGAGGGCCGCACCGCCGCTTCAGTGACGATCGGGTCCGGCGCGCTGGCGAGCTGGAGCCCGACGAAGTACATACCGATGGCGCCGACCACCGCGCCGAGCAGGAACGAAACCAGCCATTTCATCGACACCTCCTGGATGGAAAGTCAAAGGACGATTGCTGCGACAGTGTCTTGCCGAAAAAGCGTACTCCTCGGTTATTCCTCGCTTATTCCTGTAGTACGACCGGTGTGCCCGCCGCGACCACGCCGGACACTTCGGCGGCGCTCCAGTTGGTCAGGCGGATGCAGCCGTGCGATTCGGTCTTGCCGATCATGGCCGGCACCGGCGTGCCGTGGATGCCGTAGTGCGGCTTGGACAGGTCGATCCAGGCCACGCCGACCGGATTGTTCGGCCCCGGCGCGATCTTCGTCTTCTTGTCGCCCGGCTCGGCGTCCCAGAACAGTTTCGGGTTGTAGTGGTAGGTCGGGTTCGGGTGTACGCCTTCGATTTTCCAGTTGCCGATCGGCAATGGATCGTACTGGCTGCCGGTCGATGCAGGATACTGCGCGATCAAACGGTCGTTGGCATCGAACAGCATCAGGACCTTGCGGCTGTCGCTGACCACGACCTTCGCCGCCGGCGGCAGCGGCGCGCCGCCGTGCACGCTCGGCACGACGATCTGTTCGCCGGCGCGGCCGAAGTTCTTGCCGGGATTGAGCTTCTGCAGCAGGGCAGGGCTGGCGTGGAATTTCTCGCCCAGTCCCTCGAGCGGGTTGGCGTAGCCGAGCTTTGCCAGCTTGGCCTTCTCCATCATGTCTTCGGGAACCGGCTGGAAGGGACCGGCCACGTCTTCCTCCGCGATCACGTAGTTGACCAGGGTGGCGGTGGTGTCCTGGTTCAGGGCGTTCCAGGTAGCGTCGTCGAGCTTGCCGGTCACTTCGAGGTTGCGCGACTTCTGGAAGGCGCTCAGTGCCTGGCGCATGTTCGAGCCATAGGCGCCGTCGATCTCACCCGGCGAAAAATGCAGGCGGTCGAGCAGGACCTGGGCACGCAGGTTGCGTTCGAATTCGGCGCGTTCAAGGGCGGCCGGATCGACGGCGGCCACCTGTCCGGAGACAGGCTGCACGGGCTGCTGGGCCATGCCGGGTGCCGGCTGGGCGGGTTGCGCCGGGAGCCGGGCCGGCGCTTGCGCGGCGCTCGCAGAGGTCAGGGAGAGGGCGCCGATAAGGGAGCCGGTGAGGGCGGCGAGGAGAACGGGGGCGACGATTTTTTTCATGGGGCACCTGCAATACTTGCTTAAGGAAACTCCAGCCTAGGCGTGCCGCACTCAGCGGTCTGTGCGGGAACGAACCCAGGCCCGGGCGGCCGGGTGCGCCGCCATTGCCGCCACATCGCGGCCACACTGCGGTCACCTCGCCGATAGCCGGCGCCCTGAATCGCTGCTGCAAATCGGCGTTACAATCGGACCCATGAGCAACGCCACCGATCCTGCCCTTCCCATTATCACGCTGCTGCCGCTGGACTGCAGTTTCCCCGCCGCCGGCGCCACTGTCCTGCACGCCGCCGAGGCGGCAGGGTTCAGCCTGCCCAGCTCCTGCCGCAACGGCACCTGCCGTACCTGCCTGTGCCGCCTGGAGAGCGGCAACGTGCGCTACCTCGTCGAGTGGCCCGGGCTGTCAATCGAGGAAAAGCGCGAGAATTACCTGCTGCCCTGTGTCGCCGTACCGACTTCCGACGTGGTGGTCAGCGCGCCGCTGGCGCGGCGGGTGTGAGCGCTTCCGCTTGCGCCGCAGTGTCAGTCCCTGCTTTGCTCTCCTGCCTTGCCCCTGTCGCCACCCGCTTCGCGCCATTCGTCGCCGCCAGCGCACGCTCGATCGCCCCAAGTACCAGCGGCCAGGAAGCGGAACTCGCCGCCACCTCGTCGTAATGGCTGGCGCCGGGCAGAATCACGACCTCAGCGCCGTCGCCGGCCGCGCGCGCCCGCGCCGCGTAATCATGGGCCACGCGCGGCGGCGAGATCGTGTCGAGTTCGCCCGTCACCAGGATCGTGTGGCTGCCGTTCGGCAGCAGTTCGGCGGCATTGGTGTCGGCGTAGACGTCCGGCCGGCTCGCGGACGGCTGGCCCGCCAGCTCGGGCGTCTCACGGCCGCAGTTGGCCTTGATGAGTTCCCGTTCGCGGCGCAGGTCGGCCAGCCCGCCGAGGCTGACCACCGCGCGCACCGGCAGCATGCCGCTGCGGTGCAGGGGGCTGCCGGCGGGAATGCGGCTGCGGCCCGCGATCCACTGCACCAGCTGGCCGCCGGCGGAATGGCCGACCGCTACCACCTGCCGCAGGTCGAGCCGGTTGCTGCCGGCCTGGCGCGCGAGCGCTTCCAGCGCCTCCAGCGCGGCATGCATGTCTTCATACATGCCGGGGTAGCCGCCGCCGGGCTCGTCCACGCGCCGGTATTCGACGTTCCAGACGGCGATGCCGCGTTCGCGCAGCGCGCCCGCCATGTTGCGCAGCTGGGTGATGCCGCCGAATTTCTCGGTCCAGCAGCCGCCATGCACCAGCACCGCCACCGGGTGCGGACCGGCGCCCTCGGGCAGGAACAGTTCTGCATACTGCGATGGCGCCGGCCCGTAGGCGACGCGGGCAGCGGGAGCGGGGCCGGTCAGGGCCATGTAGTCGGCAAGTTTCATCGGGGCGGAGTGGGCCAGGGCAGGGAACAGGGTGGACAGGAGGAAAAGGCGAATTTTCATGTGGGCGCTGAGGGTGCGGCGAAGCGTAAACGGTGCGGAAATACGGGTAAAACTTGAACTATACGCAAGTTTAGAACGCCTAACAAAACCTCCATAGCTGCGTTGCGGCTCCTCGCCGTACAGGCGTACTGTCTTCGTCGCCGCGTCGGGCGGCCGCATCCCTTGCTCTGAAGGTTTTGTCAGACGTTCTTAGCCGATGCGCACGATTGAAAACCTTTCCGGTTCTTCCATGCTAGGCTGCGCAAAACGTCACTGTTTTCACACCCACGGGAGGAATCGACATGAACGAATCGAAGGCGAACGATACCCAGAGCAAGCAGTCCGACAACAACCTGTCGGAAGAAGAAATGGCGAAGAAGCGTGCCGGCAAGGAGCACAAGAGCAGCCACGATGCCAAGTCGCGCATTCGCGCCGGCACCGGCGAAGGCGCCGGCGGCGGCGCCAAGCAGAAGCAGAACCACTGACGACCAACGATTGACGACCAACGACCGACGCACCGGCCGAGGCCTGCGGCCGGTGCGGGGAGACGGCATGGTCCTCCGGGCCGCGCCGCCTCCCGTTCGACATCCTGGAGAAGATTGATGATGGAAACGATCGATCCGCGTGAGGACGCATTGCACGCCCACTCGACGCCGGACCCCGAACCCTTGCCGACTCCGCCCACCATTCCGGTGCCCGACGACGTGCCAGATCCGGCACATGCCCCCGTCGAGGAGCCGAGCATTCCCGATCCACCCATCCGGGCGAACTGAACACGGATTGATTTGAAGCGCAGCGGTTCGGCACGCCAATGGCGTGCGAAACCGCTGTATCCCCAGCACCGGTACGTGGTGTGGTGCCCGTCATGCCGCCGCAGGGCGGCGGCGCCCCGCAATACCGACTCAGCCCCCGGATTGCCCGCCGTCGTTGCGCTTGCTGTTATCGCGCTCGCTACCGGGTTGCAACGGCGGGATTTCCTTGATCATTTCCTCGGTTTCCTTCTGGCCCGGCGTTTTTTCGCCGCTGCCGATATCGCCTTCGTCCATGAAGGGGCGGCCGGACGCGGCCGGGTCGTGTTTGTGTTTTGGTTGGGTCATCGTGCACTCCGTGCTTGGTCAATGTTGGAACAATCCTAACAGCCGCTTCGTGCTACCGGCGCGCAGTACGATAGTGTTGCATCGTTGCCGATAAACACACAAAGTTACAATAATGTGCGGTCCCGAACGGTGCTTTTTTATGATTTTTTTTATAATATCCATTCACTGGTTTTGTTGAGACGACGGAGAAATAGATGGGCAATTCGCTGCACAATAAAATTTACCTGGGCCGTCACCGCGGTTTCGCTTCGCGCCGTTTCCAGGGCGTGCTGGCCGTAGGCGCGATCGTCGTCGCCGGCCTGTTGTGGATCGCCCTGCGCGAAGTGCGCTGAGGCGGCTCCCGAAGCATTGGTTGCCGCCGTGCGTCACGGCGGTTACCATGACGGCCGATTTCCATCATACGAGCCGTAATGAAGAACGAAAAACTGACGACTGACGAATACAACGCACTCGAATTCATCCGCCGCGGTGCGCGCAACGACCGGGTCAATGCCTGCGTCGGACGCAATGCGAAGCGCCTGTCGGGCCTGAAAATGATTTCCTACGGCCGCGACGGCCGTATCGATTTGACGGAAAAGGGCCAGCAGGTCCTGTTCCTGCGTGCCTGCGTCGAAGCGCTGACGGCGCTCGAGGCGGATCCTGCCGCCAGCGTGCCGGGCGACGTCGCCCAGTTCCTGCTCCGCAAGTCGCACATTGCGCAGCGTGAGGAGGGCGGTTTCGTGGTCACCGCCAAGGGCCTGGAGTCGCTGGCCGACATCCGCGCCCAGGAACCGCGCAAATAAGAGGCCGTGGCGCGGGCGGCCTGCGCCTGCGCCGGCGGGAGCGGTTTTCTTGCATGTTGCGGCCCGGCAGTCCGGCGGGCCGCTGTGGATGCGCTGCTCCAGCTTGGAGCGTCTAACAAAACTCCTGCGGGGCCCTGAGGATGGGGTCCTCAGGGCGCGGCGCGGCGTCGAAGACAGTGCGACTGTACGGCGAGACGCTGCAACGCAGCCATAGCGGGGCGCGCGCTAAGCGCGTGCGGCTTCACCTTTGTTAGACGCTCTTGACTGCGCGGATCAGCTGCGCCGGCGGCGTTGCGGATACACGAGGGTGCGTACCGCGATCTCGGCAGGAACGTTCATCGCCGCCAGGAACTCGGCTGCGCGTTGCAGCCCCAGCGTCGGGATCGACGCCACTGCCTGGTTGACCAGGTCGCGAGTGCGCAGGTCGGTCCTGACCACGCGCGCCTGCACCGCTTGCGACGACTGTACTTCTTCCATCTTCACGTTCCTGAAATTGCAATAGTGACACGAACATTGTAGAGCAATGATGTTAAAATTGCCAGAGGTCAATTGTCGCAGCTCAATTATTTGGAATGAAGGCCTGTCTCAGGCGACGGGTGCACCTGCTTCCGTTTCCATTTCCATGTCGACCGGCGTCGCGGCAGGCGTCGTTGCCTCGGCCGCGAGACCCCGTCCCTCGCGCAGCAGTTCCTCGAATTCCGTGGCCGACAAGGGCCGGCTGAAATAATAGCCCTGCATTTCGTCGCAGCCATGGCGGCGCAGGTAGTCGAGCTGCTCGCCCGTTTCCACCCCTTCGGCAATCACGGCCAGTTTCAGGTTGTGCGCCAGTGCGATGATCGAGGTGACGATCGCCTCGTCGTTGGCATCGCGCGTGATGTCGGCAACGAAGGAGCGGTCGATCTTCAGCACGTCGATCGGGAAGCGCGACAGGTAGGATAGGCTCGAATAGCCGGTGCCGAAATCGTCGATCGACAGGTTCACGCCCAGCGCCTTCATGCGGTGCAGCAGGTCCACTGCCGGCGTGATGTCGCTCATGAACAGGCTTTCGGTCAGCTCGATCTCGAGGTATTGCGGGTCCAGCCCCGTATCCTTCAGCACCGCTTCCAGGCCTTCGATCAGGTCGGGCGCGGCGAACTGGCGGGCCGAGAGGTTGACCGCCACCCGCAGCTTGTCGAAACCGGCGTCCTGCCAGGCTTTGTTCTGGGCGCAGGCGGTACGCATGACCCAGGCGCCGATCGGCACGATCAGCCCGGTTTCCTCGGCGATGCTCACGAAACGGCCCGGCGGCACCATCCCCAGTTCCGGGTGCTGCCAGCGGATCAGCGCTTCCATGCCGATGATCCTGCCGGTCTCGATGTCCAGCTGCGGCTGGTAGTAGAGCACGAACTCGTCGCGCTCGAGGGCATTGCGCAGCGCGCTTTCGATGCGCACCCGTTCCAGCGACTCCTCGTTCATGGCCGGCGTATAGAACTGGAAGTTGTTCCGGCCCAGCTTTTTCGCCCGGTACATCGCAATGTCGGCATGCTCGATCAGGACGTCGGCATCGGTCGCCTCGCTCGGATACACCGCCACGCCGATGCTGCAGGTGACGAAGAATTCCTTGGTGCCGAGCATGACCGGCTGGGCGACCGCGGCCATGACGCGCGCGACGATGTCCTGGGTCAGCTGCTGCTCGCCGTGTTCGGAGACGATCACGACGAATTCGTCGCCCGACAGGCGCGCCACCGTGTCGGAGTCGCGCAGCGAGCCGCGCAGGCGCGCCGCCACCGTCATCAGGAGCACGTCGCCGGCCTTGTGGCCCATGCTGTCGTTGACGAACTTGAAGCGGTCCAGGTCGATGAGCATCACCCACACCGGATTGCCGCTGCGGTTGGCATAGGCCACCGCCTGGCCGAGACGGTCCTGCAGCAGCGAGCGGTTCGGCAGGCCGGTCAGCACGTCGTGCTGGGCCACGTGGTGCACGCGCTGCTCGGTGAGCTTGCGCTCCGTGATGTCGCTGCCGGTGCCGCGGTAGCCGGCGAACTGGCCGTGTTCGTCGAACACGGGCTGGCCGTTGACGGAGAACCAGCGGGTATCGCCATGGTCGTCCAGCAGCTGGTACTCGAGGTCGTTGAAGGGCTGGTAGGCGCGCAGCTGGGCGCGGTGGGCGCGCCCGGCCTCGGTGTCGGCCAGCGACGGGGCGTATTCCCAGCGCGTCTTGCCGAGCAGGCGCTCGACCGACACGCCTGCCTTTTCGGTGAAGCCGCCGGTCACCCTGGTGAAACGGAACTGTGCGTCCTGTTCCCAGTACCAGTCCGAGGACATCGTCACGAGCTGGCGGAAACGCTGTTCGCTCTGCTGCAGGGCCTTTTCGGTGCGTTCGCGCGCGGCCATGTCCTCGACCAGGCGCCGGTTGGTGCGCTTCAGGTCGGTGGTGCGCGCGCGCACCAGTTGCTGCACGCGGCGGGTGCGTTCGCCCGCGTTCTGCACCCAGGCCGCCGTCAGCAGGCTGAGCAGGATGCCGCCGGCCAGCATCGCCAGCGAGGCCAGGTGATCGGCCGCGAACGGGCGCGGCACGGCGGTGACCTCGACCAGCCATGGACGGCCGGCCACCTCCAGGACACGGGTCACGCGATTGCCGTGCTCCGGCGCGATCCAGCTTGCCATCAGGTCGGGTGCCGGCTCCGCGCCCTCGGCACGGTTGGTAAACACCAGGTCGGCGGCTTTCGGGCGGGCGCCCGCATACACGGACATCGCGACCCGGTCGTCTTCGAGCAGGCCGGCGCCGGCCAGCGCCTTGCGCACCAGTTCGCGTGGGCGTACCACCACCGCCGTGTCGCCGACGAGCGCCCCGCTGCGGTCGTGCACGGGCAGGATGACCAGGAAGCTCGGCTCGGGCCGGGTGTCCTGCACCAGCGGGAACAGGGGCGTGGCGGCGGCGCGGCCCTCGGCACGGGCCCGCGCCAGCGCCGCGTTGATCGGTGCGCGCGTGGCGGAATCGAAGCCGAGGGCCGCTTCGTTGCCGGCCATCGGTTCCAGGTAGTGCACGATGCTGTAGTGCGGGCGGCGTTCGGCCGGCACCTGGCGGCCGTCGCGTTCCTGGCGGATCACGGTGCCTGGAAGGACGCCCTGCAGCTCGGCCTCGACGGCCGCCCGCTCGCCGTCCTCGACGATGCGGTGGTAATTGAAAGCCTTGATGAACGGATGGCGCTGCAGCAGCGGCGCCGTGAATTCGTGGAACTGGGCGCGCGTGACCGGCGTGCCGAGCGCGAACAGGCGATTCGTCACCGTCACCACCTCGACCGCATCGTGCAAGCCCTGGCGCACCGCGGCCACGCGCTGGTCGGCGCGCTGGGCGAAGGACAGCGCCAGGTTGTCGTATTCGAGGTGGCTCACTCCCAGGAACAGCGCGGCCGATGCGGCCAGGCCCGCCCCGAATGTGAGCACGGCTGCGCGGGTAAGAAAAAATGGCAGGCGACGCGACATGTTTGTTCCTGGAATCATTTGCCCATAGGCATCAAACGATCAAGTTTGTCACATTTTCGACCGTTTCAGCAAACAATTCCGTACTGCAACGCGCAGGCAGCGCCCTCTGTCGCCGCGATCAGACAGGACGCGATGCCAGCCAGGCAACGAGGGCGCGCGCCAGCAGGCGGTTCAGCAGGGCCGGGCGCAGGCCGCGGTGGCGCGCCACACGTTCCTGCAGACGGGCGGCGCGGGTAAACTTCCCGCCGCCCACGGCCCCGCGCGGCGGGGCCTTGACGGCGAATAACAGGTGATTGTCGCCGGCGATCCCGGCGAAATCGCAGACTCGCCCGTGGAAGGCTTCCCGGATGCGCGCCACCAGCGCGTCGTGGGCGGGATCGTAGGCCAGGATGTTTGCCACCAGCACGCCGTCCTCGCGAAGAGCCCGGCGGCAGGCTGCATAGAAGGGGACGCTGCCGAGCGCGGCCGGCATGCCGGCCGCGTCGAAACCGTCCACCAGGATGACGTCGAAGCTGGCGGGCGCCGCGCGGACATAGTCGGCGGCGTCGGTGTGGATGATGCGCAGGCGCGCGTCGTCCGGCGGCACCGAGAAGGCGTCGCGCAGGGCGATCACCTCGGCCGAGATCTCCAGCACCGTGATGCGCGTGTTGGGAAAATGCCGGTAGCAGAACTTGGCCAGCGATCCGCCGCCCAGGCCCACCATCAGGATGTGGCGCGGGGCCGGCGCGAACAGGGCGAAACACATCATCGCGCGCGCGTAATCGAGGACGAGGGCGTCGGGGCGCGACAGCAGCATCTCGCTCTGGATGTCGCCAGGCTGGAATTCGAGCGTGCGCCGGTTGCCGCGCGTGCGCACCAGGGGCGCGGTCGGCGAGGCTGCGGGGGGCTCGGTTCGGGTCGGCATGGTGCCAGTATAGCGATGAGAAGCGCGACGAGAAGCAGGGATGAGAAGCAGGGACGAAAAGCGGCGATGGGAAGTCGCGATGCGGCGGCGGTGCGGGCTGTGCCTGGCGGCTGCGGCGTCTTGTTCACAGGCATGAAATTCTGCTAAGCTGGCCCTTGCCGCCACACGGAGTTCTTCATGTCCCTGGACCACCCCTTGATCACCGCCGCCGCCAGCGCGGGCGAACCCGGCCGCATCGAGCGGCGCCACCGCGCCTGCCGCGGACACGCATGCGGGGTGCGGCCATGATGGCGATGGATCCGACCACGATGGTGCTGGTGCTCGCACTGGGCAACCTGGTGCTGTGCAGCACGCTCTTCTTTTCCGACTATGGCGCCACCCGCACCCCGGCCACCGCGTGCTGGGGGCTGTCGAAGCAGGTGCAGACGGCGGCCTGGATCCTGCTGTACCTGGGCGGCGCCCGCGTGGTGCCCGAGCCGCTGGCCCTGCCCGGCGGCTGGGCGCTGCTGATCGGCGGCGTCGCGCTGGAAGCCGGCGCCCTGTGGGAAGCGGCGGGGCGGGCACGCTGGCGCGGCGCGATGGTGCCGCTGGCGGCGGCCGCCGTGTTTGTGTTCCTGGTCTCGTACTGGATCGATCCGCTCGGCCTGCGCACGCTGGCCGCGGCCCTGCTGCTGGGTGCGTTCTACCTGCTGGGCGCGGCGGCCCTGGCGCGCGGCTGGCGCGAAGCGAGCATGCTGCAGCGCGCGCTGGCCGTGGCCGTCGCCGTGCTGGCCCTGGTGGTGGCCGCGCGCGGCATCCTGGTGCTGGTCATGCCCGGCGGCTGGCGCTGGCTCTCGCACGACCTGCTGCGCCAGCTGTCGACCACCGCCTTCTACCTGTTGATGCTGGTGACCGGCTTCGGCTGGCTGCTGCTGGCGCGCGAGCGGCTGCAGGGCGACCTGCACCGGCTCGAAATCGTCGACCAGGTGACCGACACCGCCAACCGGCGCGGCTTCTTCAACGCGCTCGCGCCCTGGATGTCGCTGGCGCGCCGTCCCGGCTCGCCGACCTCGCTCGTCGTGCTCGACCTCGACAGCTTCACGCGCGTCAACGAAGGCTACGGGCACCCGGTTGGCGACGTGGTATTGCGCCACGTGGCCGACCTGTGCCGCCGCCAGCTGCGCGACAGCGACCTGCTCGGACGTCTGGTCGGCGGCGAATTCGCGCTGCTGCTGCCGCGCACCGGCGGCGAGGAGGCGATGCTGGTGGCCGAGCGCATGCGCGCGGCGATAGCAAGCACCCCGGTCAAGACCGAACGCGCCATGATTTCGATGACGGCCAGCTTCGGCGTCACGACCATCCGTCCCGACGACAGCAACGTGACCCTGTTCCAGCGCGCCGGCGCCGCCATGCGCGCGGCCAAGGACGGCGGACGCAATACGGTGCGACTGGCGCCGCGCGCGCCGGCACCGGAGACGGAATAAACGCAAACGGAATAAACAAGAGCGTCTAACAAAACTCCTATGGCTGCGTTGCAGCGTCTCGCCGTACAGTCGTACTGTCTTCGACGCCGCGCCTTGCCCTAGGAGTTTTGTTAGACGCTCTAAAACCGCCGTTCTTGCCCGGCTTGCCGATCCGTCAACGCGGTCATCGGCAGGTCACAAAGCGCGGCCATACTCGGGGTTCATCCACGCACAGGACGGACCATGGCCACCCCCACGCACACCAGCACCGTGTACGCCGCCGTCGAATTCGGCTCCGACAGTTTCCGCCTGCACGTCGCCAGCGTGGAGCGGCAGGCGGTGCACATCCATGCCACCCTGAACGAACCGATCCGGCTCGGCGCCGCGGTCGGGGCCGACGGTTGCGTCGGGCCGGAGACGATGCGGCGCGCGCTGGCCTGCCTGCGCGGCTTCAAGTCCAGCCTCGCGCCCTGGGAGCCGCGCGCCGTGCGCGTGGTCGCCACCTCGGCACTGCGAGTGGCCTTCGATACACCCGCGTTCCTGGCGGCCGCCTGCGCCGCGATCGGCCATCCGATCGAGGTGATCGGCGGGGAGGAAGAGGGAGGCCTGGTCTACCTGGGCGTGGCGGCGGCCCTGGCCGGGCCGGACCAGCGCCGCCTGGTGCTCGATATCGGCACCGGCTCGACCGAGGTGGCCGTCGGGCAGGGCATGCAGGTCGGGTTCGTGCAGTCGTTCGGCGTCGGGGCGCTGCGCCAGGGACTGGCTTTCTTTGGCGACGGCATCTCGCCGGGCGCATTCGAGGCGGCGCTGGCGTCCTCGCGCAGCCGGGTGGCGGACGCCGCGGCCCTGGCCGGCGGTCACGGCTGGGCACGCGCCTACGGCGCCTCGGGCACGGTGCGCGCCCTGGCCGAGCTGGCGGACGTGGCGGTACCCGGGACCACGGTGCTCGACGGCGCCCGTCTGGCGGCGCTGCGGCGCGCGCTGGTCGATGAAGGCGGACTGGCGCGCGCAGCCGTGCACTGGCCGCAGCCGGCGCGGGCCGCGCAACTGGCCGGCGGACTGGCATTGCTGCTGGCGCTCGTGGACGAACTCGGCATCAGCGAGCTGGTGCCGGTGCAGGCGGGCCTGCGCGCCGGCGTGATCCGCGACCTGCACCGCCGGGCGGAACAGGGGCAAATGCCGGGGTAAATGCGGCGGCAAATGCAGGGGCCGGCGCAGCGTGCGCCCTATCCGGAATGCGCCTGATCGACTATATTGTTTATCTTGTTAAGCAGTGGAATACCCAATGAGCAGAAAACCAGCACCTGCGGCCAGTACGGGCGCAGCCCCATCGACGCGGGCAAAAGCCGCCGCCCCGGCGAAATCCCCGGCAAAAGCGGCATCTTCCAAAGCGGCCCCGCCGGCGGAAGTCGACGCATCCCGGGCCGCACCGAAGGCACGCGTGCGCAGCGCGGCGAAGCCCGTCTCCACGAAGACGGCGTCCAGGACTGCGACGAAACCGGCAGATAGGCCCGCAACCAAGTCAGCAACCAAGTCAGCAACCAAGTCAGCAACCAAGTCAGCAACCAAGTCAGCAACCAAGTCAGCAACCAAGTCAGCAACCAAGTCAGCAACCAAGTCAGCAACCAAGTCAGCAACCAAGTCCGCAGTGAAGCCGGCAGCGCCGGCCGCTGCGAAAACGCCGGCGAAGCCTGCCGCCAAGGCAACGAGCAAGGTGGCAGCCAAGACCGCAACGAAGGCAGCCTCCAGGGCGGCGGCCGGCAAGGCGCCTGCGAAGTCCGCCACGAAGTCCGCCCCAAAGGCGGCCGCCAAGGCGGCGGATCAAGCGCCGGCGAAGCCGGCTGCCAAGGCAGCGCTCCGCGGTACCGCGAAACAGCCTGGCGTCGCCGTGAAAAGCGCCGCGCTGGCCATCGTCAAGGCGGCCAGGGGCGGCACGGCCGGGCGTGCACGCGCGGCCGAGGCCACGCCGCAGCCGGCCGAAGCGCTGCGCCCGGCCCTCGTGCGCGACAGCTTCACCATGCCCGAAGGCGAGTACGCCGTGCTGGCAGCGGTAAAGCAGGCCTGCCTGAAGGCCGGCGTCGAGGTCAAGAAAAGCGAGCTGCTGCGCATCGGCGTCGCGCTCGTCGGCAGCCTCGACATGGCGACGCTGCGCCAGGTGCTCGACAGCCTGCCCCAGCTGAAAACGGGCCGTCCACCCAGCCAGTAACAGCGGCGCCAAGCAACAAAAAGCGGCGCGCAGCGCCGCTGTCCATCGGCGCCGTCCGTGCTAGTGCACCGACGAGGCGCTCGTCAGCTCCTTCAGTTCGCGGATCGGGATGTTCGATTTTTCGTGCATGCGCAGCAGGATGGTCGCGCCGACATTCAGCTTGCGGTGGCGGATCTTGCTGATGATCGGCGGCTGTACCTCGAGCACGCGGCATAGTTCGGCGTCATTCTTGAGGTGCATTTTTTCGATGAGGGTGTCGAGCAGCTTGTTCGGGACGAAGCTCGACGGCTCGAGGGCGCGCGCGCGGTGCATCGCGGCCAGCATTTCCTGTTTTTTTTGGCGTACGTTCATGTACTCCTCCAAAATGCAAACTTTGGTTGAGGGGACAGGACCGTTCTGGAGGCGCCCGGAGATTTTGATAGCTTATGCGTACGGGTCGTTGCGATATTACTACGACGGCGCAGGATGCGCCGCACTGTTCACAGCAATTGATGTGTAACTTCTTGTAACTTGCTTATTTCCTCGAAGAATTCCAGTTAAGTTTCATGCGGAGAGGCTAACAAAGCTCCTGGGGGCCCTGAGCGTGGGGCACTCAAGGCAAGGCCCTGAGGTCGAGGTGTCATCGTCGAAGACAGTACGCTAGTGCGGCCAGAGGAATGCAACGCAGCCATAGTGGGGCGGGCCGCGCGCGAAGCGCGTGCGGCTTCACTTTTGTCAGGCGCTCACGCGGGCTTGAGGCCTTCGCGGGTCAACAGCAGCACCTCGTCGGCCATGTCGGCCGCCGCATGCGAGTGGGTGACCATGATCGCGCCGGCCCCGGTCGCCTTGATCTCGGTGCGCAGCAGGCGCAGGATGCCGCCGGCCGTTTCCGGGTCGAGGTTGCCGGTCGGCTCGTCGGCCAGCAGCAGCGCCGGCTGGTGCACCAGCGCGCGCGCGATCGCCACCCGCTGCAGTTCGCCACCCGAGAGCTGGCGCGGGAAGTCGGCGCCGCGTCCGGCCAGGCCGACGGCCGCCAGCATCGCCTCGGCCCGTCCGGTGCCCGTCCGGTTGAGCAGCAGCGGCAGCGCCACGTTCTGGTGCAGGGTCAGGTGCGGCAGCACGTGGAAAGCCTGGAAGATGAAGCCCATGCGGGTACGGCGCAAACCGGTGGCGGCATCGTCGTCGAGCGCCGACATGCGCTGGCCGTCGACCAGCACTTCGCCGCTGTCGGGGACGTCGAGTCCGGCGATCAGATTCAGCAGCGTCGACTTGCCCACGCCCGATTCCCCCATGATGGCGACGAAGCGGCCGGGTTCGAAGCGGTGCGACAGGTCCGAGATTACGGCGCGTCCGCCATAAGCCTTCGTGAGCCGGGAGAGTTCGAGCATCTGCTTACCTCGTAAGGGCGCGCCGCAGCGCGAAACTGGCCGCATCGACCAGGGCGACGAGCAGCAGCATCGCCAGCACCACGGTGGCGGCGCTGGGCATCTGGAACAGCGACAGGTGGTATTTCAGCATCTGGCCGAGGCCGCCGGCGCCGACCACGCCGAGCACCGCGGCCGCGCGGATGTTGTTCTCCCAGCGGTACAGGGTATAGGACAGCATCTGCGGCAGGGTTTGCGGCAGGGTGGCGTAGAAAAACGCGGCCAGTGCCGAGGCGCCGTTCGTGCGCAGCGCCGCCTCCGGCAGCGGCGCGGCGTTTTCCAGCGCGTCGGCGAACAGGCGGCCCAGCACCCCGGCCGTATGGGCGCCCAGCGCCAGGGTCCCGGCAAACGGGCCGAGGCCGGCGGCCACCAGCAGCAGCGCCGCCCACACCAGTTCGGGAATCGAACGCAGCACGTTCAGGAACAGGCGCACCGCCGCGCGCGCGGGCCTGCCCCAGCGTCCCGATGCGGGCAGGGCCAGCAGCAGGCCGGCCAGCACCGCCAGCAGGGTGCCGAGCGCGGACATCGAGAGCGTTTCCAGCGCGGCCGCGGCGGTCTTGCGCAGGAAGGCCGGATCGGTGTCTGGCGGCGCGAAGCCGGACAGGAATTCCAGCGTGGTGCCCAGCGCCTCCGGCGTGAAGAAGGCGCGCAGGTCCAGCTGCAGCGTTGCGAAGCTGGCGCCGACCAGGGCGAGCAGGGCGAGCAGGAGCAGCGGCGTGCTCCAGCTGCGCGGCGGCGGCGGGGGCGGGGGTGAAGGCGTGGCCGGGTGCGTCATCCGAGCCTGCTCCGCAGCAGTTTCGAGGCCAGGTCGGCGCAGGCCACCAGCAGCACGAAGACCAGCAGCATGGTCGCCACCTCGCCGCCAGCCATCATGCGGGTCGATTCGTCCATGCGCTGGCCGAGGCCGCCGGCGCCGACGAAACCCATGATCGCCGAGCCGCGGATCGCGCACTCCCAGCGGTAGACCGTGTACGACACCAGTTCGGCGGCGGCGTCGGGCAGCGCGCCGTACAGCAGGGCGGGCAGGCGCCCGCTGCCGTTCGCGAGCAGGGCGTCGGTGGCATGGGCGTCGCCCGACTCGAGGATCTCGGCATATACCTTGGCCAGCATGCCGGAATAGGTGAGGGCAATCGCCAGCACCCCGGCGGTGGGGCCGAGCCCGACCACGCGCACGAACAGCAGCGCCCACACCAGTTCCGGCACGCTGCGCAGCAGCACCAGGATCCAGCGCACGGCCTGGCGCAAGGCGGCGGCGGGCAGGCGCATGCGGCCGGTGCCCAGGCGCGAGATTGACAGCCGCTCGCTGACCAGCAGCGTGGCGGGAATGGCGCCCAGCAGGGCCAGCGCCAGCCCGGCGGTGGCGATTGCCACCGTGACCCAGGTGTCGCGCAGCACCATCAGCAGGAATTCGGCCGAGTGCGCGGGGCGCAGGAAGTCCGAGAGGAAGACGCCGGCCGCCGCCAGGCTCTGGGCGTCGAACAGCATCCAGGGCTTGAATTCGCTGTAGACGAGCATCGGCCAGAGCATGGCCAGCGCCAGCGCGCCGGCCAGCAGCCGCGTGCGCCAGGCCGGATCGGGGTGCAGGATGTGCCGCGCCATCGTCAGAAGCAGGCGCCCACGGCGATGCGCTCGGGCGGCTCGTGCGCGGGGTGCGGGTTGAGCGTCTCGTTCTCGTAGAGGGCGGCGATCATCGCGTCGGTGACGCGTTCGCGCGGCAGGTCGAACACGATGCGGCCGTCGCGCAGGCCGACCAGGCGGTCGAAATGGGTGCGCGCCATCTCGACCTGGTGCAGGCTGCACACCAGGGTGGCCTTGCGCGCGGCCGCCTCGGCCTGCAGCGTGGACAGGGTCAGGCGCGCGAGCGCCGGGTCGAGCGCGGAAATCGGTTCGTCGACCAGGAAGGCGTCGGCGGACGACAGCAGCAGGCGCGCCAGGCTGCAGCGCTGGCGCTCGCCGCCGGAGAGGCGGTCGACGCGCGCATACAGTTTGTCGCCGAGGCCGAAGCGCACCAGGGCCGCATGGGCTGCATCCGGATCGGCCGGACGAAACAGCGAGGCCAGCGCCTGCCACAGGCTCCAGTGCGGGAGGCGCGCCGCCAGTACGGCCGTCACCACGCGCTGGCGCGGCGGCAGCGGCGGTGTCTGCGGCGCCAGGAACAGGCGCGCGCGCAGGCGGTGGCGCGCTTTTTCCGCCAGCGCCCACGGGTTTTCGCCGAACACCGTGAAACTGCCCGCCGCCGGACGATGGGCGCAGGCCAGCGTGGCGAGCAGCGTGGTCTTGCCGGCGCCCGACGGGCCGATCAGAGCCAGCTGCTCGCCCTGTTCGACCACCAGGTCGAGCGCGTGCAGCACGGGCTGCTCGCTCCCCGTCAGGTGGCGTACGGTCAGTTTGTCGAGCCTGAAACTCATTGCATCGCTGCCTTATTCCTTGACGTGCCCAGGTGCCCTTACTTCAGCAGGCCGGCACTGCGCGCCGCCGTTTCGATCGGGCGGTAGTGTTCGGCGGCGGTCGGGATGAACTTCGTCGCACGCTGCAGCTCGAGGATCTCGCGGCCCTGCGGCGTGGAGGCGTCCAGCGCCAGGAAGGCGTCGCGGATCTTCTTCTGCAGCGCCGGATTCATGTCGGCGCGCACGGTCCAGTTGTAGTCGACATAGCCGGGCGTGGTGTAGAACACGCGCACGACTTTCGGGTCGACCTTGTGGGTTTCGACGAGCTTCTGCCACACCGAGATGTTCAGCGCGCCGGCATCGACCTTGCCGCCGGCCACCGCCGCTACCGTCGCGTCGTGCGCGCCCGAGAACGCGACGCGCTTCAGGTCGGTCTCCGGGTTGATCTTCGAGGCCAGCAGGAAGGAGCGCGGCATCAGGTGGCCCGAGGTCGAGGATTCCGAACCGAAGGCGAGCGTCTTGCCGCGCAGGTCTTCCAGCTTGTTGATGGCCGGCGAGGTGGTGACGAAGACCGAGCGGAAATTCGCATCTTCCGCGCGCTGCACCAGCGGCACGACCTGGCCCTTGCTGCGCACGCTGGCCTGGACGAAGGTGAAGCCACCGAACCAGACCATGTCGAGCTTGCGGTTAACCAGGCCCTCGACCGAGGCCGCGTAGTCGGTCACCGGGGTGAACTCGACCTTCAGGCCGGTGGCCTTGGCCAGGTAGTCGCCCAGCGGCTTGAACTTGCGCTGCAGTTCGGTCGGCGCCTCGTCGGGAATGGCGGAGACGCGCAGCACGCCCGGCGTGTTCTGGGCGGCGGCGCCCGACACGGCCGTCGACAGCGCGAAGGCAGCGGAGGCGGCGAAGAGCAATTTTCTACGGGACATTTTGGACATGTGAGCGTTGTTCTTCATGACGGGGAAAAGGGCGGCCAGCACGGTTGGGCGGCCCGCAAACGCGGGGAAATCGCGACTTCCGCTATGATAGCAAAAACGGCAACTTCCCTTGGCCTCGGGCGCCGGGCGTTGGGCGCCGCCTGCCCTCAGGCGGGCTCGCGACGCCGGTTCTACGAAGCCGGTCCCGATTAACGGCGCCGCTGCGGCGGCACGAATGATAAACCTTATGCTGACGTCATGCACAACCGAGAAGCGGGCCGCAGCGGAAACGGCCCACGAAGTGTCCCACGAATCGGCCCGGGAGACGGCACACACTGCGGCCGAACTGGTTGACGGCCTGGCCGCCCGCGAGGCACGCATATCGCCGAAATTCCTGTACGACGCGCTCGGCTCGAAGCTGTTCGAGGCGATCTGCGAGTTGCCGGAGTATTACCCGACCCGTACCGAAGCTGCGCTCATGCGGCGCCACGGCGCCGAGATCGCCCGTGCCTGCGGCAGCGGCACGACCCTGATCGACCTTGGCGCCGGCAATTGCGCCAAGGCGGCCTCGCTGTTCCCGCTGCTGAGCCCGGCCCGGTATGTTGCCGTCGACATTTCCACCGAGTTCGTGAGCGAGGCGCTGGCACGGCTGCGCGCGCGCTTTCCGCACATCGCGATGGAGGCGCTCGGCCAGGATTTCTCGAGCGGACTGCGGCTGCCCGCCGGCATGCCGCCCGGGCGCCGCCTGTTCTTCTATCCTGGCTCGTCGCTGGGCA
This sequence comes from Massilia sp., assembly GCA_039649125.1. GTDB lineage: Bacteria > Pseudomonadota > Gammaproteobacteria > Burkholderiales > Burkholderiaceae_D > Telluria. Next base: position 10,875 of record JBBWZO010000157.1, on the reverse strand, counting down.
ACTTCACGCCGCCGGAGGCGCGCGCCTTCCTGCGCCGCCTGCGCAAGGAAGGCGGGACCGACAGCGCGCTGCTGATCGGGCTGGACCTGGTCAAGGACAAGGCCGTGCTCGACGCCGCCTACGACGATGCGCTCGGCGTGACGGCCGCCTTCAACCTGAACGTGCTGCGCCACGTGAACCGACTGCTCGGCGCCGACTTCGACCTGCGCGGCTGGCGCCACGCCGGCTTCTACAACGAGGCCATGGGAAGGGTCGAGATGCACCTGGAAGCGCGCAACGCGCAACGCGTGCGCTGGCCCGGCGGCGGGCGCGACTTCGCCGCGGGCGAGCGCATCCATACCGAGAACAGCTACAAATACCGCCCGGCGGACGCGATCACCCTGCTCGAACAGGCCGGTTTCGAGGCGACGCGGGTCTGGATCGATTCGCGCTGCCCGTTCGCGGTCATCCACGCGCAGGCGGCCAGCTGACGGAGGACGCCATGGGGGCCGACGCTCAGCAACAGTTCCAGCAGTCCCGGGAACGGGCGTACGCGGCGGTGCGCCGGCGCTCGCTGGACCTGGCCGCACCGCTATCGCCGGAAGACTGCTGCGCGCAGTCGATGCCCGACGCCAGCCCCATCAAATGGCACCTGGCGCACACGACCTGGTTCTTCGAAACCTTCATCCTCGAGCCGCGCGAAGCGGGTTTCGCACCTTTCCATCCGGCGTTCCGGGTGCTGTTCAATTCCTATTACAACGGCATCGGTGACAAGCATCCGCGCGCGCAGCGAGGGCTGCTGACCCGGCCCGCGCTCGACGAGGTGCTCGCCTGGAGAGAGGACGTAGACCGCCGCATCATTACCTTGCTTGAGAAGCAAGGTAATGATGCGGCACTTTCAAACCTGGTGGAGCTGGGCCTGCAGCACGAGCAGCAGCACCAGGAGTTGATGCTGACCGACCTCAAGCACCTGCTGGCGCACAATCCCCTGGCGCCGCGCTATGCGAGCGATCCCTTCACGCCCGGCACGATACCCGCCGCGCTCGACTTCCTGCCCTTCGATGGCGGCCTGGCCGAGATCGGCCACGACGGCCGCGGCTTCTGCTTCGATAACGAACTGCCGCGCCACCGCGTCTACGTGGCGCCGTTCTCGCTGGGCTCGCGCCTGGTCACCAACGGCGAGTACCGCGCCTTCATCGACGCCGGCGGCTACCGCGATCCGTCGCTCTGGCTGGCCGAAGGATGGGACCGGGTGGTGTCCGGGGAACTGGCCGCGCCGCTGTACTGGCGCCGCGGCGAGGACGGCGACTGGCAGGAATTCACGCTGCACGGGCAGCTCCCCCTCGATCCGGCGCGGCCGGTCACCCACGTGTCGCTGTTCGAGGCCGACGCCTATGCGCGCTGGTGCGGGGCGCGCCTGCCGACGGAAGCCGAATGGGAATTCGCCGCGCGCCACGCCAGCATCGAGGCGGGCGCGCTGCATCCGGGCGCGGCGGAGGGCAGCGGACTGGCCCAGATGTATGGCGCCTGCTGGCAATGGACGAGCAGCAGCTATGCGCCGTATCCCGGCTATGCGCCGGCGCCCGGCGCCATCGGCGAGTACAACGGCAAGTTCATGGTCAACCAGTACGTGCTGCGCGGCGCCTCCTGCGCGACGCCGGCGGGCCACGCGCGCCCCAGTTACCGCAATTTCTTCCCCGCCGGCGCGCGCTGGCAATTTAGCGGAATCAGGCTGGCGCGATGAAAGGCATGTCCCGCCTGAGGCTGCGTCGCCTGGGCGTACGCCGCATGCGCGTGCACATCCTGAACCGGCGCGCGAACGCCTACATCCTGTCGCATCCGCTTGCCTTCACGATCAGCGTGCTGAAGGCGTTTCGCGCCAACCAGGGCCTGCTGCTGGCCGGCGCCGTGGCCTACTACGCGCTGCTCTCGATCGTGCCCTTCCTGATGCTGGTGGTGGTGGCGGCCTCGCACTTCATCGAGCAGGCCGAGTTACTGGAGACCCTGCGCCGCTACCTCGAATTGCTGATGCCCGGGCAGTCAGCCTCCATCGTGGCCGAAGTCGCCAACTTCCTCGACAACCGCGAGCTCATCACCTGGGTGCTGGGCGGCACCATGGTGTTCTTCAGCTCCTTCGCGTTCACCGTGCTCGAAAATGCGATGAGCGTGATCTTCGTGCACCGGGTCGCGATCCGGCGCCGCCACTTCCTGGTCTCGGCCCTGCTGCCTTACTGCTACATGCTGGCGCTCGGCGTCGGCGTGATGCTGGTGACGGTCGTGGCCAGCACCTTGCAGGTGATGGGGCAGGAGAGCGTGCGCGTGCTCGGCAACACATGGTCGCTCGGCGGCGTGTCCGGCGCGCTGCTCTACCTGCTGGGGCTGGGCGGCGAAATCCTGGTGCTGACTTCGATCTACCTGGTGATGCCGGTCGGGCGCCTGTCGCTCTCGCATGCGCTGATCGGGGGCGTGACGGCGGCGCTGCTGTGGGAACTGGCGCGCCATGTGCTGGTCTGGTACTTCTCGACCCTGTCGCAGGTGAACGTCGTGTACGGTTCGATGACGACCGCGATCGTCGTCATGTTCAGCCTCGAAATCGCCGCCACCCTGCTGCTGTTCGGCGCCCAGGTCATTGCCGAGTACGAGCGGGTCGGCCGCGGGCGGCCGGAGCGGCATCCGCCCATGCGCACCGCGCCGGCTTGAGAGCGCCTGGCAAAACCGCCGTGGCGGCGTTGCATCGTCCCGCCGTACAGGTGTACTGTCTTCGACAATGCGCCGCGCCCTGAGCACCCCGTGCTCAGGGCCCACGACAATTTTGTGAGACGCTCTGTTCTTGCGCCTGCTCAATTTCCTTAAGAAAACTCAGTGGCACAGTACGTTCTTGCGCCGGCACAACGCTGGGCAGTCAACGAGAGAACGGGAGGTGTCATGGAAGCAGAGGGTTTGCTGGGATTGCCGCTGCCGGTGACGGTGGCCTTCGTCGCACTGCTGTTCGGCCTGGCGCTGGTGGCGCGCCAGTTGCACAAGCTTCACAAGCCCGCCGTCGTGCGCCGCGGCAGCGGCGACGCAGCGGCGCACCGCCCGCCCAACCGCAACGCCACCCACTGAAACAACCTCGGCCTCAGAGCACGACGCTGCGGTTGCGTCCCGCCGACTTCGCCGCATACAGCGCGCGGTCGGCGCGTTCGATGGCCTGGTCGATCGGTTCCCCATCCTCGTAGCGCGCAAAGCCGGCAGAAAACCGGATCCGCTGGTCCGGCAGCGCGGCACTGGCCGGCCTGTTCTCGAGCGACTCGCGCAGGCGGGCCACGCCGAGCGTCGGCTCGCCCGGCGGGGTTTCCTGCAACAACAGCAGGAATTCCTCGCCGCCCCAGCGCCCGATGATGTCGGTCGTGCGCAAGACCACCTGGGCCTGGGCCGCGAACGCGCGCAGCACGGCGTCGCCGGCCGCATGGCCATAGGTATCGTTGATGTTCTTGGAGTGGTCGAGATCGATGATGCAGACGTAGAAGCGCGGGCCGCCGCGCGCGTGGCGCGTCGCATGTTCCTGCAGCAGCGTCATCATGCGGCGCCGGTTCGGCAAGCCGGTCAGTTCGTCGCGCGCGGCCATGTCCTTGATGTGCGCCAGCGCCTGCTCGAGCGCGATCTTCTGGGTCTTCAGGCGCGTGCGCATGTCCATCAGCTGGCCGGAGAGCTGGGAGATGGCGAGCATCGCGATCGCCGTCAGGGCGAAGTTGAACAATTCCTGGTGCGGCGCGTAGAACGCCGGCTGGTACCGGGCGCACAGGTACATGACGGCCCCCATGACCGCCACCGTGTACAGGCTGACGATGCGCACCGCGGCCGGGCGCAGGCTGAACATGCCGAACACCATCACCAGGGCCAGCATGATGACGGTCGCGCCGTGCAGGGGACCGGTCATGGCGTAGGCGCAGGCGATCAGCGATTGCGCCATGATGGCCTGCGGCATGGCCAGGGTCGGGTCGCTGAAGCGGCGGTTGAAACCGCTGCGGATGAGGGCGTAAAAGCCGGCGATGAAGACGAAGAAGGAAGCCGACAGTATCGCGACCTGGCCGGCGTCGGCCACGCCGATGGCGGCGGCATACATCAGCAGTATGACAGCGGTAAGCGTCACCAGTGCGGCCAGGCCCAACAGCGTCAGGGTCAGGCGCTGCCGGCTGTCGGTACCGAGAAGTAGGTTGCCGAGGCGGGTCGGCAGCTCGGGTAGGCGACCGGAGTCAGGAGCCGCCTCGGCGGCCTGTTGCGTGCGCATTGTCTCAGGATAGTTTTTTCAGGTAGCAAGACCGGTCTCCGCCGGCAGCCTCTGATTATACAACCGACAATTCCCAGAGTTACAACTTATTGCCTTGCGGATGTAAAATAATGCATCCTGTGCAAGATGGGCCGCACGGCCTGGCCCGCGCCGCCGTGCACACGTCCTGCCCTGCGGAGCCGCTGCGCGCCGGTCAATTCACGCCTGCACCACGGCGCGTGGCGCGCCTTCGGCCATGCGGCCGATGACCTTCGCTTCGCCGAATCCTTCGCGCGCGAACAGGGCCAGCACCTCGTCGGCCACGGCGGCGTCGCAGGACACCAGCAGGCCGCCCGAGGTTTGCGGGTCGGTCAGCAGCGCGCGCTGCGCCGGCGTTACGGCCCCGCCCAGTACGACATCCTTGCCGTAGGCATCCCAGTTGCGTCCGGAAGCGCCGGTGAAATAGCCATCCTGGGCCAGTTGCAGTACGCCCGGGAGCAGGGGGATGGCGGCCATGTCGAGTTCGGCGGTGACGCCGGCGCCGCGGGCCAGTTCCAGCAGGTGGCCGAGCAGGCCGAAACCGGTGACGTCGGTCAGCGCATGCACGCCGGCCATGTCGGCCAGCGCCTTGCCGGGCTTGTTGAGCTTGGTCGTGTTGGCGATCATGGCGGCGTAGCCGTCGGCGCCGAGCGCATCCTTCTTCAGGGCGGCGGAGAGCACGCCCACGCCCAGCGGTTTGCCGAGGATCAGCACGTCGCCGGCCTGCGCATCGGCGTTGCGCTTGACCTTGTCCGGGTGCACCAGGCCCATCACCACCAGGCCGTAGATCGGCTCGACCGAATCGATGGTGTGGCCGCCGGCGATCGGGATGCCGGCTTCGGCGCAGATCGACTCGCCGCCGCGGATGATCTCGCCGATCGTCTCCAGCGGCAGTTTGTTGATCGGCATGCCGACCAGGGCCAGCGCCATGATCGGGGTGCCGCCCATGGCGTAGACGTCGGAAATGGCGTTGGTGGCGGCGATGCGGCCGAAGTCGAACGGGTCGTCCACGATCGGCATGAAGAAGTCGGTGGTCGCGATCAGCGCCTGCTCGTCGTTGAGCTTGTAGACGGCGGCGTCGTCGGCCGTCTCGATGCCGACCATCAGTTGCGGCGGCACGGGGAAGCCGCTCGACTTCTTCAGGATCTCGGCCAGCACGCCGGGGGCGATCTTGCAGCCGCAGCCGCCGCCGTGCGAGAAGGAAGTCAGTTTGATGGTCTGGTCTGGGGCATTCATGTTCGGTTCCACATTCAGTTTGGTTACTCGGGGCGGCCAGGGCGCGCCCGCGGCAGTTTATTTAGCAGCAGATTAAGCAGCAGATTATCCACCAAGTCGGCAAGCGCCGCTTGCTCGGCGGCCGGCGCGAACAGCGGCGCGCGCGCGCCGCACTGGCGGCGCAGCAGGGCGTCGAAGGCGGGGTCCGACGCGCAGCGGTCGATGAGCAGGGCCAGCGCGGCCGCATCGCCGGGCGGGAAGTAGCCGGCGTAGTCCTCGCCCAGCATGCCGCGGTTGCCCTCGATGTTCGACGCCAGCACCGGCACCCCGCTGGTCGCCGCTTCGATGATGACGTTGGCGCCGCCTTCCATCCGTGATGCAATCACCATCGCGTGGCAGCGTTTCAGGCGCTGGCGCGCCGCGGCATGGGGGAGGGCGCCCAGCCAGCGATAGCGCGGCGTGACCTGCGCCGTCTCCCGCGCGGCCTGCGCCAGGGCCGGGTCGAGCGCGCCGCCGATATGCAGCAGGCGCACGCGTGGGGCCGTCACCAGCGCGGCGCTGCGCATGAAGGTCAGCGGGTCCTTTTCCTCGCGCAGGTGGCCGATCATGCAGATGTCGAGGTGGCGCCGCGCCGGATTCGGCGGCACCGGGCGCAGCGCCGGGGCCGACTGGTAGATGACCCGCGCTTTCGCGCGCCAGCCTGGCGCCAGGCGCGCCAGGCCCGCCTCCTGCAGCACGACGAGGGCATGCGCGCGATCGAGCGAGGCGCGCGCCTCGGGCACGGTGTCGATGTCGCGGTACAGGTCGGTGCCGGTCAGCACCAGCAGCGTGCGGCGATCCGGACAGGCATCCGCGAACGCCGCCAGCGAGGAAGCCGAGCGGCGTGCGTGCAGGGCAATCAACAGGTCCGGTGCCGCGGCACGCTTGCCGTCGGCCTGCGGCCAGGCCCCGCTGACCTCGACCGTGTAGCGGCCGCGCAGGAAACGCGCCCAGCGGCTGGCGGTTTGCCAGTTGCCGTTGTTGTCGCGCGCGCTGGCGGGGCTGACGATCGTGATGCGGGGCAGGGCCATCGTTGTGGAAGCGTGTTCGGTCGGTGCGCGATTATACGGTGTCCGGCACAGCAGCCTGAACGGCAAACGGAGCGGGGATGTCGGCGGCTCGTGCAGGCACCCGCGACGGTGGCGGGGGACGTAGGGGGCATTGAGGCCAGTGGCCTCAATGACGGGTTCACCGGGCGGCTCCACCCCGGAGGGCGCAGGCCAGCGGCATATGCGCCTGCTTCGCGTAACGCGGGCATTTAGCCCGCGTTACCCCACGCGTTCAACGCACGGGTGAGGCGACGCGAGTCGCCAAGGCGGAATTTCCGGAGCCGCTTGAACGCGTGGACGGCGTCATTGTTGCGGGAGGGCAGAATGCCGTCGTGGAGCCGTCCACCCCACGTCCTGCTACAAACGGGAGGGACGAAAAAAAACGGCTGCGAGGCAGCCGTTCTTCAATCGTGTTTCAGCGATCAGTTGTCGCCGAAGGTGCGGCGTGCGCCTTCGAACGAGCGCGGGTGGGCGTTGCCGCCGCGGTAGCCGCCGCCGCCTTCGCGACGCTGGCCGCCTTCGCGCGGACCCTGGCGGAAGCCGCCTTCGCGCGGTGCCGACTCGCGGTTGTAACCGCCTTCACGCGGTGCCGCGTCACGGTTGTAAGCACCACCACCTTCGCGCTGGCCGTACGGCTTGCTGAAGCTGCGCTGGCCCGGCTTGGCGGCGCTGCGGCCGTCGCCCGGCTTCCAGCCCGGACGGGGCGTGCTGCGCGCGGGCGCCGAACGCTTCGGCTCGAAGCCTTCCACCACGTCGACCGGGATGGTCTGCTTGGTGAAGCGCTCGATACGCTTGACGTTCATGCCTTCCGCGTGGTTCACCAGCGAGATGGCGAGACCGTTGCGGCCGGCGCGGCCGGTACGGCCGATACGGTGCACGTAGTCCTCTGGGAACTTCGGCAGGTCGTAGTTCACCACGTGGGTGATGTTCGGCACGTCGATGCCGCGGGCGGCGACGTCGGTCGCCACCAGCACGCGCACCTGGCCGCGTCGCAGGCTGTCCAGGGTGCGGTTGCGCGCGCCCTGGTGCATGTCGCCGTGCAGCGCGGCGGCCGCGAAGCCGGCGATGTTCAGGCGGTCGGCGATGGTGTCGGCGTCACGCTTGGTGGCGGTGAAGACGACAGCCTGGTCGAGCGACTCGTCGCGCAGCAGGTGGTCGAGCAGGCGGTTCTTGTGCGACAGGTCGTCGACAAAGTGGACGCGCTGCACGATGTTCTCGTGACGCTTCGTGCTGCTGGCGATCTGGATTACCAGCGGGTCCTTCGTGATGCGGCGTGCCATGTTGCCCACCACGCCGTCGAGCGTGGCCGAGAACAGCATGGTCTGGCGCGTGGCCGGGGTGGCTTCGACGATCTTCTCGATGTCTTCGATGAAGCCCATGTCCAGCATGCGGTCGGCTTCGTCCAGGACCAGGATTTCCAGTTCCGAGAAATCGATCTTGCCCGACTCCATGTGGTCGATCAGGCGGCCCGGCGTCGCCACCAGGATTTCAGGGTTCTTCGACAGCAGTTGCATCTGCTTCGGGTAAGGCATGCCGCCCAGGATCGAGACGGCGCGGATGCGGCGCATGTAGGTGCCGTATTTTTCGGTCGCGGTGGTGACCTGCAGGGCCAGCTCGCGGGTCGGGGTCAGCACCAGCATTTTCGGCTGGGCCGGCTTGAAACGGACGCGTTCGCCGCGGGCACGGGCCGACTGCGCTTCCTGCGCAGGGGTGCGTGCCGGTGCCGACGGCTCGGCGCTGACCAGCTTGTGCAGGGCCGGCAGCATGAAGGCCGCGGTCTTGCCCGAACCGGTTTGCGAGGACACGAGCAGGTCGCGGCCGCCGATGGCGGCCGGAACGGCTTGCGCCTGGACCGGGGTTGGGACGGCGTAACCCGCCTCGGTGACTGCTTTGACGATGGTGGCGTGGAGGCCGAGTGCTTCAAAACTCATTGTTTGCTTTTCTTTCGTAATGACCAGCGCTCGTCAGTATGAACGGGCGCGAAATAGCAACGCGAACCAACAGAACGAAATGACTCAGAAATGAAAGAAATTTCGGCACAAAAGCTTTGCGCCGGGATGGTGTCAAAGGGTCGACACGCAGGGCGGGAGGGCTTTATGGAGGGCTGCCGGAAATGGCAGGCCTGGGTTGCGATGCTGCTTGTTGTACTTCTTGTGTGTTGCTGTTGAAACAGCGGCTGCGGCGACTCGATGTCGGTTATTGCAGCGCACAAACAACACTATACCCTAGTTTGGGAATGCTTGCACGCCGCCGTCGATTTGAGGCAGCGCAATCAAGACGCCGCGCACACGGGGTGCAACACGGACAAGCTTTTAGGTAATTCGGCTTTTAAATGCAGACCACCAACCTAACGGGGCCTCGACAGACCGACGCGCAGTAGGTTTCGAGGCCCTATCATCAACGCTGTTTGCGGCGGCTGTTTGTGTTGCGCGAAACGCGCGATTTCGACGACACGACGGCCTTGGTCTTGAAGCGCTGGGTACGCGCGCCGCTGCGCTTCTCGCCGCGGTCCGCTTCCAGCGCCATCACCGCGGTTTCGACGATGTGCTCGGCGATGTCCGAATGCATCGACGACGAGGTCTTCGGCACCAGGATGGTCGAGCCGGCCTTCAGGCGGGTCTGCGCCGGGATGTTGTTTGCCTGGCGGATGACTTCCGGCGTGGTGCCGAACTTCGACGCCAGCGAGGCGATGCTTTCCTTGGCGCCCGTGATCCTGTGCGTGGTCCAGGTCGACAGCGCCTGGCCCCAGGACGCCAGGTTCACGTGGAATTTCTCCGCGTTTTTCTGCGGCAGCAGGATCTTGGTGTTCTCGCCGCCGGTGATGACCGGGCGGTTGAACTGCGGGTTCAGCGCCTTGAATTCGTCGACCGACATTTCCGCCAGCTGGGCGGCGATGGCGAGGTCGATGTCGCTGGTCTTGTCGACGGCCGTGAAATAGGGCTGGTTGTCGATCACCGGCAGGACCACGTTGTACTGGCTCGGGTTGCCGACGATATTCTTCACCGCCTGCAGCTTCGGCACGTAGTTGCGGGTCTCGGCCGGCATCAGGTCGGCCAGGCTTTCGAAATCGGTCGGCTTGCCGAGCGCCTGGTTCTTCTTGATCGCCTTCTGGACGTTGCCTTCGCCCCAGTTATACGCGGCCAGGGCCAGCTGCCAGTCGCCGAACATCGTATACAGGCGCTGCAGGTAGGTCAGGGCGGCGTCGGTCGAGGCCAGCACGCCGCGGCGCTCGTCCTTGAACATGTTCTGCTTCAGGTTGTAATCCTTGCCGGTGCCCGGCACGAACTGCCAGAGGCCGGCCGCGCTGGCGGTCGACAGGGCCTGCGGGTTGAAGGCCGATTCGATCACCGGCAGCAGCGCCAGTTCGGTCGGCATGCCGCGTTTTTCGAGTTCCTGCACCACGTGGAACAGGTAGGGCGAGGCGCGGCCGGAAATGCGGGCCATGTAGTCGGGCTTCAGGCTGTAGGACCGGGTATGGCGCTCGACCAGGCTGTTGTTGATGTCGGGAATGGCATAACCGCTGCGGATACGACCCCAGACGTCGGTCTCCTTGTACTCGTCGACTTTCAGCGACAGGGCAGCAGGCCCGGCGCCGGCATTCGCCCGCGTGACGGCGGCGCCTTGCAGCGTGCTGCCGGGTGCGGTGTCGATGGCGTGGGCGATCGGCGCCGACAGCAGGAGCGAGAGCGCGGCGGCAATCGAGGGTAAACGAGAGGTGAAGCGGGTCGTGGTCATGTCGTACTCGGCCTTCCAGTGTTGCGTCCAGGAACTACGGGACTGATGATCAGGGGGGAGTGTAAGGAGGCCCCGACTAAGCAGTCAAGCAATTATCCCGTCCAGTTACAAATTTTCTTGTCTATTCTTTTTGTCAACACGTAATTGTTTTGATAACTCAACGCGGGGGTATGCGGCAATATGGACGCATATCCATAGCAAGAAGGCGGCGCTCAAAACGCATACCCGGTGGGAGTATGTGAAGCATGGCATCAAATATACATTCTCCGAAGAAACATCTCATCCGTTCCGCAGTCTTGCCAGGTCATCAATAAAGCGGCCGTTTTCAAGCAGTGCCCGATGAGCTTTCAAATTACCTCTGGCGAATGGTCGACCTATGAGCACGCGCAAACTCTGGGTACAATTAAAGGTTCGTACCAAGCCTTCCCCTTATCGAAAGCAGTTCATGATCACCAACCCCAACGCCGACGACGACGCCATCGTCGCCGCCACCCGCCGCTGGCTGGAAAAGGCCGTCATCGGCCTGAACCTGTGCCCCTTCGCCAAGGCCGTCTATGTAAAAGAGCAGGT
>JBBWZO010000138.1:0-4169 GCA_039649125.1 Massilia sp. | reverse complement strand
TCGAAACCGTCGAGATGATGGCGGCGATCTGCCTGGAAGCGGAACAATCCGAATACAACAAGCTCGATGCCGACTTCCTGAACGTGCAGTTCACCCGCATCGACCAGTCGATCGCCTACGGCACGCTGTTCACCGCGCATCACCTGGCCGTGAAGGCGATCGTGGCCCTGACTGAATCGGGCTCGACGGCACTGTGGATGAGTCGTCATAACATCGACACGCCGATTTTTGCCCTGACCCCGTCACAAACGACGCAGCGCAAGGCCTCGCTGTACCGGAACGTGCGAGCATTCCACCTGCTGCAGGAAGGCGGCAGCCATGCGGTGCTGCGCAAGGCCGAAGAGCTCCTGATCAAGGAGGGCATGGTGAACCCGGGCGACACCATCGTCGTGACCTGGGGCTCGCCGATGGGCGAAGCCGGCGGCACCAACGCCCTTAAAATCGTGCGCGTCGGCGAGACCTATAAAGATTAAGGGAGGCTTCGCGTTGTCGAAGTCCTAGACAGGAGAGCCATAAACCTACTGCGCGTTACACTTCAAGTTTGCGATGCTCGCTGTACTTTCGTACAGCTGCGCTTCTCAACTCGAATTGTCGCCGCTCGCTACGGTTTCTGACTCTCCTTAAACGGTTTTTTAATTGTTTGGAGTACTACCATGGCACTCGTATCACTGCGTCAACTGCTGGACCATGCTGCCGAAAACGGCTACGGCCTGCCGGCGTTCAACGTCAACAACCTGGAACAGGTACAGGCCATCATGGCCGCGGCCGACGCCACCAACAGCCCGGTGATCATGCAGGCCTCGGCCGGCGCGCGCAAGTACGCAGGCGAAGCTTTCCTGCGCCACCTGATCGACGCCGCCGTCGAAGCCTACCCGCACATTCCGGTCGTCATGCACCAGGATCACGGCCAGTCGCCGGCGGTCTGCATGGCCGCGATCCGCTCGGGCTTCAGCTCGGTGATGATGGACGGCTCGCTGGAAGCCGACGGCAAATCGGTCGCTTCCTATGAGTACAACGTCGAGGTGTCGCGTGAAGTCGTGAAGTTCGCGCACTCGATCGGCGTCACCGTCGAAGCCGAACTGGGCGTGCTCGGTTCGCTGGAAACGATGAAGGGCGACAAGGAAGACGGCCACGGCGCCGACGGCACCATGACCCGCGAGCAGCTGCTGACCGACGTGGCGCAAGCCGCCGACTTCGTCGCGAAAACCCAGTGCGACGCGCTGGCCATCGCGATCGGCACCTCGCACGGCGCCTATAAGTTCACGCGCAAGCCGACCGGCGACATCCTGGCGATCGACCGCATCAAGGAAATCCACGCGCGCATCCCGAACACCCATCTGGTGATGCACGGCTCGTCGTCGGTGCCGCAGGAACTGCTGGCGATCATCCGCGAATTCGGCGGCGACATGAAGGAAACCTATGGCGTGCCGGTCGAAGAGATCCAGGAAGGCATCAAGCACGGCGTTCGCAAGATCAACATCGACACCGACATCCGCCTGGCGATGACGGCGGCGATCCGCAAGTACATGTTCCAGAACCCGTCGAAGTTCGACCCGCGCGACTACCTGAAGCCGGCGCGCGAAGCCGCGACCGAGGTCTGCAAGGCGCGCTATCTGTCCTTCGGCTGCGAAGGCCAGGCCTCGAAGATCAAGCCGATCCCGCTGGAAAAGATGGCCGAGCGTTACAAGGCCGGCGAGCTGGCGCAAGTCGTGAAGTAAAATAACGTTGTCGAACGGGCTGCTGCTGCAGCCCGGTTTTCTTATCGGCGGCCCATTTCCGCCGAGTCCGCTCAGTTTGTTCCCCCTGATATCCCTTCTATGAACAGCCTCTACCAATCCACGATCCAGTCCCTGCCACTGCTCGGCCGCGGCAAAGTGCGCGACAACTACGCCGTCGGCGAGGACAAGATCCTGATCGTCACCACCGACCGCCTGTCGGCCTTCGACGTCGTCATGAACGAGCCGATCCCAGGCAAGGGCATGGTGTTGAACCAGATGAGCGACTTCTGGTTCGAGAAGCTCGGCCACATCGTGCCGAACCACCTGACCGGCGTGGCGCCGGAAAGCGTCGTGGCCCCGAACGAGGTCGCGCAGGTGCGCGGCCGCGCCGTCGTCGCCAAGCGCTTGAAACCCATCCTGGTCGAAGCCGTGGTGCGCGGTTACATTATCGGCTCCGGCTGGAAGGACTATCAGCAAAGCGGGGCGATCTGCGGCATCGCCTTGCCTGCCGGCCTGCGCCAGGCCGACAAGCTGCCGCAGCCGATTTTTACGCCAGCCGCGAAAGCCGACATCGGCGAGCACGACGAGAACATCTCGTTTGCCGAGATGGAAAGCCGCATCGGCGCCGAGCTGGCCGCAAAAATGCGCGACGTCTCGATCCAGCTCTACACCGCAGCCGCCGAATATGCGGCAACAAAAGGCATCATCATCGCCGACACCAAGTTCGAGTTCGGCCTGGACGAGGATGGCGTGCTGCACCTGATGGACGAAGTGCTGACCGCCGACTCCTCGCGCTTCTGGCCGGCCGATTCGTACGCGCCGGGCATGTCGCCGCCGAGCTTCGACAAGCAGTTCGTGCGCGACTATCTCGAAACGCTGAGCGACTGGAACAAGACTGCGCCGGCCCCAGCGCTGCCGGAAGACGTGATTGCGAAAACCCAGGCCAAGTATTTCGAAGCCATCGAGCGCCTGACCGGCGAAAAGCTGAAGGTTTGACGATGACGGCGACGACGAATGAAGCAAATGCGGCAGATGCGGCGAATGTGGCAACTGCGCCACTGGTCGGCATCATCATGGGTTCGTCCTCGGACTGGGACGTGATGAAGAACGCGGTGGACGTATTGAAACAGTTCGGCGTGCCCTTCGAGGCGCAGGTCATTTCCGCGCACCGCATGCCGGACGAAATGTTCACCTACGCCGAGACGGCACGTGCGCGCGGCCTGCGCGCCATCATCGCCGGTGCCGGTGGGGCAGCCCACCTGCCGGGCATGGTGGCGGCGAAGACCATCGTGCCGGTGCTGGGTGTGCCTGTGCCCTCGAAATACCTGCGCGGTGAGGATTCGCTGCTGTCGATCGTGCAGATGCCGAAGGGCGTGCCGGTGTCGACCTTCGCCATTGGCGAGGCCGGCGCCGCCAACGCCGCCTTGACCGCGGTGGCGATGCTGGCCGCGACCGACGATGCGCTGGCCGCCCGCCTGGAAGCGTTCCGCAACGACCAGACCGCCGCCGCCAAGGCGATGATCCTGCCTGTCTGAAAGTGCCATGAGTAACACGAGTCATCCCGCTTTTCTTCCGACCGCGAACCCGCCGACCTGGCTCGGCGTGATGGGAGGCGGCCAGCTCGGCCGCATGTTCGCCCAGGCCGCGCAGGCAATGGGTTACAAGGTCGCCGTGCTCGAGCCGGCCCAGGACTGCCCGGCAGGGCAGGTGGCCGAACGCCAGATCAACGCCGGCTACACGGACAGCATCGCCCTCGGCCAGCTGGCCGCACTGTGCGCGGCCGTCACGACCGAGTTCGAGAACGTGCCGGCCGACAGCATGAAGCTGCTGGCGCAGGGCAGTTTTGTGGCCCCGGCCGGCGCCTGCGTGGCGATCGCCCAGGACCGCATCCTGGAAAAACGCTTTTTTGTCGAGTGCGCGCCCAGGTCGGGCGTGATGCCGGCGCCGCACAAGGTGATCGCCTCAACCGAGGACATCGACGCCATCGGCGACGAGCTCCTGCCGGGCATCCTGAAAACCGTGCGCATGGGCTATGACGGCAAGGGGCAAGTGCGCGTGACAAGCCGCGAGGACGTGCGCGCCGCCTTCGAAGCAATGAAGGGCGTGACCTGCCTGCTGGAGAAAATGCTGCCGCTGGCCTACGAGGTCTCGGTGCTGACGGCGCGCGGCGCGGACGGCGCCTCGGTGGTCTATCCGATCGCCGAGAACGTGCACCGCGACGGCATCCTGTTCACGACCACCGTGCCCGGACCGAACGTCTCGGCGGAGTGTGCGCAACGCGCGCAGGACGCGGCGCAGGCGATTGTCGCCGCGCTCGGTTACGTCGGCGTGCTGTGCATCGAATTCTTCGTGCTCGAGGACGGCGCCCTGGTCGTCAACGAGATGGCGCCGCGGCCGCACAACAGCGGGCACTACACGATCGACGCCTGCGTCACCAGCCAGTTCGCCCAG
>JBBWZO010000099.1:0-18824 GCA_039649125.1 Massilia sp. | reverse complement strand
CACGTCAGTCCCATCGGCTATAATCAGCCGTTCGTTGAATCTCGGTAAAACTTTTCTGCAAAAAGCTATGCAAAAAAAACTGTTGGTGGTGGTTGCTACAAGTGTCCTGCTGGGCCTGTCCGGTTGCGGCCTGTTGCCGGAACGTGCAGATGAGACCCAGAAGTGGTCAGCGGAGAAATTATACGCTGAGGCACGCAGTGAGATGACCGCCGGCCAGTACGAGGCCGCCATCAGGCTGTTCCAGCGCCTCGAATCGAACTACCCGTTCGGCACCTATGCCACCCAGGCGCAGATGGAAATCGCCTACGCCCATTATAAGGCGCAGGACCAGGCCGAGGCGCTGGCCGCGGTCGAGCGCTTCATCAAGCTGCACCCGAACCACCCGCAGGTCGACTACATGTACTACCTGCGCGGCCTGATCAATTTCAACGACCAGATCGGCTTCCTGAGCGTGATCTATTCGCAGGACCCGACCGAGCGCGATCCGCGCGCCACGCGCGAATCCTTCGCCGCATTCAAGGCACTGGTCGACAAGTTCCCGAACAGCAAATACGCGCCGGACTCGATCGCGCGCATGAACTACCTGATCAACGCGATGGCCTCGTACGAAGTGCACGTCGCGAATTACTACTACCGCCGCGGCGCCTACCTGGCCGCCGTCAACCGCGCGCAGAACGCCGTCGGCGAGTACCCGGAATCGCCGGCACGCGAGGAAGCGCTGTTCATCATGATGCGCGCCTACGACAAGCTGGGCATGTTCAACCTGCGCGACGACACCCAGCGCATCTTCCAGCGCAACTACCCGAACAGCCGCTTCCTGAATCCTAACGCGAGGGGCGATGCGCCGTGGTGGCAGTTCTGGGCGAAGTCGGGTGCGAAGCCGGCGCCGAAGGATGTGGTGAAATAATTCACCTCGGGCGGCGACACGTAGGGCGGGCACCCCGTGCCCACACGGTAGCGACGCCGGCTTCGGCCAAGTGCAGTGGCTGATCGCTCGTCAGCGCCAACAATGATCACAGTTTCGCGTGGGCACGGAGTGCCCACCCTACCTTACGCTTCCTTGCGCCGGAACACCCAGCTGCGCTCGCCCGACGCCTCCGGCACGAACGCATACCCGTCGACATCGAATTCCTTCAGCGCCTGCGCATCCGTGATCCCCTTCTCCACCGCATAACGCGCCATCATGCCGCGCGCGCGCTTGGCGAAGAAGGAGATGATCTTGTACTTGCCGTTCTTCCAGTCCTCGAACACCGGCGTGATGACCGGCACATCGAGCAGCTTCGGCTTGACCGACTTGAAGTATTCTTCCGAAGCCAGGTTCACCAGCGCCGTGGAGCCGGTCTGCGCCAGCTCGGCGTTCAGGGCGCGCGTGATGGCCTCGCCCCAGAAGGTGTACAAGTCCTTGCCGCCGGGGTTCGCGAGCCTGGTGCCCATCTCGAGCCGGTAGGGATGGATCAGGTCGAGCGGACGCAGCAGCCCGTACAGGCCGGACAGGATGCGCACGTGACGCTGGGTGAAGGCGAGCGCGGCCGTATCCAGGCTGCGCGCATCGAAGCCCGCGTAGACGTCGCCATTGAAGGCCATGACCGCCTGGTAGCCCTCGCTGTGATCCGGCGTCCAGCTGGCGTAGCGGGCCACGTTCAGGGTCGACAACTGGTCGGAAATGTGCATCAGGTCCCCGACCTGGCCGGGCGACAGGTCGCGCAGCACACCGATCAGTTGCGCGGCGCGGTCGACGAAGGCGGGGAGCGTGTGTTCCCGGGTGGGCGAAGGGGTGTCGAGGTCAAGGGATTTGGCAGGCGATAAGACAATTAGCATAGATTCAAAACAATTAAGACTAGGCAACAAACGACCCACATGATACCTGCTTCCGTTCAACCCATCGTCCTCGACACCAATGTCTGCCTCGACCTGTTCGTCTTCCACGACCCGCGCTGGGACAGCCTGCTGCGGGCGCTCGAGCGCGGCGAGGTCCAGGCCGTCACCCGCGCCGACTGCCGCGACGAGTACCTCGCGGTGCTGCGCTACCCGCACCTGCCGCTCGACGAGGCGGGCCGGGCGCTGGCCACCGAACGCTTCGACGCGCTGGTCAAGGTCGTGGCGCCCGACAGCAAGCCGATCCGCCTGCCCGTCTGCAGCGACCGCGACGACCAGAAATTCCTGGAACTGGCGCGCGACGCCAATGCGCAGATCCTCGTCACCAAGGACAAGGCACTGCTCAAGCTCGGCCGCAAGACGGTCCAGGGCGGCCTGTTCCGGATCATGCTTCCCGAAGCCTGGGTCAAGGCGCAAGCCGCGGCCGCGTTAGAATAAAAGCATTCCAACCTGCATTCCTATCACCCTGCGCACCATGACCACCCCTACCCTGTCCTCGCGCCTGCCGCATGTCGGCACCACCATCTTCACCACGATGTCCGCCCTGGCCAGCCAGCACGGCGCCGTCAACCTCGGCCAGGGCTTCCCCGACTTCGGCTGCGACCCGCGCCTGCTCGACTACGTCAACGAGGCCATGCGCGCCAGCCACAACCAGTACCCCCCGATGACCGGGGTACCGGCGCTGCGCGAGGCGATCGCCGCCAAGATCTCCCGCCTCTACGGCCACAGCTATGACGCCGGGCTCGAGATCACCGTCACCGCCGGCGCTACCCAGGCGCTGACCACGGCCATCCTGTGCTGCATCCATCCGGGAGACGAGGCCATCGTGATCGAGCCGGCCTACGACAGCTATGCACCCGCGATCACGCTCGCGGGCGGGACCCCGGTGCCGGTGAGGATGGAAGTCGGGGAAGACGGCTACAGCGTCCCATGGAAGAAAGTGGCAGGTGCGGTAACGCCGCGCACGCGCCTGATCGTCATCAACTCGCCGCACAACCCGACCGGATCCATCCTGCGCCCTGCCGACCTCGACCAGCTGGCCGCCATCGTCGACGGCACGAACATGCTGGTGCTGTCGGATGAGGTCTACGAGCACATGGTGTATGACGGCGAGCGCCACGCCTCGGTGGCGGCGCACCCGCAGCTCGTCGACCGGGCCTTCGTCGTATCGAGCTTCGGCAAGACCTACCACGTCACCGGCTGGAAGGTCGGCTACGTCGCCGCCCCGGCGGCCCTGACCCGGGAGTTCCGCAAGGTGCACCAGTACAACGTCTTCACCGTGAACACGCCGATGCAGCACGGCCTGGCGCGCTACATGGAAGACCCGGTTCCCTACCTCGACCTGCCGGCGTTCTACCAGCACAAGCGCGACCTGTTCCGCGCCGGCCTGGCCACGACGCGCCTGCGCCTGCTGCCGGCCGACGGCACCTACTTCCAATGCGTGGACTACAGCGCCATCTCGGACATGCCGGAAGCCGATTTCGCGGGGTGGCTGACGACCGAATGCAAGGTCGCGGCGATTCCCGTCTCGGCCTTCTACACCGGCGGCAAGGAATCGAAGATCGTGCGCTTCTGCTTCGCCAAGGAAGACGCCACGCTGCAGCTGGCCCTCGAACGCCTGGGCAAACTCTAAGAGACCAGACACTCAGCGCGCGAGCTGCTCCAGCCTGCGTTCGACAAACGATTGCAGGTCGGGCGACAGCGTGCCCAGCGCCCTGGCCTGGCGGAAGGCGTCGAGGGCCTCGGCGTTGCGCTTGTCGGCCTGGAGGGCAATCCCCAGCCCCATCCACCAGACCGCGTTCGCCGGTGCCGTATGCAGTGCCGCCTGGTACTGCGCAGCCGCCTCGCCGTAGCGCCCCTGACGTTGCAGTGCGCCCGCGAGGAAGGCGGCGTAGTCGCCGCTGCCCGCCGCGTAGGGCAAGGTATGCAGCAGCGTGTCGATGCCGCTCTTTCCGCGCTCGATCTGCAGGCGCGCCAGCAGCATCGCCAGTGCCGGCTGGCGCGGGTCCAGCGTGAGCGCCTGCTGCAGCTGGCCCATGGCTTCGTCGCCGCGGTTCTGTTCGACGAGCAGGCCGACCAGGGTCTGGCGCGCCGCGTCATGCTTCGGGCTGATGCGCAGGGCCGCCTGCAGGCCGGCGATCGCCTCGCTCACGCGTCCCTCCTGCAGGCCCGCCAGCGCCCGGCGGTAAGCGATTTCGGCGCCCTGGCCCGCGCCTTGTCCCGAATCGGCACGCCCCTGCTCGCCCGGCGCGGCGGGCGTGCTTTCCACGCCGGCGGATGCCCCGGCGGCCGCCTTCGTGCGCGCAGCGTCGGAGGCAGCCTTCGGCGCCGCTTGGGGCAGCGCGCGTCGCGCCGGCGCGGCAGCCGCCTTTGCCGTCGTTGCTGGTGCCGCAGTCGCTGCTGCACTCCTCGCGGCTGCGGTATCCACCCGGGCTTCGGGCGTCGCCCCCGATGGCTGCGCGGCAGGCACCTGTCCAGGCGCGCTTGCAGCGCTGCCGGGTGCGGTCGGCGCGGGCGCCACCTCGGCCACGGTCACCGGGGCCGGCCCGGGAGCGGGAGGCGCAGGGGCGGCCGGCTGCGCGGCCGGCGGCGCGTCGTAGGTCTTGCCCTTGATCGGCAACACGCCCCATGCAGTGACGCCGAGCGCGACGACGAGCAGCGCCGCCGTGATGGCCGCGATGCGGCGCAGCGGCAGGCGAGCTCGCAATCCGTCCTCCCGGCGTGGCACCGGTTTGATGTCGGCAGGTACGCCCGCGCTGCGCGCATTGCCGCGCGCATCGAGGTCCTGCAGCATTTTATTGATCAGGCTCATCGTACAAAAGTCCAGGCAAGTCCGGCTGCCGATGCAAGCGCCGCAGCCAGTGCACCGATGCCGGCCAGCCAGGGCCAGCCAGGGTGCTTCGGTCCCTTGCTGGCCAGCGTATCGCGCGCCGCCGCGTGGACATGGTCCGCGGTCACCAGTTGACTGCCCTCGCCGTAGCACAGCATCATCGCCTTGTGCGACAGGATGTTGACGAGGCGCGGGATGCCGCCGCTGGCGCGGTACAGGCGGGCAATGGCGCCCGTCGAGAACAGCCGGGCGCCGCCGAAACCGGCCACGCGCAGGCGGTGCGCCACATAATAGTCCAGGTCGTCGCGGCTGAGGGGGCCGAGGTGGTAGTGGAAGGTGATGCGCTGCGCCAGCTGGCGGATCGAATCGAGCTCCAGCTTGCGGTTCAGCTCGGGCTGGCCGAACAGCACGATCTGCAGCAGCTTGCGTTTTTCCGTCTCGAGGTTGGTCAGCAGACGCAGCGCTTCCAGCGTTTCCACCGGCATCGCCTGGGCTTCGTCCAGGCACAGCACCACCTGCTTGCCCTCGCCCGCCAGCGTCAGCAGGCGTCCGGTGAGCGACTTCAGGATCTGGTGCTGGGCAACGTCCTTGTCGAGCACCACTTCCAGTTCGTCGGCCAGCGCCAGCATCAGCGTGCGCGGTTCGAGGAAGGGATTCGGGATATAGGCGGTGACGAAACCCTCGCCGAGCGTGGCCATGAACTTGCGGCACAGTAGCGTCTTGCCGGTGCCGACCTCGCCGGTGATCTTGATGAAGCCTTCGCCGCTGCGCGCGGCGACCAGCAGGGTATTGAGCGCTTCCTGCGAGTGCGGGCTGCCGAAAAAGAAACTCGTGTCCGGCGTAATGCCGAACGGCAGCTCGCGCAGGCCGAAGTGCTCTGCGTACATTACTTGCGCTCCAGGGTGCGCGGATCGAGTCCCTCGATGCGGCGCGTCGTATCCAGCAGGTCCTGGCTCCAGTTGTTGGCGCTGTCGACGATGGTCGGCTTGATCAGCACCACCAGCTCGCGCTTCTGGTTGACCTTGTTCTTGTTGCGGAACAGCGCGCCCAGTACCGGCACCCGGCCTGCGCCGGGCAGCTGGCTGGTGTCGTCGGTCGAGGCCTGGCGCATCAGGCCGCCGATGGCGACCACCTGACCGTCGCGCCCGCGCACGATGCTGTCCAGTTCCGAGGTCGACGAGGCCGCCAGCGGCAAGGTCAGCGAACCGGCCGAACCGAGGTCGATGCCCTTGGTGATGGTCGTCACCTGGCTCACCGACGGGTGCACGTGCAGCAGGATGTTGCCCTTCTCGTCAATCTGCGGCGTGACGTCGAGCACCACCCCCGAGAAGAAGGGCTGCAGGGTGACGCTCGGCGTCACGGTATTGCCGGCGGCTGTATTGTTGGTGGTGGTCGTGACGCCGGTAACGTAGAACTCGTCGGTGCCGATCTTCAGCACGGCCTTCTGGTTGTTGACGGCGGCGATGCGCGGGCTCGACAGCACGTGCACGCTGCCCTGCTGCTCGAGCAGCGAAATCAGGGCTGCGAAACTGTTCGTCTGGAAGGCGAAGCCGAACAGGGAGCCGGCCGCGTTCGCCGCATTCGACAGCGAGAAGCCGGTGCTGGCCGCCAGCCCGCTGCCGTTATTGATCAGGGGCGGCTGGCCGCCGGCGAAGGGCAGCGGTGCCAGGTTCGCGCCCGGCGAGATGATGCCGGTGGCCGCGCGATTGCTGTTCGAATTGCCGATCGACGAGAAGCTGGCCCAGTTGACGCCGCTCTGGAACTGGTCGTTCAGTTCGACTTCGAGGATCTTCGCTTCCAGGATCACCTGGCGGTCCACCGCGAGCTGGGTCGCCTTCAGGTAGGCGTCGACGTTGCGCAACTCCTCCGGCATGGCGCGGATCACCACCACCCCCGACTGCGGGCTGACCACGACGCTGCGCCCGCCCTGCTTCGAGCCGACGATGGCCTCGATCGCTTCGCGCAAGTCGCCCCAGAAATCGTTCTCGGACGAGGTGTTGACGTCGGTGCTTTCGACCTGGACGTTGTTCGCGCCGTAGGGATTGTTCGGGTTGCCCGGGTTGTTCTGGCTGCCCGGGTTCTGGTTGCCGGCGCCGAGGCCGCCCCCGTTGCCGTTGTTCTGGTTGCCGACGTTCGACACCGAGGTCGAGGTCACGCGCAGGTTCGACGAGCCGCGCCGGTTGCCCATCAGGTAGTTCACCCGGAACATGCGGGTCTGCATCGTCAGCGGCCGGATCGTCACGCGCGTGCCTTCGATCCTGTAGTCGTAACCGTACATCTCGCGGATGGCGTCGAGCGTCTCGGCCAGGGTCACGTCCTTCAGGTTGGCGCTGATGTTGCCGCTCACCTCGGGGTGGACCAGGATGTTGTAGCGGGTGCCGGCCACGATCGAACGGAAGAACTGCTGCGCCGGCACGTTGTTGAAGGCGACGTTGAAGCGTTCCTCGAGGGCTGGACGCGCCTTCGGCAAGTCCTTCGCCAGCGCGGCGGCCGGCGGCAGCAGCGCATCGGCGACGGCGTCGCCCACCACCGGGGCGCCGCTGGTGGCGGCGCTGGCGGTCGCCACCTCGCGCTTGATGGCGTCGTAGGTCGCATGAGGCGCCGTGGCCTGGCAGCCGCCGAGCAGCGCGGCAGCCGACAGGACGCTTGTAGAGAGGAGTAGTTTTCGCATCGTCATTTGGTCTGGTCAGTCCCTGGAGACACCCTCGGTCGGTCCGCGCTCGTTGGGCACACGCTCACTGCGCACACGCTCGATCCCGGTTCCCGCCGTCGCGGCCTGGGTCGGGTTCAGTTTCAGCACGCGCCGCTCGCGTCCGCGCACCAGTTCGACTTCGTCCGGGGTCATGCGCGTCACGCGCGCCCCGCGATACATCTCGCCCAGGCGCACCGTCTCGCCGTCGATCACGGCCACGTGCCGCCCGCCCGGCTGTGGCGCGATCAGCACCGACTGCAGCCGCGGCCCCGGCGCGGCGACGGGTCCCGCCGCGCGTGCGCCGGCGCCGCCGGGCAGCATGGCCGCCGGCGGACGGGTCGGGTCGCGCAGCGCCTGCGCGGCGGCCGGCACCGTGGCCGCCGCGGCCAGGACGCAGCACGCCTCCAGCAAAGCACGGGCCGGGAAGCGGCGGCCGCAGCGCGGGGTCATCAAAACTTCATCCATTTCCGGTCCAGGCTCAGGGTGTACAGGGTCAGCGTCAGGCGCGACGCCGGCCAGGTTTCCGCCTCGAGCTGCGCGCGGCCCCAGAACAGCTGGGTCGGCAGGCTTTCCAGTGCGGCCATGTAGTCGATCATGTCCAGGTAGCTGCCGCGCACGGTGATCTCCACGCCATGGCGATACAGCAGCTCGGAGGCGGGCGGGAGCGTGCCCGTGGCGACGGCTGCGGCCGGAGCCGCTGCAGCAGCCGCGCCCGGTGCTGCCGTGGACCCGGTGCCCGCCCCAGCGCGCCGTCCGGCATCGAGCACCGACTCGGCCGGCAGCGTGCGCACCGACACCAGGGTCAGGCGGCCGTTGGCGCGCAGGATCGTGTCGAGCAGCGGCGCCATGCGCTCCGGCGCGACCAGGCCGTTCTGCATCGCGCGCAGCTGGGTGCCCAGGGTCTCGATGTCGCTGCGCACGGCCGCCAGGCGCGCACGCGCCGGCGCGTCCGGGTCGGCCTGGGCCGCCTCGACGCGCGCGCGGATCTCGTTGTCGATGCCCTCGATGTTGTTCTGCTGCTGGAGGATCCGTGCCTGCAGCGCGGCCTGCTTGCGCAGCTGCGGACCCAGCGCCAGGAAATGCCCGAGGAATACCACGAGCGCGGCGCAGGCGGCGAACATCAGGATGCGCTCGCGCGGCGTCAGGGCATCGATGCGCGCCGCCAGCCTGGTCCATTGTTCTTTCATGGGCGCGGCGCCTCGCTGTTCGACTGCAGGCTGAATTCGACGAAGGGCGCAGCGGATGCCGGAGCAGGCGCGGGCGCGGGCACAGCAGCGGACGGCGAACCGGCAGCCGGCCCGGCAGTCCCTTCCGTCATCTGCAGGCTGCCGAAGCTCTTGCCCTGGAAAACGGGTTCTCGGGTGAGGCGGGTCAGGTAGCCGGGCACCGCGGCCGGATCGAGCGCGCGGCCGCGCAGCGCGATGTCGCTGCCGGCGCCGGCGATCGCCAGTCCGGTCAGCCACAGGCCGTCGACGTGCTGGCGCGCCAGCGCACGGAAATACTCGGCATAACCGCGGGTATTGCCCAGCTCGCCCCTCTGCAGCACGCCCGACACCTCGCGCAGGGCGCCCAGCTGGCGTTCGGCTTCCTTCACCTCGGCCTCGAGCGCCGGATCCTGCCGGCGCGGCGCGAATTCCGCCGTCACCGTGGCCAGCCGCGCCTGGCGCTGCTGGAGCTGGGCCGCGCCGGCGTCGGCCTGCTTCTGCAGCGCGGCGACGCGCGCATTGCCGTAGGCGGCCATGGCGGCGACGCCGAGCGCCAGCACGCCCAGCGCCTGGGCCATGGTCCGGGCCGAGAAGATCTTCTTCTGCTGCAGGAAGACCGGGTTGAACAGGTTGACCTGCTGGCTCACAGCACCGCCTCCTCGTGGCGCAGGGCCGCGCCGAGCGGCACCAGAAAGCGCTGCTGCAGGGTCTTGTCGGCAAGATCGGGGGTGCGGCCGAAATCGAACAGCGTGGCCAGGTCGAGCGAATCGACCGGCATGTACAGGTTGCTCGACAGGTATTCCTCGAGGCCGGTGATGGCGGACGGCGCCAGCACCAGCCTGGCCACGTTGACGAAGGAATACTGGCGTTCGAAATTGTCGAGCGAGCGCTGCAGTTCGAGCGTGACGCGGTCGAAGCTGGCGTGCTTGCGTTCGTGGTCCGCGTCGAGCAGTTGTTCGAGCGCGATATCGATCCGCCGCGTCAGGTACAGCTCGCCCTTGTAGGACACGGTCAGCAGGCCGCCGTCTTCGCCGAACGAGAGCATGGCCAGGCCCCTGTCCTGCGGTTCGAGCATCGCCGCGATGTTACGCTGGGCCATTTCGGGAATGTCGATCACGGCCAGCTCGACCTTGGCGGCGGTGAACAGTTTCTGGCGCGCTTCGATGAGGCTGTTGCGCGCGGCGATCGCGAACATCGAATGCTGCGCGCGCACGGCCGCGCCGCCGTCGACCGGCAGGTCGAGCACGTCGATCGTGGCGTCGTCGATATGGAAGTCGAGCATGTCCTTCAGGCGCCAGCGCACCGCCGTCCTGAGTTCGTCGGCAGCCACGTTCGGCGCGTCGACCAGCAGGATCTGGTATTCGCCCGCGGACAGCACGGTGCTGCAGCGGTAGGCATGCGCATGCAGTTCGCGCCCCAGTTTTTCCAGCAGCTCCGGTCCGGGCTTGCCCGGGTAAAACACGGCCTGGCGCACCTGGGGACGGATATCGGGCGCCGTCTGCATGCTGACGGCGGCGATGCCGTCGCCCTGCAGGCACAGCGCCAGCCATCCCTCTCTTTTCTTGGCTTTTCTGAAAAAACGCATGCAGGCCCGGATCGATCGTGAAACAGTGGTGGGGGTGGGTCGGTAAAGACTTGATTATATTCAAGTGTTGCGTCAGAGCGGTACAAAAATTGCCGCTCAGCCAGCGTTACCCTGCATTTGCGTGGATCTGCGTGGACAGGCTGCCGGTCCTCAGTAGCGCTCGCGCAGGTAGAGGAAGGCACTGCGGGCGGCGCCGAAGCTCACGCGCCCGCGGGTACTCGGCAGCCAGGTGGGACTCGCCATCTGCACCCACACGCTGCCGCGGCGGGTGCTGCCCGGCGGCCGGAGCCAGAACGCCCCGCCGCCGTTGTCCAGCGTAATGAGCGGGTTGAGGACCGGGCCGACATGGGTGTTGCAGCTGCCCCTCGGGCTGGAAGCCTCCAGGCTGCCCGTGCACCCGGTAAACAGCGCACCGGCCGGATCGATGGTGACGCCGTCGAGGGCGCTGTGGGTAGCCCAGGCGCTGCCGGTCCAGTATTCGGTTTGCAGGCGCAGCGGCGTACGCTGGGTGTTGACGCCCTGCGCGCTGCCCACGTTCAGGCGTCCGTTGATCACCATCACGCCTGCCTCTGCGGAAATCTGGTCGATGCGCTGCGAGCTGACCGTCAGCTTGCCTGTCGAATATTTCACGGAAACGGGTACGTTTTCGGTGGACGTTGCGCGGATGTAAATAGCGGTCGGCTTGGCGAGGTTGCCGGTACTGGCGACATCCGCGTTGTAGCGCTGCACAGCATCGACATCATAGGTCGGCGTGCCTTCGAGCAGCGGCACCCCGGCGCCATCGACCCCGAGCGCGCCGCCCTTCAGGTTCGGCAGCACGGTATTTCCGCCCGGCTGGGTTGCGATGGCGCTCAGGGTGACAGGACGGCGCCAGGCGCCGACGTAATTCTCGAGCTGGTCGCCTTTCGCATTGAATGGGAGGACGTCAACCGAGAACGGCTGCCCCGCGTAGACCGCGCCGCTGACATCGTTCGGCGCGTCCGGGCACCCCATCAGGGGCAGGCAGGGAAACGGCGCCTCGGCCGCGGTCTCGAAATACGCCGGGTAGAAGCGCCCGACCAGCTGGCTCGTGCCCGCGACCCGGCCGGAGGCGAGATAGTCGCTCAGCGTCGGCGTCAGCGTCACGACACCGGCTTCGCCGTAGCCGAGGTTCGCGGCGACGCCGCCCTCGACCCTCGCCAGGACGCCCTGGGCCATCTCCCCGAGCTTCAGGCTTCCATTGTACGCATCGGGGATGGAGGCGCCGATCGCCACCGACTGCAGCGTCGTTTCCCTGCCAAAGTTCGGTGCGAACGCGCCGTTGCCGAGCACAGCGCCGACCGTCACGCCGAACTCCTCCCCGGCGGCGGCAAAGCCGAGTCCGGACGGGTCGCCGGCGGCGGGATTCAGGACGCCCTGGGCGTTCGCGATGCGCCGGAATGCCAGGCTCCTGGGCCGCGCAACGAAGGCGGCCGATGCCACCACGCCGTTCGCCTGCAGGTTCAGTTGCACCCTGCCGACGTCGGCGTAGCTGAAGTCCGACTGCGCGGCGGTGAGCGCGGCCGATGCGCTGTTGGCGGCGAAAGCCATGGCGACCGGCGCGGACCAGGCGGCCGCCGCGGCCGCCGACGGCGCCGACACGCTGCTGCAGAGGGGCAGTTCGGCGCCGGCATAGCTGGCCTTCACGCCGGCGTTCGTGGTCGGGTTGACGCAGGTCTGGCTGAACTGCATCGAGACCGCCGTGTCGTTTTTCTGGTTCACGGCAACCGTGGTGCCGCCGTTGACGGCGGTGACGTAGATCTTCGCCACCTCGCCGCCGGTCATCGGGCCGCTGTACAAGGGGCAGTCGTCCGTGCCGGGCGTCTTGCCGACCGCGCACGCCTGGCTGGTGAACACGTATCGGTTGCTGTTGCCGTTGCTTTGCGTCGCGGTGGCCTTGTCGGACGCGACGTTGTTGGTCTTGACCGCGTCCGAACTCCCGATCACTTCCGCCGTATTGAGCATCTCGCCCGTGGCCCCTATCCTGGCCGCGAGCGTCAGCGCGGGCGCGCTGTCGCCCGGCGCCAGCGCGCCCGAATAGGTACAGGTGACCACCTGGCCGTCGGCGGCGCAATTCCAGTTGGTGCCGCTGGCGGACACGAAGCTCATGCCTGCCGGCAGGGTGTCGACCACCTTGACGGGGCCGGCCTCCGTGTAGGGACCATTGTTGGCCACCACCAGGGTGTAGGTGGCGAGCTGCCCAACCTCCATCGACCCGCCGCGTACCATTTCGATCGACAGGTCCGACGACGGCAGGGACGGCAGCACCAGGATCTCGGCATTGAGCAGCACCAGGTCCTGGCCGGTGCGGTAGGTGGTCGTCACCGCATGCTCGCGCCAGACCGAGATGTCGACGTAGGTGTCGTAGGCATCGAAGTCGATGCCGTAGGACGAACCGTCGCGGTTGATGTTGCTCTTCGAATTGAACTGG
The DNA here is from genome assembly GCA_039649125.1 of Massilia sp. Lineage (GTDB taxonomy): Bacteria > Pseudomonadota > Gammaproteobacteria > Burkholderiales > Burkholderiaceae_D > Telluria. The sequence goes on along the minus strand of JBBWZO010000099.1, from coordinate 6,188 downwards.
TTGCCCGCCGGGTTCATGTCGTCGCTGAGTTCCCTGTCCTCGAACAGCAGGCGCTCCCCGTCCTGCAGCAGGGTCGAATCGCCTTCCCAGGTGATATGGCCGACGCGCGCGCGTTCGCGGACCGGGTAATAGTAGGTAGGCCAGCGGAAGTTGTTGGCCGTCAGCGTGACCGAGCCGTTCTGCACGTAGCGGAATCCCTCGTACAGGTTCAGCACCCGCTCCGGCTCGGATTTGTGCGAATAGATGACCAGCAGCGAAAAGCCGCCCAGCACCGCCTGGGAAGCGCACCAGGGCCGGCCGTTCGATACGCTCAGCCCGGAAAAGGTATAGGTTCCCGCTCCCAGCTTCTTGACGGTCGCGGTCACGTCGGCGGCGGCGCCGAAGTAGTTCATGCCGTTGCCGACCGTCTTCGAGGAGTATTTGCGGGTCGCCGCCAGCGACTTCCCCTGGAAGGTCACCGTGTTGTCCGCCGCGCCCGACCCGGCCCAATACAGCTGGGCCGACAGCACCGTCGCGCCGCTCGGCAGCGACAGCGTCGCGGTCCGGTTGCTTCTCCGCGAAGCGACCGCGCAGGCGTCGGCCGAATTGCTCTTGGTGCGCAGCGTCACCTGGGTACCGGTGAAGTTCACCGTGCCGTTGTAGGTTTTATACAAGCTCAGGGACGTGTCGGCATGCGCAGGCAGGCCAATGCCGAGCAATAGCGCGAGCACGAGAACGCGCCCGAACACGAGCCCGAGCGATGACACCCCGTGCAGCATGTTGCGCACGGCCCTCATATCTGCACCTCGATCACCCGCTCGACGTAGTCGGGGCTGTTGGTGGGCGCCGGGCAGGCGCCGCCGGGCAGGCGGGTGCAGGCCGTGGCCCGGATGCGGCGCCGGTCGAGGTTGATGGCGCCGTTGGCGGAACCCGGCCCGAGTACGCTGGTGCAGGTGATGGTCACGGAAAAGCCGGCCATGGGACCTGCCGGCAGGTCGAAGGAAGTCGTGACGTCCGCGGTGGCGGCACCGTCCGCGGGCGCCGGGCAATAGGCCGTATTCGGCAGCGAACGCTGGAACAGCGCCCATTCGATGCCGGCGCGCGCCGCCTGGTAGGCACGCGTACCCTGCTCGTCGAGGGCCGACGACTGGCGCTGCTTGCCGAAGATGGACACCAGGGCGGCGGCGAGACCGGCCAGCACGACCAGCAGGAAGATCGCGGTGACGAGGCCGGCGCCGGCCTGGCGCCGTGCACGCGGAAGTAGACGCGGAAATCGGAAAGGCATGCGCGGCTTCATGGCGTATTGTCGACGTGGACCTGGTGGACGAGTCGGACGGCGGCGGCGTCGTTGCCCATGCCGCGCAGGCGCAGCGCAAGCGACATGAGCACGAGCCCGGCGCTGCGCGCCTGGACGTTCTCGCTGCGGAAGATGCCCTCGCAACCGGCCACGCGCGAGGCGATGACCGCGCTGCGCAGCTGCGGTCCCGCCGGGTTGGCCGGGATGGCGGCCGCGATCGGATAGTTCGACAAGCGACGCAGCACGAAGCCGCCGTTTTCCGCCTGGCAGCGGTACTGCACCGGGCCGCTGACCACCTGGAAACGCTGGCCCGGCGAGGGCATCGGCTCGGTGCGCGCGAACGGGTTCGACGCCAGCCGGATGACCGGGTTGACGGCGTCGGCCGCGGCCCCTGCCGCGACGACCGCCATGTTCGTGGTGCCGGCTTCGTAAACGTCGGAACCGGGCACGCCCATGTTGAAGACCACGATGGCGTTGCCCGGAACGATGGCCTCGGCCAGGATGCCCAGCGCCGTGAAGCTGGTGTCGGCAGGGTCGTCGAAGGACAGGAAATCGCCTTGTGTCTCGTCCTCGGCCGACAGGTAGCGGCCGCCGGTCGTGGTCAGCAGGAATTCGATGGCGCTGCCGTCGCCGTTGACCCGCACGCTGTTGGGCAGCGCCAGGCGGATGTCGCGCGCCATGCGCCGCAGCGCGACGTCGGCCTCGTCGGTCGCTTCGGCGCGCGCGACGGTGTCGACGTAACCCTGGATCGGCGCGCGGATGAACACCGCGACGATGGCGCCGAGGACACCGATGATGACGATGACCATGATCGCCTCGACCAGCGTGAAACCGCGCTGGGCCGCGGTGCGGCGCTGCCGGCTCATGGCGCCACCGGGCGCTCGTAGCGCATGCGATAGCCGTCCAGCACCACCGGCGCCTCGCCGCCGAAGTCGACCGTGATGCGGATGAGCAGCACGTCGGCGTCGGCCGTGTTGGCCGGGTTGACGGCGCCGCCGGCGCCGAACAGCGCCGCGGGGGTGATCGTGACGCGCGCGGCGTAGCCCGCCAGTCCGATTGGCTCATTGGCCGCGTCGACCAGCACGCCGTCCCTGTCGAAGGCGGCCGTCGGCACACCGGGCTGGCCCACATAGTCGTTGACGTTGTCGAACGGGCGTGTTCCAGTGGTCTCGAGTGCGGGGCGGCCCCATCGTTCGGGGATGTCGCACTGCGCCGCCGATTGTGCGGTGTCGAAGTTGGGCGAGGCCGGGTCGCAGAAGGTGAAGCCGGCCGAGCGCACTTCCTCGAGCAGGCCCTCGGCGATCATCAGCGCCTGCTTGCGGCGCAGCGGATCGCCGCTGTCGGCCGTGGTCATGCGCATGACGGCGATGATGCCGGTGAGCGCGATCGAGACGATCACGATGAACATGATCAGCTCGACCAGGGTGACGCCGCGCTGGCGCGGCCAGTGCGGGCGGCGCGGCAGGATGCTAGGAGACATGGCCGGTCTCCGCGGCGACGGTCACGGTGCGCGTCGCCGCCCCGCCCCGGATCATGACGGTGAGCCCGCCGAACGCCGCCGTTTGCGGTACGTTGAAAGGCTGGCCGAGGGCGTCGAACCCGAGCACGGCGATGTTGGCGGTGGCGGTGATGCTGGCCGGCCGGCCCTCGCACATCCAGGTGCGCGAGCCGCAGGCGTCCAGGGTCGCGGCCGAGCCGCTGTTGTCGCCGGACGGCGCGACGACCTGGTCCGCGGGGGCGCACACGGCTTCGTTGCGGAAGCACAGCGCGATGCGGTTCGGCGCGAGCTGCACGAACACCGGGCGGTGCTGGGCGATGGCGATTTTCTGGGCGTAGCGCAGGGTGGCGCGCAACTGTTCGGTTGCGGCGTCGGCGTCGAAGACGGTGCGGTCGAAGAAGCGGGTCATCGCCACCGCCGAGATGATCCCGACGAGGACGATGACGAGGATGAGTTCCACCACGGTAAACCCGTGGTGGCGCCGGGCCAGGCGGCGGCTGGATGTGCGCGGTGCGTCGGCGTGCGAGCCAGCCATTCCAGCCACTGGAGCCCTCGGATTACTGGCAGTCGTCGGCGTCGCCGGTGACAGTCACGGTCGGGACTTCGTTGGCGGCATCGGCCGGGGTGTAGGTCAGGAAGCAGCCGGTCACGGCGGCGCCCGACAGGCTGTCCGGAACGATGCGCAGCGCGCCGTTTTCCAGGGTGGCGACGTAGTCTTCGTTCAGGCCGGCAGCTTGCATCAGCGCGTTCGTCTCGCTGACCTGGGTACCGGTAACGTTGTCGGCGCCGATCTCCGGGTAGCCCGACAGTGCATTCATCGCGACGACCACGCCTTCGACGTTCTGGGTCGCCGCGCGGTCGACCAGCCAGCGCCCGTGCGTCATGGCCGAGGTTGCGCTCAGCGCGCCGCGGGCCGCGTTCAGGCTGGCCAGGCGGGCGTCGCCGCTCAGGTTGGTGAAGCGCGGCAGCGCGGTCGCGGCCAGGATGCCCAGGATGACGATCACGACGATCAGTTCGATGAGGGTGAAGCCGCCTTGTGCCGTGGTCTTGAAATTCTTGTTCATTTTTTCTCCGTGAATGGGCGCGGAACGAACCGCTTAATTGGTGGTAGCGACCGACTGGCTGTTCATCTGTTCCAGTACCAGGCCTTGGGTGTCCTTGCTCCGTCCATCTGTCTCGACCAGCTCGGGCACGCGCAGCAATTTTACCTTGAACCTAAGAAATTTCGGTGTCTGCGAAGAAAACTTTTGGAGGCGGCCGGCAGATACACGAGCGTCCTGTCCGCCTTGTCGAAGTACCAATTTCCCTTGGACAGTTGGGCTTCGTCTGGCGAAAAATACTCGCCGAGATAGTTTTCGGGTCGCTTCGCCAGCCAATCGACGGGATATTCATGCGCTACCGACAACAATGCGCCCTGCCCGCCCTTTGCTGCCGCCTGCGCCGAGCGCAGGGCGAGCGCGGTGCGCAGGGTCCCGACAAGTTGTTTTTCTGCAACGCAATCGGATTCGCCGGCGTAGGCCTGAAGCCGGTCGAGCAGGACTCCCGCCAGCAGGCTGCACAAGGCCGCCACGCCTGCCAGTTCGAGCAGGGTGAAGCCGCGCGGCGCGCGCATGCGCCCTGCCCTCATTGCCGGCGCAGGGCCGCCTGGCCCAGGTCCCAGATCGGCAGGAAGATGCCGAGCGCCATCACCAGCACCATCGCGCCCAGGAAGACGATCAGAATCGGCTCGATCTGGGCCGACAGCGTCTTCAACTCGTAGTCGACTTCGCGCTCGTACATCAGGGCGATTTCGTCCATCAGGTCGTCGAGCGACCCGGTCTCCTCGCCCACGGCGATCATCTGCAGCACGATGGGCGTGAAGACATTCGCCGCGGTCGAGGTGCGCAGGATGCTCTCGCCGCGCTCGACGCCGTCGCGCATCTGCTCGATGCGCGCGGCCAGATAGGCATTGTCGGCGGTCTGGGCGACGACCGTCAGCGCCTGCACCACGGGCACGCCGCTGCGCATCGACAGCGCGAAGCTGCGCGCGAAACGCGCCATGGTCGACTTCAGCAGGATCTTGCCGGCGATCGGCAGGCGCAGCTTATAGCGGTCCCAGGTGTAGCGTCCCCCGGGGCTGCCGACCCAGGCGCGGAAGCCGAACGCGCCGCCGGCCGCCAGCACCAGCAGCAGCGGCCAGTACCCGAGCGTCAGGCGCGAGGTCGTCATCAGGAGGCGCGTCATCATCGGCAGCTCGGTGCGCAGGCCCGCGAACACCTTGGCGAACTGCGGGATGACGAACATGTTCACCACCAGCATGGCGATGACCATGGCGATCATCACGAAGCTCGGGTAGCGCAGCGCCGCCTTGACGCGGTCGCGCATGTCGCGGTCGAACTCGAGGTGGTCGAACAGGCGCAGGAAGACTTCTTCCAGGCGGCCCGTCATTTCGCCCACGCGCACCATCGACAGGTAGAAATTGCTGAAGCATTCGGGGTGACGGCGCATGGCGGCCGACAGTTCGCGCCCCGAATCGAGCGATTCGCGCAGGTCCTTGATGACGCGCCCGAAGGCCGGGCTGGTGCTCGACTCCTGCAGGCCGCCCAGGCCGCGCATGATCGGCACCCCGGATTTCAGGAGCGTGTGCATCTGGCGGCTGAACAGCTGCACGTCCATCGACGTCACCTTCCGCTCGCGCAGGCGCTGCCAGAGTCCCTGGCCTGCCCCGGTGCCGGGTCCGCTCGCCGACCGCCGCGTCGCCACGATCTCGACCGGCGTCACCCCGGTGCCGAACAGCTGGTCGGCGACGGCGCCGCTGTCCGCCGCCTCCAGCACGCCCTCCATCAGTTCGCCGCGCGCATTGCGGCCCTTGTAGGCAAAGAATGGCATCCGTCGTCCGCTCAGTCGTCGACCTGGTTACTGATGCGCATCGCTTCGGCGATCGTCGTGCGGCCCTGGACGGCGAGCTGCACGCCGTGGCGGCGCAGGGTCTCGCCCTTCATTTCCTCGTGCGCGACTTTCAGGAAATGGCTCGGGTCGGGGTGGTTCGCCGCATCGGTGACGGCGCGCGTCATTTCCAGCAACTCGTATACGCCGGTACGGCCGCGGTAGCCGGTGCCGTTGCAGTGCGAGCAGCCTTTGCCGTGGAAGAACTGCGCCTGCTCGACGACATCGCCGAGTTCCGCGCGCAGCCAGCTTTGTTCCGGCGGCGTCGGCGGGTAGACGGTGCTGCAGCTTTCGCAGATCACCCGCACCAGGCGCTGCGCCAGCACGGCCTGCAGCGAGCCGCCGACCATGTAGCGCGGCACGCCCATGTCCATCAGGCGCAGCGGCGTCGAGGCGGCGTCGTTCGTATGCAGGGTGGATAACACGAGGTGGCCGGTCATCGCGGCGCGCAGGCCGATCTGCGCGGTTTCCTGGTCGCGCATCTCGCCA
>JBBWZO010000066.1:0-6597 GCA_039649125.1 Massilia sp. | reverse complement strand
ATCGGCGCCAAGGTGTCGATCACCTCGCGCAAGGCGCAGACCACGCGCCACCGCATCACCGGCATCCAGACGCATGACGATGCCCAGTACATCTACGTCGACACGCCCGGCTTCCAGACCCGTCATTCGAACGCGCTGAACAAGACGCTGAACAAGACTGTCTCCAACACCCTGACCGCGTCCGATGTCGTCCTGTTCATCGTCGAGGCCGGCGTCTTCGGACCGGCCGACCAGCAGGTGCTCGACCTGTTGCCGAAAAACGTGCCGGTGATCCTGGTCATCAACAAGTCGGACCGCATGAAGGACAAGGCGACCCTGATGCCCTTCGCCCAGAAAGTGGCATCGTTGCGCGACTTCACCGCCATCGTGCCGGTGTCGGCCAAGCTGCGTTTTCAGGTCGACGCCCTCGAGCGCGAGATCCGCAGGCATCTGCCGGAAAACCCGCCGGTCTTCGGCCCGGACGACATCACCGACCGCAGCGAGAAATTCCTCGCGGCCGAGATCGTGCGCGAAAAGGTGTTCCGCCTGCTGGGCGACGAGCTCCCCTACAAGAGCACGGTGCTGATCGAGCAATTCCTCCAGGAAGGCAACCTGCGCCGCATCTTCGCCGCCATCCTGGTCGAGCGCGACACGCATAAATCGATGATCATCGGTAACAAAGGCGCGCGTCTGAAGGAAATCTCGACCCAGTCGCGCCTGGACATGGAAAAGCTGTTCGGCGGTCCCGTCTACCTGGAAATCTGGGTGAAGGTGAAATCCGGCTGGGCCGACAACGAAGCAGGCCTGCGTGCCTACGGGTACGAGTAAGCCGGAGGACGACCTGCCCGCATGACGAGCCCCGACGCCGACATCGATACCGACAAAGCGCTGCCTGCGCACACACCGCAGCAGGCGCCCGCCACGCCCGCGCCGAGTGCGCAAAGTGTGCCCGTGCCGGCCCGCCGCAACCGTGCGCCGGTCAGCCAGGTGCGCGTCAACGGCCAGCCGTCCTTCGTGCTGCACAGCTATCCCTACAAGGAAACCAGCCTCATCGTCGACCTGTTCACGCGCGACCATGGCCGCATCGCGGTCGTGGCCAAGGGCGCGAAACGGCCGCTGTCGAAACTGCGCGGTGTGCTGCAGACCTTTCAGCCGCTGTCGGTGTCGTTCAGCGGCAAGTCCGAACTGCGCACGCTGATCGATGCCGAATGGGTGGGCGGCATGCTGCCGCTGGAGCGCACGGCGCTGCTGTGCGGCTTTTACCTGAACGAGCTGCTGGTCAAGCTGCTCGCCCGCGACGACCCGCACCGGGCCCTGTTCGACCACTATATTTCCACCCTGAACGAACTGGCGCATGGCGAACCGGCACAAATCGCCTTGCGAAAGTTCGAACGGGCCTTACTTAAGGAAACGGGTGTCGCCGCCGACCTCGCCCGCTCGACCACGACGCGCGAAGCGGTGATCGCCGGCAGTGACTATGTGGTCGACCCCGAGCGCGGCGCGCGCGAGGCGCGGGTGTCGGACGTCTGGCCCGTGGTATCGGGAAAAACCCTGCTCGACATGGAACGCGAGGATTATGCCGACCCGGCGACGCAGGCCCAGAGCAAGCAACTGATGCGCTTCCTGCTGGCGCACCACCTGGGCGGCGCGCCGCTCAATACCCGGCAGATTTTGATCGATTTGATGCAGTTATAACATCCAAAAAACCATGAGCTTCCTGCAACCCGTCGGCCCGGTCATCGACCTGGGCGTCAACAACGACCACATCGCCACCGTGCGCAACGCGCGCGGCACCGTCTATCCGGACCCGCTGCGCGCGGCCCTGCTCGCCGAACAGGCCGGCGCCGACCTGATCACACTGCACCTGCGCGAGGACCGCCGCCACATCAAGGATGCGGACGTGCTCGCGATGCGTCCGCAACTGACCACGCGCATGAACCTGGAAGCGGCCGTTACCCAGGAAATGATCGACTTCGCCTGCCAGGTGCGCCCGCAGGACGTCTGCCTGGTGCCCGAGCGGCGCGAAGAGGTGACGACCGAAGGCGGGCTGGACGTGATCCGCTACTTCAAGGAAGTGGAAACCGCGGTGAAGCAGCTGAAAGGCGAAGGGATCCGCGTGTCGCTGTTCATCGACGCCGACGAGGCCCAGATCGAAGCGGCGGCCCGCACCGGCGCTACCGTGATCGAGCTGCATACGGGCCGTTACGCCGAAGCGGAAGGCCTTGATGCGGCGCACGAGCTGGAACGCATCAAGGTCGGCGCCGCCGCCGGCGTGCGCCATGGCCTGGTGGTGAACGCCGGCCACGGCCTGCATTACACCAACGTGCAGCCGGTGGCGGCAATCCGCGACATCGCCGAACTGAACATCGGCCACGCGATCGTCGCCCACGCCCTGTTCGCCGGCTGGGAGAATGCCGTGCGCGAGATGAAGGCGATCATGGTTGCCGCGCGCCTCGGCGTGACGCTGGGGGCCTCATGACCAAGGGGGCGAAATGATTTATGGCATCGGCACCGACATCGTCCAGATCTCGCGTGTCGAGGCGGCCCTCGCGCGCAACGAGCGCTTCGCCGAAAAGATCCTCGGCCCCGAAGAACTGGAAAAATTCCGCGCGCGGCGCGCCCGCAGCGAAGTGCGCGGCCTGCGCTTCCTCGCCACCCGCTTTTCGGCCAAGGAAGCGTTTTCGAAAGCCATCGGCCTCGGCATGCGCATGCCGATGACCTGGCGCTCGGCCCAGATGCTGAATGCCCCGAGCGGCAAGCCGGTCATCATGTGCAGCGGCGCCCTCGAAGAATTCATGCGCCAGAACCGATTGAGCGCGCAGGTGACGATCAGCGACGAAGCCGACTACGGGGTCGCCTTCGTGATCGTCACGCAGGAACCAGCGGGCGCCTGACACGACCCGCGCGGCGGCGACGCATCGCCCCGCCTTGCAGGCGCGCCTTCACAAAGTAAGCCAGATTACGCAAGCGATACGCCAGTGACCAAGGAAGTGCAATCCCCCGAGCTGCCGGAGCATCCGGCGCTCCCCAACGGCGCCGCCGACGCGGCGGCCAAGCAGACCGCCCATGAGGTGGTGGAAGCGCCGGTGGCCTATGCGGCCGCGGGCGGCGCCGCCATGCCCGCGCCGCATCCGGTCGAGGGCAAGCCGAAGCGCGCCCGTGCCGTCAGGGCCAAGGCGGCCGAGGCCCCCGCGCCGCGCGCCCGCCCCGATACCTGGCAGGCCGTGAAGGAAGAGCTGACGGCAACCTTGAAAGAGGATGCTCTTGACCCCGTGGAGCCGAGCGTCTCGGCCAGGGAGCAGGTGCTGGCGACGGTCGCCAAGCTGCCGGACCTGCCCGGCGTGTACCGCTATTTCGACGCCAACCAGAACGTGCTGTATGTCGGCAAGGCGCGCAACCTCAAGAAGCGCGTGTCGAGCTATTTCCAGAAAAACCTGTCGAGCCCGCGCATCGCGATGATGGTGTCGCAGATCGCGAATCTGGAAACGACGATCACGCACAGCGAGGCCGAAGCCCTGATCCTGGAAAACAACCTGATCAAGGCGCTGAAGCCCCGCTACAACATCCTGTTCCGCGACGACAAGTCCTACCCCTACCTGAAAATCACCGGTGGCGACTATCCACGCATGGGCTATTACCGCGGCGCCCTGGACAAGAAGAACCGGTTTTTCGGTCCTTTTCCGAGCGCCTGGGCGGTCAAGGAATCGATCCAGATCCTGCAGAAGGTGTTCATGTTGCGCACCTGCGAGGACAGCGTGTTCGCCAACCGCACCCGGCCCTGCCTGCTGCACCAGATTGGCCGTTGCAGCGGGCCCTGCGTGAACCTGGTAGCCAAGGACGAGTACAAGGTCGACGTCGAGAACGCGGCGAAATTCCTGCGTGGGCGCCAGACCGAAGTGCTGGAAGACCTGCAGCAGAAGATGCACGGTTTTGCCGAAAAGCTGATGTTCGAGCAGGCGGCCGGCGTGCGCAACCAGATCCAGTCGCTCTCGCGCGTGCTGCACCAGCAGAGCATGGAGACGACCGGCGACGCCGACGTCGACATCATCGCCGTGGTGGTGCAGGGCGGGCGTGCCTGCGTCAACCTGGCCATGGTGCGAGGCGGGCGCCACCTCGGCGACCGTGCCTACTTCCCGACCCAGGTCGGGGAGGCGATTGCCGAGGCCTCGATCGAATGCGAAGTGCTGGCCGCCTTCCTGGTCCAGCATTACACCGACAAGTTCATTCCCGGCACCCTGATCCTGAACATCGAGTTCGACCAGCCGGAACTGATGGTGGCGTTGACCGAGCAGTGCGGGCACCGCATCAACCTGATTTTCCAGCCCCAGGGCCAGCGCCGCCAGTGGCTGGAGCTGGCCCAGAAGGGCGCCGAGATCGCGCTGGCGCGCCTGTTGTCCGAACAGGGATCGCAGCAGTCGCGCACGCGCGCGCTGGCCGAGGCCCTGTCGCTCGACGCGACCGACCTCGATACGCTGCGCATCGAGTGCTTCGACATCAGCCATACGGCGGGGGAGGCGACCCAGGCCTCGTGCGTGGTGTTCCACCACCACACGATGCAGAATTCGGAATACCGTCGCTACAACATCAACGACATCACGCCGGGCGACGACTACGCCGCCATGCGCCAGGTCTTGATGCGCCGCTACGAAAAGGTGGCCGGTGGCGACGGCGTCATGCCGGATGTCGTGCTGGTCGACGGCGGCAAGGGCCAGGTCGAAATGGCGCGCCAGGTATTCTCCGAGCTCGGCCTCGACATCGGCCTGATCGTCGGCGTGGCGAAGGGAGAAGGGCGCCGCGTCGGCCTGGAAACCCTGATCTTCGCCGACGGCCGCGCACCGCAGGAACTCGGCAAGGAATCGGCCGCCCTGATGCTGGTGGCGCTGATCCGTGATGAAGCGCACCGCTTCGCGATCACCGGCATGCGCGCCAAGCGCGCCAAGGCGCGCCAGGCCTCGCGCCTCGAGGAAATCGAGGGCATCGGCGCCAAGCGCCGCCAGCGCCTGCTGGCCCGCTTCGGCGGCTTGCGCGGCGTGATCGACGCCAGCGTCGAAGACCTGTGCCAGGTCGAGGGCATCTCGACCGCGCTGGCGGAAGAGATTTACCGGCAGTTGCATTGAGGGGGGCGTTCGGCAGGCAAGGGTCCACGGCGAGCCGACAGCCGCACCGGAAGCCGTTTCCTCAGCAAGGGACGTAGGGTGGACGGCTCTACCCCCGGTGCGTGCGTGCTTGCAGCGCACGCGCCGTCCACGCGTTCAAGCGGCAGCTGAGTATCACGACGGATCACACGATGGTTGAACGCGTGGACGGCATACACGCAGCGTCTTGGCATCTGTACGGGAAGAGCCGTCCACCCTACGAGCGAGCCTCGCCTCCAGCATTCCTTCCTCCGCTCAGGCCATCCCGCCACCGTTGAGCGCAACTGGTTTAAATGGCAATAGCCATGTAGACTAGCGGCGCACGCATTTTTCCAACGGTAAGCCAGTTCACGCCCTTATGCCTTTCAACATCCCGATTCTCCTGACCTGGTTACGTGTCGCTCTGATTCCCCTCGTTGTCGGCGTTTACTACCTTCCCACGCACTGGTTGCCGCTCGCGGACCGCAACCTGGCCGCCACCCTGGTCTTCATCATCGCAGCCGTGACCGACTGGTTCGACGGCTTCCTGGCACGGCGCTGGAACGAAACCTCGGCCTTCGGCGCCTTCCTCGATCCGGTCGCCGACAAGCTGATGGTGGCGGGCGCGCTGCTGGTGCTGATCCAGCTCGACCGGGTGAACGCCATCATCGCCTTCATCATCATCGGCCGCGAGATCACGATCTCGGCCCTGCGCGAATGGATGGCCGAGATCGGCGCGCGCAAATCGGTTGCCGTCAGCTCGCTGGGGAAGGTCAAGACCGCCGCCCAGATGGCCGCCATCCCGATGCTGCTGTTCCATGACACGCTGCTTGGCATCGATGTCCACTTCTGGGGCGAGATCCTGCTGTGGGTCGCCGGCGTGCTGACCGTCTGGTCGATGTTCTACTATTTGCGCCGCGCGTGGCCGGTTATCAAGGAAAAAGGCGGGAATCTGTAAGATTACTTCTCTGCCATCCTTGACGTACGGATCAGATCATCTATAATGCTTGCCTGTTGCGACGACATCGCAGCAAACGACAGACAAAGCGGGAGTAGCTCAGTTGGTAGAGCGCAACCTTGCCAAGGTTGAGGTCGAGAGTTCGAGACTCTTCTCCCGCTCCAACGTTTGCAGCAGTCGGCAGCTTTAGCAGTAAAGGGTTGTCTTGGAAGTTGTCACAATTTCTGCGATAATCGATGTTTCCAGAATGCGGGAGTAGCTCAGTTGGTAGAGCGCAACCTTGCCAAGGTTGAGGTCGAGAGTTCGAGACTCTTCTCCCGCTCCACTCCGGAGCAGCAGTAAGGTAGGTAAAGAAACACACTCCGTGCGGGAGTAGCTCAGTTGGTAGAGCGCAACCTTGCCAAGGTTGAGGTCGAGAGTTCGAGACTCTTCTCCCGCTCCAAATGGCGTGTGGTTAGCAGGACTCCTAAGCGGGAGTAGCTCAGTTGGTAGAGCGCAACCTTGCCAAGGTTGAGGTCGAGAGTTCGAGACTCTTCTCCCGCTCCA
>JBBWZO010000056.1:0-5362 GCA_039649125.1 Massilia sp. | reverse complement strand
ATGTCTTCAGGCTCATAGCACTGTCCGACGCTCGAGTAGATGCCGACCTGCTTGAACAGGTTTGCCATGCCGAAGGTACGTGCTTCATCGGCGACAATGGGAACCACGCGCGGCCCGAACTGGCTGTCCTTGAGCAGACTGGTCAGCATGCGCACGAAGGCCATCGTGGTACTCATTTCCTTGCCTTCCGCCTGCAGGGCGAAACCGGCATAGTCTGCCCGTGCCGGGACCGCAACCGGCGCCGCACTGCTGCTGCGAGAGGGAATGTAACCGCCGAGCGCGGCGCGCCTCGCATGCAGGTAGCGCATCTCAGCGCTGTCTTCGGCCGGCCGATGGAAGGTCAGCGACTCGGCTTCCTGGTCCGACAAAGGCAGCTTGAACCGGTCGCGGAAAGCGATCAGGGCGTCCCGGTCGAGTTTCTTCTGCTGGTGCGTGGTCATCCTGCCCTGGCCAGCGTCGCCCATGCCATAGCCCTTCTTGGTATGCGCGAGGATCACGGTAGGCGCGCCACGATGACGGGACGCGGCCTCATAGGCCGCATGGATCTTGACCATGTCATGGCCGCCGCGTTTCAGCTGGTCGATCTGGGCATCGCTCAAGCCACCGGCGAGCCGTGCCAATTCGGGGTTCTGGCCGAAAAAAGTCTGGCGGTTGTAGGAGCCGTCCTTGGCAGCGAAGGTCTGGAACTGGCCGTCCACGGTACGCGCAAATGCATTCGCCAGCGCGCCTCCGGCATCCTTCGCAAAGAGTTCATCCCAGTCGGATCCCCAAAGCAGCTTGATGACGTTCCAGCCTGCACCGCTGAACAATTGTTCGAGCTCATCGATGATGCGGCCGTTGCTACGCACCGGTCCATCGAGGCGCTGGAGATTGCAGTTGACCACCCAGACCAGATTGTCGAGGCCTTCGCGCGCAGCCAGCGTCAGGGCCGACATGCTTTCGGGTTCATCCATCTCGCCATCGCCAAATACGCCCCAGACCTTGCGCTGGCTGGTGTCGAGCAGCTTGCGGTGCTGCAGGTAGCGCATGAAACGGGCCTGGTAGATCGAGCTGATCGGGCCGATGCCCATCGAGCCCGTCGGAAACTGCCAGAATTCAGGCATCAGCCACGGATGCGGGTAGCTCGATAGGCCCTGCGCCCCTCCTTTCCGGGCACTGATTTCCTGACGATAATGTTCCAGATCACGTTCGTTCAGCCGCCCTTCAAGAAAGGCCCGCGCGTAGACGCCGGGTGCGGAATGCGGTTGATAGAACACGAGGTCGCCCCCGAATTCCGGCGTTCTTGCCCGGAAGAAGTGATTAAAGCCGACTTCGAACAGATCGGCCGCACTGGCATAGCTTGCGATATGGCCACCGAGCTCACCGTAGGCCTGGTTGGCGCGCATCACCATCGCCAGTGCGTTCCAGCGCATCAGCGATGCCAGGCGCTCCTCGATTGCCAGATCGCCAGGGAAGGGAGCCTGTCGCTCCACGGGGATGGTATTGACGTAAGGCGTTCCGCGTTCGGCTTGCCAGCCGACTTCGTGCCGCCGTGCCGCATCCGCAAGGCGGTCGAGGATATAGCGCGCGCGTTCCGGGCCTTCGCGCTCGATCACGGACTGCAGTGCGTCCAGCCATTCAGCCGTTTCAGTGGCGTCGCTGTCCATGGGGTAATCAATGTTGACCGTGGCGGAAAACTGCAGACCGGGTGCGTTCATGATGAGTCCTTGTATTTTCATGTTGCTTCCTGATGCAGTTATCTTATGACACCAGGCACGGAATATTGAACTGGAATGGCCGGAAAATCTCCCAAAGGCAGTACAATATGCGGAAAAATGACTAAGTTTCAGCATAATGAACCTCGATGCTACCGATTTGCGTATTCTTCGCGAACTCCAGCAGGACAGCAGCCTGTCCAATGTCGAATTGGCGCGGCGCGTCAACCTGTCGCCGTCTCCCTGCCTGGCGCGGGTGAAAGCATTGGAAGGCAGTGGACTGATCCGGCAATATGTCGCGCTGCTCGACCCGAGGCAACTGGGGTTGCACCTGAATGTCTTCATCTCCATTAGCCTGAAGCAGCAAAGCGAGAAGGCGCTGCAAGCATTCGAAGCGCGCGTCTGCTCGCGGGAAGAAGTGATGGAGTGTTACCTGATGACCGGCGACGCCGATTATCTGATTCGCGTTGCGGTACCCGATATCGGCGCCCTCGAACGCTTCATCCTGGAACAGCTGACGCCCATTCCACAAGTTGAAAAGATCCGTTCCAGCTTTGCGCTGAAGCAAGTGCGCTACAAGACTGCGTTGCCGCTACGTGGATAGTCGTCGACGTTCGTAAATTGGCGCTCGCGACCCCTGGGGCCCGGGGAGGTCTGACTGAACGAAGACAGGCCAGGGAGGTCAGACGGCGATGGGCCGAGTTGACCGCACCGAGCTCTTGCCGCAGGAAGAGGGCGGCGACCTTGCGCCGTTCGGCCGTCAAACGGCGACACACGAGCGAATCCAGCTTTTCGGTGGAGAACGATCATGGCCATCAAGAATATTGCAATCGCATGCCAGGGGGGCGGCAGCCATGCGGCATACACGGCGGGCGCGCTGCCCGCGCTGCTGCCGCGCTTCGACAATGCCGTCATTGCGCGGTCCGGCGGGAAGCAGAGCGACCTGAAGGAAGGGCGCGGCGAACACCTGAACCTGGCCGGCATCAGCGGCACGTCGGGCGGGGCGATCAGCGCGCTGCTGGCCTGGTACGGCTACCTCATCAGCGGGCCGGACGACGCGCGTGCCAGGCTCGACGCGTTCTGGGACGCGAATTGCGCCCGCCAGCCTGGCGAGCAGATGCTCAACGAGATGACCCAGTGGATGGGGCGCGCATCGACCATCGACCTGAAGTTCAGCCCTTATCTGCCGCCGATGCGCGAGATCGAAGACGTCACCACCCGGGTCTGGCCCTCATTGGCGAAGCTGTGGCCGCCGCTCGAAAACTGGATCCGCGCCGGCTACTTCCAGCTGCGCGAATCGGTCGCACCGCACGTGGACTTCGGGCTCGTCGGTGCGATCGGCGATTTCTGCAGTATCCCGCAGGACGTGAAACGCTGGCAGGCATACGACCTGGAGGCCAGGATGTTCCACGCGGGACGGCCGGCCGAGGCCGATATCGGCAGGAAGCGCCAGGCCGTCGAGGAGAAGCTGCGCATCAAGGTCGACACCACGCGCCGGCTGGTGGACTGGATCCGACGCCAGCCGCTGGATCCGGACTGCCTGTTGCGCGCCGCATTCGGTGCATGGGAAGAACCGGATCTCAGCTTCGAGAGTGGCTCGCTCGAGCGGCTGGCCGCCGCGGTCCGGCAGGTCAGCTACACGATTCCGCAGCTCCTGATTGGTGCCGTGGACATCGACAGCGGCGCCTTCATCGCCTTCAGCTCCGAGCGTTCCCCGGAAGATGCCGGGGTGACGCTCGATGCGGTGGCGGCGTCGGCCTGCCTGCCGTGGGTGTTCAGGGCGCAGGAGATCGTCGCCATCGATCCGGACACGCAGCAGGCACGCGCCACGGCGTGTTGGGACGGCCTTTTCTCGCAGAACCCGCCGATCAGGAACTTCATCGCAGACGTCACCGATGCGGCCAAGAAACCCGACGGCCTCTGGGTCCTCCAGATCAACCAGGACAAATCGGATTTCAGCAAGCGAATCAAGGATGGGAGCGACCCCGAACTCGACGGCAGCGAGCTCTGGCAGCGGCGCGACACGCTGTCGGGCAACCTGTCGCTGAACCAGGAAATCGCCTTCATCGAAGCGGTCAACCGGCGGCTGGACGATCCGGAGCAGAGCGGGCGTCCGCAGGACCGGCCGATCGAGGTAGTGCGCATCGTGATGGATGCCGAAGCGGTCAGTGGCGCCGCCAGACGCGAGCTCGGGCTCTTTTCGAAATTCGACCGCCACCTGGCCCTGAAGAACGCACTGGTCGAGCACGGGCGCATGCAGGCCACGAATTTCCTCGCGCTGCGCGCCGAGCGCGACCGGCTATGCGGCGAGCTGGCACAGGCGCTGGAGCAGACCGGCACCCGTCCGGGCCGCGGGCGCGCGCGCGCGGCAGCCTGGCGTCCCGGGCACATCTTTGGCGGCCTGCTGTCGTCGGACGTGCTGACGCTCGACCGCGCACCGGACCTGCACCAGGATGGCGTCCCACAGGCCGTGCTGCGCTGGCACGTGAGCGACGCCGTGGTGAACGGGCGCGTCGTGAGCATCAGGGGCCGCACCAGCCTCGTTGCCGAGGGGGACGTCTGGCGGCTGGGCGAAACGCGGCTGCTCGACGTCCGGCAGAAGGCGGCGGAGGCCGCGCAGTTGTCCGCACTCCCAATCCGGGAGCAGGCGCAGGAACTGCCGCCGGCGGCCGAGCGGCGGCACGCGGCGTCGCGCCGGCCGCCGACCTGGCACGGGGGATTCCGGCGCATTGACTGCGGGACGGATGCGCCAGATAGGGCTGATCGCAACGGAAGACGCTGAAGGAGGGAAGGGTTCGCCGAGTTTCGGAGCCTTTAAAGAAGAGAAATTCCGAATCGTTTCACGACGAGTGCAAACGCTCCAAAACAAGCGACCGTGGTCGGTACGCGGGTACCTATTGCGCCTGCGGTCGTCAGTAACGCCATTGGCGCTTTGAAAGCCCATTCGCCTGGAATAAATTTGTTGGATTGGTACGAAATGTGGCATCGGGCAAATTACCCCTCGAGCTGAGCGCTCAGAGCTGACCTTGCATCCATACGGAACTACGTAACGCATTGATTCAAATGCGCTTTGCGCTTGACGCGCTGTAAAAAGCGTTCCGTCTAAAAAATACCGCAGAGCCGAGAACGGGGCAAGTTCTCTCCCGTGCCGCGTCCGAACGCGTCGCATTCCCGCGCAAGCATAAACAAAATAAATATGGCTGAGACAATGAAAATTGTTTTAGACGTGAATGCTGGGCAATGCTTTAATGATTTGCGTAGCAATGATGCAACACCGGTGCCAGCGGCGTCGACCAGCGCACTCTGCGCACTACCAAGGAGAACAGATGGGAGACAAGACGAATAGTGACGAAGCGTTTTTCCGACAGCGCGCGTTCGGCGCATTCGAATAGCGCTGGCTCCGACTAAGCCGATGAAAAATTCGGACAACCGATAAACACCATGAAAGGGGATCTATGAAAGCACCTTGGCTTGCCCGTGCAATGGCAGTAGCAGCGCTAACCCTGGCCGCAGGAGGAGTGTGGGCCGTCCCGGCCTGGAACCTGCCGCAGGATAATGCGACGTTCACCAAAGCGGAGATCGCACAAGTATTGGCGGGAAACGATTTTCCGGAAACCACCCAGTATCGGCAAAAGATCGACTACATCGATTTCGATTCCTACGGCAGG
>JBBWZO010000015.1:0-10565 GCA_039649125.1 Massilia sp. | reverse complement strand
TGCCAGGGCGGCGACTACACGTCCGAGATCTTCCCGCAGCTGCGCGCCAGCGGCTGGAATGGCTACTGGATCGACGCTGCTTCGACCCTGCGCATGAACGACGACGCCGTCATCGTGCTCGACCCGGTCAACCTCGACGTCATCAAGAACGCGCTGTCGCGCGGCGTGAAGAACTACGTCGGCGGCAACTGCACCGTGTCGTGCATGCTGATGGGCCTGGGTGGCCTGTTCCAGCAGGGGCTGGTCGAGTGGATGACCTCCATGACCTACCAGGCGGCATCGGGCGGTGGGGCCCAGCACATGCGCGAGCTGCTGACCCAGTTCGGCACCATCAACGGCGCGGTGAAACCGCTGCTCGACGACCCGGCCTCGGCCATCCTCGAGATCGACCGCACGGTGCTGGCGACCCAGCATGGCCTGTCCGCCGATGAAACGAAGCAGTTCGGCGTGCCGCTGGCCGGCAACCTGATCCCCTGGATCGACAAGGACCTGGGCAACGGCCAGTCGAAGGAAGAGTGGAAGGCCGGCGCCGAGACCAACAAGATCCTCGGCCGCGGCGAGGCTTTCGGTACCGGTGCCATTCCTGTGGACGGCCTGTGCGTGCGCATCGGCGCAATGCGCTGCCACTCGCAGGCGCTGACCATCAAGCTGACGAAGGACGTGCCGCTCGACGAGATCAACGATATCATCGCCTCGCATAACCAGTGGGTGAAGGTGGTGCCGAACACGCGCGAAGCGTCGATGCACGAGCTGTCGCCGGCCGCCGTCACCGGCAGCCTGACGATTCCGGTGGGCCGCCTGCGCAAGATGTCGATGGGCCCGGATTACCTGTCGGCCTTCACCGTCGGCGACCAGCTGCTGTGGGGCGCCGCCGAGCCGCTGCGCCGCATGCTGCGGATCGTGCTGGACAAGTAATCGAGAAGCAAGAAGCAAACAAACGCCGCGATGATTTCGCGGCGTTTGCGTTTCGTAGACGTAGGGTGGACTCCTGAGTCCACCCTACGTTCGCTGGTGTTCATGCGTGCGCGATAACCGATAATGCGACCCTGAATTCGCGACTCTTGCCGATCCGATCACACCTGTTGGCACCCCCATAATTCCGCATTTGCAAGGACGATATCGAATCGTCATCGAACACGCATCCAGCCCACAGTTTGACCCCGCTACGCCCCGTGGAGCTTGCATGCTCCAGTGCATGATGTTATGTTGAGACCTCCGGGAAACCGTCCTTTCCCCCAGCTAACCTTCTCGTCCCCAACTATGCCACCGAACCGCCGTCCTCAGATCATGTCGTCCGCGCTGAAAACGCTTACCGCAGCGGTCGCCAGTGCAGTGCTGCTGTCGTCGGCGGCAATGGCGGCGGGACTGGGCAAGCTGACCGTGCTGTCCGCGCTGGGCCAGCCGCTGCGCGCCGAGATCGAACTGACCGCCGTCTCCGCCGAGGAAGCATCGGGACTGGTGGCGAAGCTGGCGAGCCCCGAGGCCTACCGCTCCGCCAACATCGAATTCAATCCGGCCCTGCTGTCGCTGCGTTTCGCCGTCGAACAGCGCGGCGGGCGCCAGTTCGTGCGCATCACTTCGCCGCAGCCGATGAACGAACCCTTCGTCGACCTGCTGCTCGAACTGTCCTGGAATAACGGCCGCCTGGTTCGCGAATACACCTTCCTGCTCGACCCGGCCGAGCTGCGCGCGACCCAGTCGGCGCAGGTTGCGCCGGCGGCGCCACGCCCGGGTGCGGCCCGTTCGGCCACGCCTGCGCCGGCTGCTTCGCCCGCAACTGCGCCGGACACCGGCCGCCCGCAGCGCGCGGCGCGCGCCGAGCAGACCGCAGGGGAGGCGACGTCAGGCGCCCGCGCACCGGCCGCGGCCACGGCATCGCGCTACCGCGTGAAGAGCGGCGACACGCTCAGCCGCATTGCCGGCCGCCTGAAACCGGTCGACGTCTCGCTCGACATGATGCTCGTCGCCCTGTACCGCGCGAACCCGGACGCCTTCATGGGCAACAACATGAACCGCCTGAAGTCGGGCCAGATCCTGTCCGTGCCGAGCGCCGATACGCTGCGCGGCCTGGACGCCGGCGAGGCGCACGGCACCGTCGTCGCTCACGCGGCCGATTTCAATGCCTACCGCGCCAAGCTGGCCGGGCAGGTCGCCACCAGCACCCCGGCGCGCGAGCCGCAGGCAGGGCAGAGCGCCACCGGCCGCATCACCGCCAAGGTCGAGGAACGGCCGACCGCGGCGAACGAGTCGGCCGACCAGCTGCGCCTGTCGAAAGCCTTGCCGGCCCAGGCAGCGGGCGGCGCCGCCGCGATCGGCGCTGCCGCCGCCGCCGCTGCCGAGGATGCGGTCGCCCGGGAAAAGGAACTGGCCGAGGCCCAGCAGCGCGTCAAGGAACTCGAGAAGAACGTCAACGACCTGGAAAAGCTGATCACGGTCAAGAGCCAGGCCGGTGCCGCCGCCGCCCAGCGCGCGGCCGAGGCGCCGGCGGTCGTGGCCGATGCCCAGCCGGCCCCAGCCCCGAAGATCAAGCCTGCAGGGCAGCCAACCAAGCCAGCCGCGCCCGCCGAGCCCAGCCTGGCCGATACGCTGATGGACAACATCACCTACCTCGGCGCGGGCGCTGCCGTGCTGCTGCTGGCCGCGCTCGGCCTGTCGCAGCGGCGCGGGCGCAAGGACGCGCCGAAGGCGGCGAAGTCGGCATCGCCACCGACCATCCTCGGCAGCGCCGCCCAGCCGGCACAGTCGCTGTTCGCCGAGACCGGCGGGCAGAACGTCGATACCCACGACAGCGTCTTCAATTCCAGCTTCGCTCCGTCGGCCAGCCAGCTCGACACCAACGAAGTCGATCCGCTGGCCGAGGCAGAGCTGTACCTGGCCTATAACTTCGACACGCAGGCCGAGGACATCCTGAAGGAAGCCCTGCGCAACGATCCGCACCGCCATCCGGTGCGCCTGAAGCTGCTCGAGATCTATGCCGCCCGCAAGGACGTGCGCGCGTTCGAGACGCAGGCGACGGAACTGTACAGCCTGACCGGCGGCAAGGGCGACGAGTGGGCGCAGGCCGCCGCGCTCGGCCACACGCTCGATCCGGCCAATCCGATGTACGCGCAGGCCGCGGGGGCCGGCGTGACGGCAGGTGCCACGGCCGTTGCTGCGGGTGCCGTGGGTGCCGGCCTGGCCGCCGCCGCGACCCATGCCGAGGCTGGCCCGCAGACCCTGCTGTCGCAGCAGCTGGAGCAGGCCTTCCGCAACCGCGGCGACACGCCGGAATCCATCGAACCGGCTGCGACCGTGGACGCCGTGACCGGCGCGCCGCTCGACACCGCTTTCAACCTCGACAGCTTTGGCCTGTCGACCGACGCCACCACGGCCCTGCCGCAACTGCACGACAGCGCGCCGGCCGGTCTGAATGGCACCGATGCGGCTAACGCCAGGGACGACAACCTGCTCGACTTCGACCTCGGCGGCCTGAGCTTCGAGCCGGTGCCGGCCGCCGCACCGACCCTGGGCGCGGCCCATGACGAGACCGCCGTGCCGGACCTGCAGTTCGACATGGAACCCTTCGCGCCGCTCGATCCGGCGTCCGGCACCCCGGCCGTCGACACCGCCAGGGCCGAGAGCCTGGACGACCTGGCGTTCGACATGCACTTCGGCATCCCGGATCAGGCTACGGCCGCGGTCGCGCCGGTGGACGAGGACGATGCCTTCGTGCTCGACCTGTCGAAGAACGGCCCGACCACCGATATCGACATGGCTCAGCTGGCGCGCGAGTTCGAGCTGCCGCCGCTGCCGGAAGCCCCGGCCACCCCGCCGGCGAGCGACCTGAAGGATCCGCTGTTCGACCTCGATGCGATGGATTTCGGCCTGGCCGATACCGCGCCGGCGGCCCCGGCTGCCGGGCGCCAGGAGCAGGCCTTCGATTTCGGCGACACCGACTTCGCCGCCTTCGACCTGGCCCCGCCGTCCGCCGAGCCGGCGCAGCCGCTCGTGCAGCCACTCATGCAGCCGGATACGCGGGCGGACGTGCAGGCGACGTCGGCCGCGGAAAAGGACCCGCTGTTCGACCTCGATATGATGGACTTCGGCCAGCCGGCAAGCCCGGGCGCAGCTGCTGCCCGGCAGGCCGATCCGTTCACGCTGACCGAGGTGCCGGCAACCGAGCCGCGCTTCGACATGAGCGGCCTGGACCTCGACCTCCAGCCGTATGAGGTCGAGCCGGCGCCGGATCAGGCAGGCGGCGTGGCCGGCACCACTGCGGGCGACAACGCGTACGACAGCGCAGCCGGCGCCGGGCTGTCGGCCGTGCAGATGGAGATGGAAACCAAACTGGACCTGGCGATCGCCTACCAGGAGATCGGCGACAAGGAGGGCGCGCGCGAGCTGCTCGACGAAGTGATCAAGGGTGGGAACGTCGAACAGTCCAGCCGTGCCAGCGCCATGCGCGCACAGATCGCGTGACGCGCATCGCACTCGGACTCCAGTACGTCGGCACCGGCTGGAACGGATACCAGAAACAGCCGAGCCGTGACACGATCCAGGACGCGCTCGAGATCGCGCTGGAGAAGTTCGCCTGCACGAAACTGGCCACGACCTGCGCCGGCCGTACCGACGCCGGCGTCCACGCGGTCGAGCAGGTGGTGCACTTCGATACCGAACTGAACCGCTCGATGCAGAGCTGGGTGCGCGGCACCAACACCTTCCTGCCCGATTCGATTTCGGTGCGCTGGGCGGCCGAGGTGGCGCCCGATGCCGAGGGCCTGGAATTCCACGCGCGCTTCTCGGCGCGCGCGCGCACCTACCACTACGTGTTGTACAACAACCCGAACCCGTCGGCGCTGCTGGCCGGACGCGCCGGCTGGGTGTTCCGCCCGCTGGACGTGGAACGCATGCGGCTGGCCGCGCGCCACCTGATCGGACTGCACGATTTTTCGTCCTTCCGCGCTTCCGGCTGCCAGGCGAATACGCCGGTCAAGGACATGCAGGAAATCAGCATCGAGCGCCGCGGCGACATCATCGTCTTCACCGTGCGCGCCAGCGCCTTCCTGCACCACATGGTGCGCAACATCGTCGGCGCCCTGATTTACGTCGGCACCGGACGCAACGAGCCGGACTGGATGGCCGAGGTGCTCGCCGCACGCGACCGCGACGCCGCCGCCCCGACCTTCATGCCGGACGGGCTGTACTTCGCGAAAATCGATTACGATCCGAAATGGGGATTGCCGCAGGAGGCGGTCTCGCCCTTGCCCTGGCTGTAGAGCGCCTGAAGGTTTGAATATGCACCGTACCCGTATCAAAATCTGCGGCATCACGCGCGAGGAAGACCTGCGCGCCGCTTGTGCCGAGGGCGCCGACGCGCTCGGCTTCGTGTTCTACCCGAAGAGCCCGCGCTACCTCACGCCGCAGCGCTTCGCCGCGCTCGGCCCCTTGCTGCCGCCTTACGTCAGTTCGGTGGCCCTGTTCGTCAACGCGAGCGTGGGAGAGGTGGCGGCGGTCGTGGACGCCGCACCGGTCGCGCTACTGCAGTTCCACGGCGACGAAACGCCTGAAGCGTGCGCGGCGATCGCGGCCGCGGTGAAGCGGCCCTTCGTGCGGGCCTGCCGCATCAAGCCGGACACGGCGCCAAATGAACTGCTAGAATGCGAGCTCGCATACCGCGCCGCCAGTCCCTGGTTCACGGGCCTCCTGCTCGACACCCACGTGGACGCCTACGGCGGCGCCGGAAAGGTTTTCGATTGGTCAGTTATTCCAAAAGAGCTCGCGCCTCGGGTCGTTTTGAGTGGTGGCTTGAGCGTGCAAAACGCCACTGAGGCGGTCGCATGCGTACGCCCCTTTGCCGTCGACATCAGCAGCGGTGTCGAAGAAGCCAAGGGGATCAAGGATGCCCGCAAGATCGCCGCCTTCGTCGCGGCGGTGCGGGCTGGCGATGCCACCATTGAAAAGAGCGAATACCATGAAACCGATTCAGGAAGCGACCCTGGACGTCACCCAGGAAGCACAAGCTGAGCGCGGCCCCGCCGCGCTGTTCCAGACTCCCGATTACCAGTTCCCCGACGCGCGCGGCCACTTCGGCCCCTACGGCGGGTCCTTCGTCGCCGAAACGCTGACGCATGCGCTGGCCGAACTGAACGAGGCCTACGCCCGTTTCTCCGTCGATCCCGAATTCCTCGAAGAATTCCGCTACGAGCTGGCCCACTTCGTCGGACGTCCTTCGCCGGTCTATCACGCCAAGCGCTGGTCGGAACTGGCTGGCGGCGCCCAGGTCTTCTTCAAGCGCGAAGACCTGAACCACACCGGCGCGCACAAGATCAACAACGTCATCGGCCAGGCCCTGCTGGCGCGGCGCATGGGCAAGAAGCGCATCATCGCCGAGACCGGCGCGGGCCAGCACGGCGTGGCCACCGCCACCATCTGCGCCCGCTTCGGCCTGGAATGCGTGGTCTACATGGGCAGCGAGGACGTCAAGCGCCAGGCCCAGAACGTCTACCGCATGAAGCTGCTGGGCGCCACCGTGGTGCCGGTCGAGTCGGGCAGCAAGACCCTGAAGGACGCGCTCAACGAAGCGATGCGCGACTGGGTCACCAACATCGAAAACACCTTCTATATCATCGGCACCGTGGCGGGTCCGCACCCCTACCCGATGATGGTGCGCGACTTCCAGTCGGTGATCGGCGAGGAGTGCCGCGTGCAGATGCCGCAGATGACCGGCCGCCAGCCCGACTACGTGGTCGCCTGCATCGGCGGCGGGTCGAACGCGATGGGCATTTTTTATCCCTACATCGACGAGCCGGGCGTGAAGCTGGTGGGCGTCGAGGCGGCGGGCGAGGGGCTCGATTCGGGCAAGCACTCGGCTTCGCTGACGGCCGGCTTTCCGGGCGTGCTGCACGGCAACCGCACTTACCTGCTGCAGGACGCGAACGGCCAGATCATCGAAACCCATTCGGTGTCGGCCGGCCTGGACTATCCGGGCGTGGGGCCGGAGCACGCCTGGCTGAAGGATTCGGCGCGCGCCGAGTACGTCTCCATTACCGACGACGAGGCGCTGGCGGCCTTCCACGACTGCTGCCGCATCGAGGGCATCATCCCGGCGCTGGAATCCTCGCACGCGATTGCCTACGGCGTGAAGCTGGCGGCCACGCTGCCGAAGGACCAGCTGATCCTGGTGAACCTGTCGGGGCGCGGGGACAAGGACATGCACACGGTGGCGCAGAGGATGGGGCTGGATTTCAGCTGAGTTGCCTCCGCAGGAGCACATAGTCCGCGTTATTCATACGTTCGTTGAACGTGTGGACGGCATAGCCGTCCACCCTGCAGTTCTCCCAACGTAGGGTGGACGGGTTCCCCGTCCACGCGTTCAAGGGACCGATGCCAACCCGACCGTCACCGGTCGACTACCGAATAAATAAACCAACCATGTCCCGAATCGAACACACCTTCGCCGCCCTGCGCGCGCAAAACAAAACCGGCCTCGTCACCTTCATCACCGCCGGCGACCCCGGTCCCGAACTCACCGTCCCGCTGATGCACGCTCTGGTCGAGGGCGGCGCAGACGTGCTGGAACTGGGCGTCCCGTTCTCCGACCCGATGGCCGAAGGCCCGGTCATCCAGCGCGCCTGCGAGCGCGCCCTGAAATTCGGCATCGGCCTGCCGGACGTCTTTAATTTCGTGCGCGAATTCCGCCAGACGAACCAGCATACCCCGGTCGTCCTGATGGGCTACGCCAATCCGATCGAGCGTATCGGCCCCGATAACTTCATCCGCTGCGCGAAAGAAGCGGGTGCGGACGGCGCCATCGTCGTCGACTATCCGCCGGAAGAGTGCGAGGCCTTCGCCGACGCCATGCGCGAGAACGGCCTGGACCTGATCTTCCTGCTGGCCCCGACCTCGACCACGGAACGCGTGAAGCAGGTGGCGCGCTATGGCAGCGGCTTCAGCTATTACGTGTCCCTGAAAGGCGTGACCGGCGCCGGCAGCATCGATACCGAAGACGTGGCGCGCCGCGTGGCGGCGATCCGCGAGCATGTCAGCCTGCCGATTGGCGTCGGTTTCGGCATCCGCGATGCGCAGACGGCGAAAGCGGTCGCCTCGGTGGCGGACGCCGTCGTGATCGGCAGCCGCATCATCCAGGAGCTGGAAAACACGCCGAAGGAGCAGGGGCCGGAGGCCGTGCGGGCGTTCTGCGCGAGCATCCGGGCGGCACTCGACGGCGAATAAGTTTTCTCGAAACGCCCGCCGCACTCCTGTTGCCTCTCATTCAGGGGGCGCGGTTTTGATGGCAGCGCTGTTATCCTCATGCCCTACGCGGGCTCCGGTCTTTCCGGGCCCGCGTTTTTACTTGTCCGCTTGCTATTGGGTACGGTACATTAACCAAACTCAACCTGCATGAAGACCTATCATGAAAAAGCAGATCCTTAGCGTATCCATTCTGCATAACGCCAAACTCATGGCAGCCATCTACTTCGTCATCTCGCTGCCCCTGGTCGTGATGATGGCCATCCCGGTCGTGATGAACGAAGGCATCGGCGGTTCCCTGGTGGCAATGATCCTCATGCCCGTGCTCTACACGGCGTTCGGATTCGTGTTCACCCTGTTCGGCGCATGGGTGTATAACGGCATAGCAGCGCGCATCGGCGGATTCGAGTTCACGACGAGCGACATCGGCAAGGATTGATTGCCGAACAAGCAAGCGGTGACAAGCCGGGCGCCAGCGGCTACACTACGCCCCATTCAAGAATTGCCGCAAAGGAGAGAACATGAGTTGGTTGGAAAAACTGCTACCCCCACGAATCCAGCGCTCCGATGCCGCCAACCGCAAGACCATGCCCGAGGGCCTGTGGGTCAAGTGCCCGTCCTGCGAGGCCGTGCTCTACCGCGCCGACCTCGAGTCGAACCTGCATGTCTGCCCGAAGTGCGACCACCACATGCGCATCCGCGCCCGTGAGCGCCTCGACGCACTGCTCGACGAAGGCGGACGCTACGAGATCGGCCAGGAAGCGCTCCCGGTCGACACGCTGAAATTCAAGGACAGCAAGAAGTATCCTGACCGACTCAAGCAGGCGATGGACGCCACCGGCGAAACCGACGCGCTGATCGTCCAGGGCGGCTCGATCATGAGCCTGCCGGTCGTGGTCGCCTGCTTCGAATTCGAATTCATGGGCGGCTCGATGGGCTCGGTCGTCGGCGAACGCTTCGCCCGCGGCGCCCAGATCGCCCTGGAACAGAAAGTCCCGTTCATCTGCATCACCGCCACCGGCGGCGCGCGCATGCAGGAAGGCCTGCTGTCGCTGCTGCAGATGGCGAAAACCACCGCCATGCTGACCAAGCTGTCGGAAAAGAAGCTGCCGTTCATCAGCGTGCTGACCGACCCGACCATGGGCGGCGTTTCCGCCTCCTTCGCCTTCATGGGCGACGTCGTGATCGCCGAGCCAAAAGCCCTGATCGGCTTTGCCGGTCCGCGCGTGATCGAGAACACCGTGCGCGAAAAGCTGCCGGAAGGCTTCCAGCGCGCCGAATTCCTGGTGCAAAAGGGCGCCGTCGACATGATCGTCGACCGCCGCAAGATGCGCGAAGAAATCGCCCGCCTGCTGGCCCTGCTGCAGAACCAGGCCGCCGACGTCATCGCCTGACCACCCCGCGGGGCGTCTAACAAAAGCCCCATGGCTGCGTTGCATCGTCTCGCCGTACTCGCGTACTGTCTTCGACGGTGCGCCTTGCCCTGGGGGCGTTGTGAGGCGCTCCAACATAGTTACCGGCCGGCGCCTGCAGAGCAGGTTGCCGGCTTTTTCATTCTTAAGCTTCCACGCCCATCATGTCCACTCTCCCCACTACCTTGCCCGACTGGCTGGCCCTGATCGAGTCGCGCCACGCCGAAACCCATATCGACATGGGCCTGGACCGCGTGCGCACCGTCAAGGAGCGCATGAACCTGCAATTCGACTGCCCCGTCATCATGGTGGCCGGCACCAACGGCAAGGGCTCGACCTGCGCCATGCTCGAATCGGTTCTGCTGCATGCCGGCTATCGCGTGGGCCTCTACATCAAGCCGCATTTCCTCGACTTTAACGAGCGTGCCCGCATCAATGGCGAAATGGCGACCGACACCATGCTGGTCGAGGCTTTCGACTTCGTGGAAGCCCGGCGCGGCGAGGTATCGCTGACCTATTTCGAGTTCACCACGCTGGCCATCATGCACCTGATCTCGAAGGCTGGTGTCGACGTGGCCATCCTCGAAGTGGGCTTGGGCGGGCGCCTGGACGCGGTCAACGTGGTCGATGCGGACGTGGCGATCGTCACCAGCATCGACATCGACCATGCCGACTACCTGGGCGACACACGCGAGGAAATCGGTTTCGAAAAGGCCGGCATCTTCCGTCCGGGCAAAGCCGCGATCTGCAGCGACCCGGTTCCGCCCCAGTCGCTCATCAAGCATGCGGCCGACATTGGCGCCGACCTGTGGCTGATCGGGCGCGATTTCAACTACCAGGGCGACCAGCAGCAGTGGAGCTATGGCGGACGTATCCAGCGCCGCAATTCGTTGGCCTATCCGGCCCTGCGCGGCGCAAACCAGC
>JBBWZO010000377.1:0-4305 GCA_039649125.1 Massilia sp. | reverse complement strand
TGGGCGCGCAGCTGCTCGCTGAAGGTGGCCTGGCCGGCCAGCGCGTCCGCCACTTCGCGGAACGCGGTCTGGATCGAGCGCTCGTACTGGGCCACCGCGATGTCGCGGCCGGCCCGGGCCACGTCGACGCCGGCGCGCACGCGGCCGAGGTCGAAGATCGGCAGGATCGCCTGCGGCGCGAAGGTCCAGCCGAAGGAGCCGCTCTTGAACAGGCCCGACAGCTCGGTGCTGGCGCTGCCGGCGCTGCCCGTCAGCGAGATGCGCGGGAAGTAGTTCGCGCGCGCCGCGCCGATGTTGGCGTTGGCCGCGATCAGCTGCTGCTCGGCCGAACGGATGTCCGGACGGGTCGTCAGCAGGTCCGAGGGCAGGCCGGCCGGCAGGTCCGGCAGCTCGGTGGTGGCGAGCGTCGCACCGGCCGGCAGGCTTTCCGGAATCGGCTGGCCCACCAGCAGGGTCAGCAGGTTCGCATCCTGCGCGCGCAGGCGCTGCAGCTGGGCCAGCGTGGCGCGGGCCGTTTCCACCAGCGAAGTCGACTGCTGCAGTTCGAGCTTGGAGACGACGCCGTTCTCGAAGCGCAGGCGCGTCAGGCGGTCGGACTCTTCGCGGGTCTTCAGCGTCTGCTGGGTGATCGCCAGCAGCTCGTCGTCGGCCAGCAGCGTCAGGTAGCTGTTGGCGACCGACGCGATCAGGCTGATCTGGGCGGCCTTGCGCGCTTCCTCGGTGGCGAGGTACTGCGACAGCGCCGCCTGCGACAGGTTGCGCACGCGGCCGAAGAGGTCCAGCTCGAAGGCCGAGACGCCCAGGCCGGCCTGGTACAGGCTCTGGATCGGCGCGTCTTCGCCGGTGGTCTGGCGGCTGCCGCTGACCACGGCCGACACGGTCGGCACGCGGTCGGCGCGGGCGATGCGGTACTGCGCACGCGCCTGCTCGATGTTGAGGATCGCCACGCGCAGGTCGCGGTTGTTCGCCAGCGCCAGCTCGATCAGCTGGCGCAGGCGCGCGTCGGCGAAGAAGCGCTGCCAGGCGATGTTCGCCGGGGCTTCGGTCGTCGCCGTCGGCAGCGCGGTGCCGCCGCTACGCGGCACTTCCGGGAAGGCCGGGGCCACCGGTGCCGCGGGGCGCTCGTACTTCGGCGCCAGCGACATGCAGCCGGCGAGGGTCATGGCCATGGCCAATGGAACCAGCGGAGTCAGTTTTTTCATCATATCGATCATATTTTTTCCTGAACGACGGTAGCCGTATCTTTGTCTTCTTCATGCGCGTATTTCTTGCGCTGGCGTTCGCTGCCCTTGAAGATCTTGCGCACCACGACGAAGAACAGCGGGACGAACAGCACGCCCAGCGTCGAGGCCGTGATCATGCCGCCCATGACGCCGGTACCGATCGCACGCTGCGATGCCGAGCCGGCGCCGCCTGCGATCACCAGCGGCAGCACGCCGAGGATGAACGCCATCGAGGTCATGATGATCGGGCGGAAGCGCAGGTGCGCCGCCTCGATCGCCGCTTCCGTCGGCGAGCGTCCCTGCGCCTGCAGGTCTTTCGCGAACTCGATGATCAGCACCGCGTTCTTCGCCGCCAGGCCGATGATGGTCACCAGGCCGATCTTGAAGTACACGTCGTTCGGGTAGCCGCGCGACATGGCCGCCAGCACCGCGCCGAGGATACCGAACGGCACCACCAGCAGCACCGACACCGGGATCGACCAGCTTTCATACAGGGCCGCCAGCGCCAGGAAGATCGCCAGCATCGAGAATGCCATCAGGATGCCCATCGTCGAGCCGGACTGCGCCTCTTCGCGCGACTGGCCGGTCCACTCGAAAGCGAAGCCCGCCGGCAGCTTGGCTGCCAGGTTCTCCATCTCGGCCATCGCGTCGCCGGTCGAATAACCCGGCTTGGCGTCGCCGGCGATGCTCATCGCCGGATAGCCGTTGTAGCGGATGGTCTGCATCGGGCCGGTCGTCCAGCGGGTGGAGGCGAACGATGACAGCGGCACCGGCTCGCCCTGCGCGTTGAGCGCGTTCAGGCGCAGCAGGTCGTCCGGCTGCATGCGGGCGCTGGCCTCGGCCTGCACCACGACACGCTGCAGGCGGCCGGCGTTCGGGAAGTCGTTCACGTAGCTCGAGCCGAGCGCGGTCGAGATCGCGGTGTTGATCGCGTCAAAACTCACGCCCAGCGCCTGCGCCTTGTCGCGGTCGATGTCGAGCATCACCTGCGGCGCGTCTTCCAGGCCTTCCGGACGCACGCCGGCCAGGACCGGGCTTTGCGCCGCCATGCCCAGCAGCTGGTTACGCGCTGCCAGCAGCGCATCGTGGCCGGCGCCGCCGCGGTCCTGCAGACGGAAGGTGAAGCCGGTGCCGCGGCCCAGTTCGGGAATCGGCGGCGGCGACAGTGCGAAGATGAACGCATCGCGCACACCCGACAGGCCGCCGATGATGCGGCCGGCCAGTGCCTGCGCGCTCGAGTTTTCACCCTTGCGCTCGCTCCAGTCCTTCAGCGGGATGAAGGCCAGTGCCATGTTCTGGCCGGCGCCCGAGAACGAGAAGCCCAGCACGCTGACCATGTTCGCCACTTCCGGCTGCTTCATGATGAACTCCTCGGCGGTGCGCATGACTTCGTTGGTGCGTTCGAGCGTGGCGCCCGGCGGCAGCTGGATGTTGGCGATCACATAGCCCTGGTCTTCGTTCGGCAGGAACGCATTCGGCATGCGGTTGAACAGCAGGGTGACCAGGCCGATCACGAGCACGAACGCGATGAGGGCGCGGCCCGAACCGCGGATCAGCTTGCCGACCCAGCTTTCATAGCCCTTGGCGGTCCTGGCGAAGCGGCGGTTGAACCAGCCGAAGAAACCCTTCTTCTCGTGGTGGTGGCCGGCTTCGACGGGTTTCAGCAGGTGCGCGCACAGCGCCGGGGTCAGGGTCAGCGCCAGGAAGGCCGAGAAGGCGATCGAGGACACCATGACGACCGCGAACTGGCGGTAGATGTTGCCGACCGCGCCGGCAAAGAAGGCCAGCGGCACGAACACCGACATCAGGACCACGGTCACGCCGATGATCGCGCCCGAGATCTGGCCCATCGCCTTGCGGGTGGCCTGCAGCGGCGGCAGCCCTTCCTCGCTCATGATGCGCTCGACGTTCTCGACGACCACGATCGCATCGTCGACCACGATACCGATCACGAGCACCATGCCGAACATGGTCAGCACATTGATGGAATAGCCCAGCGCCAGCAGGGTAGCCAGCGAACCGAGCAGGGCGACCGGCACCACGATGGTCGGGATGACGGTGTAGCGGAAGTTCTGCAGGAAGAGGTACATCACCAGGAACACCAGCACCAGCGCTTCGACCAGGGTATGCAGCACCTGCTCGATCGAGATGTCGATGAACTTCGAGCTGTCGAACGGCACGGTGGCCTTCATCCCGGGCGGGAAGAACTTCGACAGTTCCTCCACGCGCTCGCGCACCAGGCGCGCGGTTTCCAGCGCGTTGCCCGACGGCGCCAGCTGCACGCCGATACCGGTGGACGGCTTGCCGTTCAGGCGCGCCGAGGTCGAGTAGGCCTGGCCGCCGATTTCGATGCGTGCCACGTCGCGCAGGCGCACGGTCGAGCCGTCCGGGTTCGCGCGCAGCACGATGTTGCCGAACTGTTCGACGGTGGAGAGCTGGCCGGCGACGACCACGGTCGCGCTGATTTCCTGGCCCTGCGCCAGCGGCAGTTCGCCGATGGTGCCGGACGCCACCTGGGCGTTCTGGCTGCGGATGGCGTTGTTGACGTCGGCCGGCGACAGGCGGAAGCCCACCAGCTTGGCCGGGTCGATCCAGACGCGCATCGCGCGCTCGGTACCGAACAGCTGCGCGGTACCGACACCCTTGATACGCTGGATCTCGGGCAGCACCGTGCGCGAGGCGTAGTCGCCCAGCGCGATCGGGTCCCACTTCGGATCGCTGGAGGAGAGGATCGTGAACAGCAGGAAGTTCGCGCGCACCTTGTCGACGCGCACGCCCTGCTGGTTCACCGCCGCCGGCAGGCGTGGAGCCGCGCGCGACAGGCGGTTCTGCACATCCACCTGCGCCAGCTCGGGGTTGGTGCCGGTTTCAAAGGTCAGGGTGATCGAGCCGCTGCCGTTGGCGGTGCTGCTCGATTCCATGTAGATCAGGCCGGGAGAGCCGTTCATCTCGCGCTCGATGACGGAGATGACCGAGTCTTCCAGGGTCTGGGCCGATGCGCCCGGATAGGCGGCATTGATCACGATCGATGGCGGAGCCACGTTCGGATACTGGGCGATCGGCAGCTGGGTGATCGAGACCG
>JBBWZO010000376.1:0-10509 GCA_039649125.1 Massilia sp. | reverse complement strand
TGATGGCCGTCATCGGCGCCTGCATGCGCAAACTGGCGCACCTGTGCTTCGGCGTGATCCATACGGGGAAACCTTATGAACCAACTTTCGCCATGTAAGGCTTGACGGGGAAGACGGTATCTACGTTTACACCTTGAGGAACTCCTCGCGCCCACCGAGCCACCTCGCCAGGTGCGCATCGACGATCGCCATGCTCTCCGGCGTCTCCCGCTCCAGCAGGGCGGCCGCCACGTCGCGCGCATGTTCTACCAGCCACTGGTCGGTCTCCAGGTCGGCAAAGCGCAGCATGGCCTGCCCCGACTGGCGCGCCCCCAAAAATTCGCCCGGTCCGCGAATCTCCAGATCGCGCCGCGCGATCTCGAAGCCGTCGGTCGTCTCGCGCATCGTCATCAGGCGCTGCCTGGCTACCTGCCCGAGCGGGCTCTGGTACAGCAGCAGGCAGACGCTGGCCGCCGAGCCACGGCCGACGCGCCCGCGCAGCTGGTGCAGCTGCGACAAGCCAAAACGCTCGGCGTGCTCGATCACCATCAGCGAGGCGTTCGGCACGTCGACGCCGACCTCGATCACGGTGGTGGCCACCAGCACGTGCACCTCGGCCGCCGAAAACGCGTCCATCACTTCCTGCTTCTCGGCCGGCTTCATGCGCCCATGCACCAGTCCCACCCGTAAATCGGGCAGCGCCTCGGCCAGCGTCTCGTAGGTTTCGGTGGCCGTCTGCAGCTGCAGCGCTTCCGACTCCTCGATCAGCGGACAGACCCAGTACACCTGCCGCCCCTCGAGCGCCGCCGCGTGCACGCGTTCGATGACTTCCTCTCTCCGGTTCTGGTCGATGGCGCGGGTGACGATCGGGCTGCGCCCCGGCGGCAGCTCGTCGATCACCGACACCTCGAGGTCCGCGTAATACGTCATGGCCAGGGTACGCGGGATCGGCGTGGCCGACATCATCAGTTGGTGCGGCACCAGGCCGTCGCTGCCCTTGTTGCGCAGGGTCAGGCGCTGGCCGACGCCGAAGCGGTGCTGCTCGTCGACGATGACCAGGCCCAGCTTGGCAAACTGCACCGTGTCCTGGATCAGCGCGTGGGTGCCGATCACCAGGCGCGCCTCCCCGGATTCGACCATCTCGGCGGCCGCCGTCTTGTCCTTCTTCTTGAGGCTGCCGGTGAGCCAGGCGACTTTTACCCCCAGCGGCTCCATCCAGGCCGCGATCTTCCTGAAATGCTGCTCGGCGAGGATCTCGGTCGGCGCCATCAGCGCCGCCTGGTAGCCGGAGTCGATCGCCTGGGCCGCGGCGAGCGCCGCCACCACCGTCTTGCCGCTGCCGACGTCGCCCTGCAGCAGGCGCTGCATCGGGTAACCCTCGCGCAAATCGGCGCGAATCTCTTTTACAACGCGCTGCTGGGCGCCGGTCAATGTAAAAGGCAGGGCGCGCAGGAAGGCTTCCGACAGTTCGCCGACGGCGCGCAAGTGCGGGGCCCCCTTGTCGCGGCGTGCGCGCTGGGCCCGCTTCAGCGACAGCTGCTGCGCCAGCAGCTCGTCGAACTTCATGCGCGTCCAGGCCGGGTGCGACTTTTCCATCAGCGCGTATTCGTCCACGTCCTGCGGCGGGTAGTGCAGCAGTTTCACCGCCGGCTCGAAGTCCATCAGGTCCATGCGGCGGCGCACGCCGGGCGGCACCGTGTCGGTCCAGTCCACGCGCCGCATCGCCTGGGCGATCGCACGCCGCAGGATCGGCTGCGACAGGCCTTCGCCGGACGGATACACGGGCGTGAGCGAGGTCGGCAGCGGGGCGTCCTCGTTCACCACTTTATAGGTCGGGTGCACCATCTCGGCCCCGAAGAAGCCGTGCTTGACCTCGGTGCGGGCACGCACGCGCGTGCCTTCGGCCAGCTGCTTGACCTGGCTGCCGTAGAAATTCATGAAACGCAGCAGCAGGTCGCCGCTGTCGTCGGCGATCGTCACCAGCAGCTGGCGCCGCGGCTTCAGGCTGATCTCGTTTTTCGTCACCACGCCCTCGACCTGCGACACGTGGCCGCCGCGCAGGCAGGCCTCGCGGATCGACACGATTTTCGTTTCGTCCTCGTAGCGCATCGGCAGGTGCAGCACGAGGTCCATGTCGCTGCGCAGGCCGAGCTTGGCGAGCCTGCTTTCTGTGGTTTTAGGTGGAGAAGTGGTTTTGGAGGCTGGCATAAAGCGGCAGATTGGCCTGTGCTAGCGTAAAATAGAGGGTTCGCCGCACGTATTTGGGGCCATATTGTAAGGCTGCCAGCACTTATTTTCCCAGAATTGACCAGAATGTACTCGCTTTCCGATTTCGATTTTGAATTGCCGCCCGAGCGCATCGCGCAGCTGCCGCTGCCGGACCGTTCGGCGTCGCGCCTCTTGCAACTCGATGGCGACCGCATCACGGACCGCCACTTCGCCGACATCGTCGACCAGCTCCAGCCGGGCGACCTGCTCGTGATGAACAACACGCGTGTTTTAAAAGCGCGCTTCTTCGGTGTGAAGGCAACCGGCGGCCAGGTCGAGGTGCTGGTCGAGCGCGTGCTCGACAGCCGCACGGTGCTGGCTCAGGTGCGCGCCTCGAAGTCGCCGAAGCCCGGCAACCGCATCCGCCTGGCCGACGCTTTCGATGTCACCACCGGCGAGCGCGCGGGTGAATTCTTTACCTTGCATTTCGAGGGCGACGTGTTCGAGCTGATCGAGGCGCACGGCCGCCTGCCGCTGCCGCCTTATATCGAGCACACGGCCGACGAATTCGACGAGCAGCGCTACCAGACCGTGTACTCGAAGGAGCCGGGCGCCGTCGCCGCGCCGACCGCCGGCCTGCACTTCGATCAGCCGCTGCTCGATAAACTGGTGGCAAAGGGCGTCAACATCGCCTACGTCACGCTGCACGTGGGCGCCGGCACCTTCCAGCCGGTGCGCGTGGAAGACCTGTCGCAGCACAACATGCACACCGAGTGGTACACGATTTCGCAGGAGACAGTGGACGCCGTGCGCGCCGCGAAAGCGGCCGGGCGCGATGTGGTGGCGGTGGGCACCACCTCCCTGCGCGCGCTGGAATCGGCTTCCCAGTCGGGCGAGCTGGTTGCCGGCAGCGCCGACACGGCCCTGTTCATCACGCCCGGCTACAAATTCAAGACCGTCACGCGTTTGATCACGAATTTCCACCTGCCGAAGTCGACCCTCCTGATGCTGGTGTCGGCCTTTGCCGGTTATGCCGAGATCCGCAAGGCCTATGCCCATGCGATCGCCAACGAATACCGTTTCTTCAGCTACGGCGACGCCATGCTGTTGACCACTCAATCCCGTCAATAACACCCGATGCTCGAATTTACGCTTCTTAAAAAAGACACCAGCGGCCTGTCGCACGCGCGCCGCGGCCGATTGACCCTGAACCACGGCACCATCGAGACGCCGATCTTCATGCCGGTCGGGACCTACGGTTCCGTCAAGGCGATGGACCCGACGGAACTGAAGGAAGTCGGCTCCCAGATCATCCTCGGCAACACCTTCCACCTGTGGCTGCGCCCGGGAATCGAGGTGTTCAACAAGTTCGGCGGCCTGCACGGCTTCATGGGCTGGGACAAGCCGATCCTGACCGACTCGGGCGGCTTCCAGGTGTTCTCGCTGGGCGCGATGCGCAAGATCACGGAAGAGGGCGTCACCTTCGCTTCGCCGATCGACGGCTCGCGCAAATTCCTGTCGCCCGAAGTGTCGATGCAGATCCAGCGCGCGCTGAACTCGGACGTCGTCATGCAGTTCGACGAGTGCACGCCCTACGAAATCGACGGCCGCGCCGCCAGCTTTGATGAGGCGGCAAAATCGATGCGCATGTCGCTGCGCTGGGCCCAGCGCTCGATGAACGAATTTAATCGCGGGGAAAACCCGAACGCGCTGTTCGGCATCGTCCAGGGCGGCATGTACGAGCACCTGCGCGACGAGTCGCTGGCCGGGCTGGAGGAGATCAACTTCCCGGGCCTGGCGATCGGCGGCCTGTCGGTGGGCGAGCCGAAAGAGGACATGCAGCGCATCCTGGCCCACGTCGGCCCGCGCCTGCCGGAAAACAAGCCCCATTACCTGATGGGCGTGGGCACGCCGGAAGACCTGGTGGAAGGCGTGGCCAACGGCGTCGACATGTTCGACTGCGTGATGCCGACCCGCAACGCCCGTAACGGCTGGCTGTTCACCCGCTTCGGCGACGTCAAGATCAAGAACGCGCGCTATAAGGAAGACACGGCGCCGCTGGACGAGTCCTGCAGCTGCTACTGCTGCAAGAATTTCTCGCGCGCCTACCTGCACCACCTGCACCGCTCGAACGAAATCCTGGGCGCACGTTTGAACACGATCCACAACCTGCATTACTATCTGAACCTGATGCAGGAAATGCGCGACGCGATCGACGCGGACAGTTTCAATGCGTTCCGCTTGAAATTCGCGGCGGATCGCAAACGCGGGGTGTAACTGCCCCACGTGTACAACCGGTTGGCCTGCCGCCAACCGGGTCCTTTGACCGCAACCGCAGATCAATCGTGCACGTAGGATGGACTCCCGAGTCCACGCGTACGACGCATGATGGTCGAGACATCGAACACATGCCTGGAACTCATCCTTCCATGCAAGCGCATCCCCGAACGACTCGCTACCGCCGTACGCGTGGACTCGGGAGTCCACCCTACATATCTCGGCTGCTGCCCCGATTTCCTACTTGCAATTTCTGAAAGTCATCCCATCTACCGCGGAATGGCCGCTGGCAGTTCGCCGGTGCTAGAATACAGCGCTAATTTTTTATCTCATAATCGGAGTCCTTGTGTTCATTTCCAACGCTTACGCCCAAACCACCGCCGCCGCCGACCCAGGCTTGATGGGCAGCCTGACGACCTTCGCGCCGTTGATCATCATGTTCGT
This sequence comes from Massilia sp., assembly GCA_039649125.1. Classification (GTDB taxonomy): domain Bacteria; phylum Pseudomonadota; class Gammaproteobacteria; order Burkholderiales; family Burkholderiaceae_D; genus Telluria. Next base: position 5,601 of record JBBWZO010000376.1, on the reverse strand, counting down.
GGTCATGTATTTCCTCATGATCCGTCCCCAGCAGAAGCGCCAGAAGGAAATGAAGGCGATGATGGACGCACTCACCCGTGGCGACGAAGTCGTCACCGCCGGCGGCATCCTGGGCCGCGTCGTGCAAGTGAAGGATGCCTATGTCACGCTGGAAGTCGCGGCCGGCACCGAGATGGTCGTGCAAAAGAACGCCGTCACGACCCTGCTGCCCAAGGGCACGCTCAAGTCCCTGTAAGCCAGCGCTGCGGCCCGCGAGGGCCGTGCGCCGCTCAACATTGAACGCTGGAACACTATGAATCGCTATCCCGTCTGGAAATACTTACTGATCGCTGTCGCGCTCCTGCTGGGCGCGCTGTACACGGCGCCCAACTACTTCGGCGAATCGCCGGCCTTGCAGGTCACGACCGGCAAAACGACGGTCAAGATCACGAGCGACACCACGGCCCAGGTCGCGGAGGCGCTGAAGCGCGAAGGTGTTCCGGCAAACCAGGTTTCCCTGGAAGGTACCGGTAATTCGACGGCCGTGCGTGCCCGTTTCAGCACCACCGACGCCCAGTTCAAGGCCAAGCTCGCCCTCGAGCGCCAGCTCAACCGCGACCAGGCCGACCCCGATTACATCGTCACCGTCAACCTGGTGAAGAACACGCCGGCCTGGATGCAGGCGCTGAACGCGAAGGCGATGAACCTCGGCCTCGACCTGCGCGGCGGCGTCCACTTCCTGCTGCAGGTCGATTCGCGCGCCGTGCTGGAAACCAAGATCAAGGGCACGCAGGCGAGCGTGCGCAGCATCCTGCGCGACAAGAACATCCGCCACGCCGGTATCGAGCGCAACGGCAACACCGTGGAAGTGTCCTTCCGCGATGCCGAAACCCGTGCCGCCGCCCGCAACGTGCTGGCGAGCCAGGTGCAGGACCTGGCCCTGGCCGACGCTGCCGACGGCACCGACCTGAAACTGCTCGTCACCCTGAAGCCGGAAGCGCTCAAGCGCACGGTGGAAGAGGGCGTCAACCAGAACATCACCACCCTGTCCAAGCGCATCAACGAACTCGGCGTGACCGAGCCGGTGATCCAGCGCCAGGGCGCCGACCGCATCATCGTGCAATTGCCGGGCGTGCAGGACGTCGCGCGTGCAAAAGACATCATCGGCCGCACCGCGACGCTGGAAATGCGCCTGGTCGACCCGACGATTACCCCGGGCACCGAACTGTCGGCCGCGATTCCGCTCAATTCCGAGTTGTTCACTGAGGGCCGCGGCGCCCCGGTCGTGGTCTACAAGGACATCATCCTGACCGGCGACTACATTTCGAGCGCGGTTGCCACCTTCGACCAGAACCAGCAGCCGGCCGTCTCGATCGACCTGAACGGCGACGGCGGCCGCAAGATCCGCCTGGCGACCCGCGAGAACATCGGCAAGCGCATGGCCGTGCTGCTGAAGGAAAAGGGCAAGTACACCGTGCCGACGGCCCCGACCATCCAGGGCGAACTCGGCTCGACCTTCCAGATCACCGGCATCGGCAGTATCGAAGACGCCAACGAGCTGGCGCTGCTGCTGCGCTCGGGCGCGCTGTCGGCGCCGATGGAATTCATCGAGGAACGCGTGGTCGGCCCGCAGCTAGGCGCCGAAAACATCAGCCGCGGCCTGCATTCGACCCTGTGGGGCTTCGTCGCGATCGCGGTCTTCATGATTGCCTACTACCACGTGTTCGGTGTCTTCAGCTCCCTGGCGCTGGCCGCCAACGTGCTGTTCCTGCTGGCGCTGCTGTCGATGCTGCAGGCAACGCTGACCCTGCCGGGCATCGCCGCAATCGCGCTGGCGCTCGGTATGGCGATCGACGCCAACGTGCTGATCAACGAGCGTATCCGCGAGGAGCTGCGCGCCGGTGCCACGCCGCAACAGGCGATCACGAATGGTTTCAGCCACGCCTGGGACACGATTTTCGACTCGAACGTGACCACCCTGATCGTCGGTCTCGCGCTGCTGATCTTCGGTACCGGCGCGGTGCGCGGCTTCGCGGTCGTGCACAGCCTGGGCATCCTGACCTCGATGTTCTCGGCGGTGTTCGTCATGCGCGGCTTCGTCAACCTGTGGTACGGCCGCCGCGGCAAGAAGCTGGGCAAGCTGTCGGTCGGTACCGTGTGGAAGCCGGGCCTGCCCGCTGAAAAGAATTAAGGACTAGGAATCGTCATGGAATTTTTCAAAATCAAGCGGGACATCCCGTTCATGCGTCACGCGTTGATCTTCAACGTGGTTTCGCTGCTGACCTTCGTTGCCGCCGTGTTCTTCCTGGTGACCAAGGGCCTGCACTTCTCGGTGGAATTCACCGGCGGTACCGTGATGGAGCTGCGTTATCCGCATGCGGCCGACCAGGAAAAGATCCGGGCGACCTTGCGCTCGATCGGCCATGAGGCCCCGGAAGTGGCCAGCTTCGGCACCGCCCAGGACATCATGCTGCGCCTGCCGCCGGTCAAGACTGCGGCCGGCGCCACCGTGTCCTCGGAAGCCTTCAACGCGATCTGCGCGTCGGAAGGCGGCAGCCCGAAGCAGATCGCCGTGCTTGAGAAGGGCCAGCAAGTGGCCCGCACCAGCTGCGTGAACGCGGCCGGTGCCGAGGTGGTGAGCCTGCAGCGCGTCGACTTCGTCGGCCCCCAGGTCGGCGACGAACTGGCGCAGAGCGGCCTGAACGCGCTGATCATGGTGATCGTCGGCGTCGTCATCTATCTGGCCGTGCGCTTCGAATGGAAATTCGCGGTCGCCGCAATCCTGGCGAACCTGCACGACGTCGTCATCATTCTCGGCTTCTTCGCCTTCTTCCAGTGGGAGTTCTCGCTGACGGTGCTGGCCGCGATCCTGGCGGTGCTGGGTTACTCGGTGAACGAATCGGTCGTCATCTTCGACCGGATCCGCGAAACCTTCCGCAGGCAGCGCAAGATGAGCGTGACCGAGGTCATCGACCACGCGATCACCAGCACCATCTCGCGCACGATCATCACCCACGCCTCGACCCAGATAATGGTGCTGTCGATGCTGCTCTTCGGCGGCCCGTCGCTGCACTATTTCGCGATGGCCCTGACGATCGGCATCTGCTTCGGTATCTATTCGTCGGTGTTCGTGGCCGCCGCGCTGGCGATGTGGTTCGGCGTCAAGCGCGAAGACCTGATCAAGCCGGTCAAGGAGAAGGACGAGACCGACGGCGCCGTCGTGTAAATCGTTTTCGCTGGCGGCACGCATTCATGCGCGCCGCATAAGCAGAGGTAAAAAAATGCCGCCGGGATTACGGTCCCGGCGGCATTTTCATTTTCATTCCTATTTTCACAAGGAATTTGCTGAAACGTGACATTTCGCTGCCTTGTGTGAGTTCACGCACAGAGCAGCCCGGTAGCCGAACCTTATAGTGGAACTGTCTCTTTCAGGACATCCCTAGTTTTGGACTTCACCCGCTCCACTGGAGCGGGTTTTTTTTTGCCGGTTTGAGTGTCCGCATACCAAGCGCATAAATGTCACACGAATGTGAATTGGCGCACAGAGTGTGCGGGAACCGGGAACTATAGTGGAACCGTCTCTTTCAGGACATCCCTAGTTTTGGACTTTGCCCGCTCCCTGAGCGGGCATTTTTTTTGGGGGTGCCTGCGCAGAAGGCGTCGCTGAACGGAGGGACGTAGGGTGGACACGTCATTGAGGCCCCCAGCCTCAATGACTCCACGCGGATCGTGCACGCCATTGACGGCACAGGCAACAGCCACGTACCTTCGCCAACAACGCGCGACGAAGGCCGCGTACGCAAAATGAAACGATTACATCAACGCCGCCGTCAAACTCTGCACCTCATGCGCCGACTCTTCCATGATGCGCGCCAGTGTCCCGTCGCCGACGGCGAAATCGATGGTCGCCGCCGCCTGCGCCGTGGTCGCGCCCGGCCGCTCCAGCAGGGGCGAGGGCACCGGCGACAGGTCGTTCGCCAGCAGCAGCGTGTCGCCCAGGGTTTCCGGCGGCAGCGCGCGCATGCCGTTCCACATCGCCTCGATCGCTTCCATCACCGGTGCAGGCACGCCCAGCTTTTTCAGCACGCCGCGGCCGATTTCCATTTCGCCGTATTCGATCCATTCCTCCGGATCGCCGTCCAGCAAACCGGGGAATTCAGCGGCGCGCGACAGCAGGTAGAAGCCGCCGACTTCATGCACGATGCCGGCGAACAGCGCGGTTTCCGGGTCGACATGGGTGACCCGCCGCGCGATCACCTGCGACAGCGCGGCCACATGGGCCGAGTGCTTCCATAGCTGGTCGGCCTTGGCGCGCAGGTCCGGCTGGGTGATCTTGCTGTCGAGCTGGCGTACGATGACGGCGGCCGCCAGCGCGTTCAGGGGGCGGAAACCGAGCCGCTGGACCGCGGCGCGGACATTGGTGATGGCATTCCCGGACCGGTTGTAGGCAACCGAATTGGCGATCGCCACGGTGCGCGCGGCCAGCAGCGGCTCGGCCTGAACCAGGCGGGCTGCCTCGTCGGTGTGCAGATCCGGATCGCTCAGTGCGCGTTGCAGCTTGAGCGTGGCATCGACGTTGGTGGGGAAGGTGAGTTCGCCGCGCCCGGCCTGGGCGGCAATGCTTTTGAAGGCGTCGAGTCTGTCCATAGGGAAAATTATACTCCCAATAGTTGGCCGGATTCATTCAAAAACGTTCTCAAAAGCATCTTTTTTCAGACGCGGCTGGCGTATGTCAAGACGCGCCGAAGATCGCGTCGCAGCCCTCCTGGGGGGAATCGGTGTCTTTCAGCTCGTCGACCAGGCCCAGGTCTTCCAGCTCCTCGACCGCGTTGGTGTAGCTGTTGGCCTTGGCCGCGCCGATCAGGCGGTAGATCTGGCCGGCTTCGTTGCGCACGCCGACCAGCATCTTCTCCTGGCGCACTTCGTCGACCGGAGCGATGTCGAGCAAGAGGTTGGCCATGATCTGTTTATCAATTTTTGCCGGCTTGATGCCGTCGAGCAGGGCGGTTTTCAATGTTCTTCCTTTGATGGTGGCGTTGGTGGGGGCGCGTCGGCGCCGGCGTCGATCAGTTGCTTCAGCTTGCACAAGGCCTGGTCGATCGCCTCGAATTCGGCCTCGCTGCAGGAAGCGAACAGCTGCTTGCCGTGCGCGATCACGGTGGGGAAGACCTGGTTGAACAAGGCCACGCCGCTGTCGGTCAGGCTGACGAAGAATGAGCGCTTGTCGTCGCCGCTGCGCTGGCGCGCAACCAGGCCCTTCTGTTCCAGCCGTTCGATCACGCCGGTCAGCGTGCCCTTGGTGATCAAGGTGCGTTCGCCGAGCTGCTTGTAGGTCATGCCGGCGGTGTTGCCGAGCGTGGCAATGATGTCGAACTGCGCATGCGTCAGGCCGCACTGGCGCACCGACTCGCCCGAAAAGCGCTCGAAGCCCTGCATGCATTCCGCCAGCAAGCGGACACTGCGTAAGTATCGTTCCCCCATAGGCCACGATTATAGCTGGCCCGGCTGATTTGCCGGCGGGGCGTGTTCGTGCGTTTTACGGCCGAGACAGTTACCATACGCTATTGTCACCGAAACCAGTCGCCGAAAGATCCTTATGACCCAACACTTGCGCGGCATTCT
>JBBWZO010000342.1:0-4878 GCA_039649125.1 Massilia sp. | reverse complement strand
TTTCTTTTCCGCCGCAAGACCGGGGCGGCTACGGATGCGCTCAGCTGCCCTGGGCGGCGCGGCGCATGGCGTCGATGCGGTAGGCTTCGGCATTGCCGTCGATGATGCGCAGGCGGTTGCAGCCTTCGGGCGCGCAGTCGGGCAGCGGGTTCCGGCCGCTCGCCGAACGGTCGACCGAGAGGTCGACGACGTGGGTCACGCCTGCAGTCTGGGCGGGTGCACTGGCGACCGCGGCGTTGTCGGTCGGCTCGCCGGTACCGCCGCATGCGGTCAGCACCAGGGCGATCAGGGGGAGGCTCAGCAGGGTGCGGAAAGGGATGGCATTCATGGCAGAGAGAGGCAAACTGGTCAGTGATGAGCCCATTGTAGTTAGGAAATTTCCAGTTCTCAATGCTTTTGTGAGATTTATCTTACAAGATGAGAGATATTGAACAGCTTTTAAGCGACGTTGGTCAAAGATGGATGATGTTTGGGAGAAATTTTTCTCAAGAAATACATGCTTCATAAAAGAAATAATTTGCACCGTCGCGTGCATGCCACACCCGAGATCGCATGCGCGGCGTGCAGGCCAGCGGCACACTTCGCACACCCGCTTCGAGCACGCGTGCGTGCACGCTTGACCTTGGCCGGCGCCCGCGTATGATGAGCTCATGCGAAAACTTGTCATTCTCTTCATGCTGGCCTGCGCCGCCTGTTCGACGCGCGCCGGCGATCCTCCCGCTGCGGCGAATGCCGGCGCGGCTACTCTGCAGGCGCCCGACGCGCCGGCCGCGGCGGCCGGTGCCGGCACTCTCGGCCAGATCCGGGCGCTGATCGGCAATGCCGAATGCAGCGGCGACAATCAGTGCCAGGTGTTGCCGGTGGGCGCCCGTCCTTGCGGCGGCCCGTCCAGCTACCTGGCCTGGTCGAGTGCGAAGACCGATGCGGCGCAGCTACAGGCGCTGGCCGAACGCCACAAGGCCGAACAGCAGGCCGACAACGAGCGTTCCGGCCGCATCTCCACCTGCATCGCCATCGCCCCGCCGGCAGTGGCCTGCCGCGCAGGGACCTGTCAGTTGACGGACGCGCTGGAAGTTCGTTAAGCCAGCGGGACTGCCGTGCAGGATCGCCAGCCGGATTGGAGGCCATCGGCCGCTGCTGGCAGCACGCGTTTCCATCGCTTAGTTACTACGGCGTAGTTGCCTTGACGTAGTTGCAATGGCGTAGTTGCCACGAATATATCGCCATGTTACGCTGGACAGGCTTGATCGCACGGTCAACTCAGGAGTGTTTGATGCATGTTGTAAACCACAAGAGCACGGCGTCGCGCGCCCGCGTAGGCGGCTTCACGCTGCTCGAATTGCTGGTCGTGATCGTCATCATCGGCCTGCTCGCGGCCTATGTCGGACCCAAGTATTTTTCGCAGCTCGGCAAGTCCGAGGTGACGATCGCCCGTGCCCAGATCGAGGCATTCGAAAAGTCGCTCGACACTTACCGTCTCGACGTCGGCCGCTACCCGAGCGCTGAAGAAGGCCTGGCTGCGCTGATGACCGCACCGGCGAGCGCCGGCACCAAATGGAACGGGCCCTACCTGAAGAAAGGCGTGCCACCGGACCCGTGGGGCCATCCGTATCAATACCGTGCGCCCGGCTCCAGGGGAGAATACGAGATCGTCTCGCTCGGCAAGGACGGCCAGCCGGGCGGCAGCGGCGACAGCGCCGATATTTCGTCGCTCTGATTCCCAGGCCACCTCCCACCTATCATTTCCGGGCAAGTCTTCATGCAGTTTGCAGTTCGCACCCTTGCGCCCGATCTGTCGATCGCGAGCGTCGTGATCGACGCGCTCGACGAAGCCGATGCGCGCCGTCAGGTCGAGGCGCGCGGGCTGTTCGTGAGCGGGGTTGAGAAGATCGGAAGCGCCCGCCTGGCGCGCGCTTCCGGTCCGAAACTCTCGCTGGTGCTGTTCAGCCAGGAATTGCTGGCCCTGCTCAATGCGGGCCTGGGCATCGTCGAAGGCCTGGAAGCCCTGCTGGAAAAGGAAACCAGCCCGGGCGCGCGCACTGTCCTCGAACGCCTGCTCGCCGGCCTGCGCGAGGGCAAGCGCTTCTCCAGCGTACTGGCAAGCCAGCCGGCGCTGTTCCCGCCGCTCTACGTCGGCATCGTGCGCGCCGCCGAAGGCACCAGCGACCTGCCGCGCGCACTGTCCCGCTACATCGACTACCAGCAGCGCATCGACACGGTGCGCGCCAAGATCGTCAGCGCCTCGATCTATCCGGTCATCCTGCTGTGCGTCGGCGGCGGCGTGAGTACCTTCCTGATCGGTTATGTGGTGCCGCGTTTCGCCGAGGTCTACCAGGGCGCCGGGCGCAACCTGCCGTGGATGAGCCAGCTCCTGCTGGAGTGGGGCCAGTTCGCGGCCGGCCATGGCACGGCCATCCTGCTGTGCCTGATCGGACTGGTCGCGCTCCTCGTCACCGGGGTGCGCCGCCTGGTGAAAAGCGGCGGCATCACGCGCCTGCTGGCGCGCCTGCCCGGCATCGGCGAGCGCGCCCGCATCTACGAACTCTCGCGCCTGTACCTGACGCTGGGCATGCTCACCGAAGGCGGCATCACCATCGTCAACGCCATCGAGACCGTGCAGCCGATGGTGTCCACCACGCTGCGCACGGCGCTGGCCGGCGCGCGCGCCGCCATCGAATCCGGACGCCCCTTGTCGGACGCCTTCGAGGCGCACGGCCTGACCACGCCGATCTCGCTGCGCATGCTGCGCGTGGGCGAGCGCACCGGCGACATGGGGCCGATGCTGACCCAGTCGGCCGCTTTCTACGACGGCGAAATCAGCCGCTGGATCGACCGTTTTACACGCACCTTCGAGCCGCTGCTGATGGCCGCCATCGGCCTGGTGGTCGGGGCCATCGTGGTGCTGCTGTACATGCCGATTTTCGACCTCGCGGGAGATATGTCTTGAAAGGCGATGTCGTGAGCCCACCCGTGTCGATCGACGCCGCGCTGCTCGAGCGCGCCCGCGCAGCCAGCCGCCAGTCGCAGCGCGCGCTGGTCGCCGAGCTGGAAGCCCTGAGCGGGCTGGAGCCGCGCCAGGTGGTGGCCGCGCTGGCCGAGCCCTTCGGCCTGTCGGTGATGGAGACGGCCGAGATGCTGAGCCAGGCGCCGGCCTTCGACCTGCTGCCGCTGGCCCAGGCCCTGGCGCGCCACTGCGTGCTGCTGCGCGCACCGAACGGCCAGCTGACCGGCGTGATCGCCGACCCCTTCGACCTCGACCAGCAGACCTGGCTGGCGGCGCAGGCGCGCAGCACCCCGCGTGCGCCGCTGCACCTGCGCCTGGCCCTGGCCTCGGATATCCAGGCCTATCTGTCGCGCCAGGAAGCCACGGCGCGCGCGGTCGACACGCTCGCGCCGGGCGAGCTCGACGCGCGGCGCGACGGCAAGGCCGCCGCCGTGCTGTCCTTTGCCTCGGTGTCGGAAGCGGGCAGCCCGGCCGTCAAGCTGGTCAACTCGACCCTGTACGACGCGCTGAAGGCGGGCGCCTCCGACATCCACCTGGAAAGCACGGCCACCGGCCTGGCCGTGAAGTACCGCGTCGACGGGGTGCTCGACCACGCCACCAGCGTCGGCGGCATCGAGCTGGCAGAGCACATCATCTCGCGCCTGAAAGTGCTGGCCGAACTCGACATCGCCGAGCGCCGCATCCCCCAGGACGGCAGTTTCCGCGTCGAGTCGGGCGGGCGCGACATCGACCTGCGGGTGTCGATCATGCCGAGCATCCATGGCGAGGACGCGGTCATCCGTATCCTCGACAAGCGCGCCATGATCGAAGCCTACGGTTCCCTGACGCTGGAAGCGCTGGGCTTCGACGCGCCTTCGCTGTCCACCTTGCGCATGCTGGCCCAGGAAGCCTACGGCATGCTGCTGGTGACCGGGCCGACCGGCTCGGGCAAGACCACCACGCTGTACGCGGCGCTGACCGAAATCCACAACGGCCGCGAGAAGATTATCACCATCGAGGACCCGGTCGAATACCAGCTGCCCGGCATCCTGCAGATCCCGGTCAACGAAAAGAAGGGGCTGACCTTCGCCAAGGGCCTGCGCTCGATCCTGCGCCACGACCCCGACAAGATCATGGTGGGCGAGATCCGCGACCGCGAGACCGCTGAAATCGCGGTGCAGTCGGCGCTGACCGGCCACCTGGTGCTCACCACCGTCCACGCCAACAACGTGTTCGACGTGTTCGGCCGCTTCGCCCACATGGGCATCGATCCCTACGCCTTCGTCTCGGCGCTCAACGGAATCTGGGCCCAGCGCCTGGTGCGCATGAACTGCCCGCGCTGCGCCGCCGGGTACACACCGTCCGATGCCGAACTGGCCGCGGTGGGCGTTGGACGCGCCGAAGTCGCCGACTACGTGTTCATGCGCGGCAAAGGCTGCGGCGACTGCCGCGGCACCGGCTACAAGGGCCGCCGCTCGATCGCCGAGATCCTCACGCTGAGCGACGAGATCCGCGAACTGATCGTCGAGAAGCAGCCGATCCGCAAGATCAAGGCGGCCGCGCACGCCAACGGCACCCGCAGCCTGCGCCTGGCGGCGCTCGACCTGGTGCGGCGCGGCGCGACCACGCTCGAGGAAATCAAGCGGGTGACCCTGCATGCGTAGGCGACCGGGACAGGCGCTGCGCATCGGTCTCGCGTCCCACGGCGCGGCGCTGGTGCGCACCGGCTGGTGGGGCCGCGCGCACGCGGTGCCGCTGGCGCTGCGCAGCCACGGCGCCATCGACGGCGTGGCCCAACAATTGCGCCAGCTGTTCGCGGACGCGCCGCCCGCCGGCTGGCCAGTCACCGTGGTGCTGTCGGACGAGCTGGTGCGCATGTGGCAGGTGACGCCGCC
>JBBWZO010000072.1:0-2583 GCA_039649125.1 Massilia sp. | reverse complement strand
CGCATTGACATGGTGGAGGACTCCTTCCAAGGCATCGCACGCTCCCAATTCTTGAGGTGCAATAATCATAAAAGAAGTGTTACCCATGTCTCCCGACAAGTGTTACCTATGTCCCCCGGCCAAACAGTAGGGTCCACCCTGCGTTATCGCTGAGCCGCCAGCCAGTCCGTGCGCGTCATTTCGTAGACCGCGTGCGGCCGGCCATACCAGTCCTCGAGGCCGCGGTAGCGCAGGCCCAGGCGCCGCATCACCTTGGCCGAATCGTCGTTCCCAGGCAGGCAGACCGCGCACAGCAGCGGCGCGTTCAGCGCATCGAAGGCCCAGCCGGCCATTGCCCGCGCCGCCTCGCTGGCCAACCCTTGTCCCCAGCGGTCGGGCACCAGGCGCCAGCCGATCTCGTGCGGGTTGGCCGGATCGCGCCCCAGGTACTGGATGCAGCCGGCGCCGACCAGCCTGTCGGTCTCGCGCTCGATGAAGGCCCACCACGAAAAGCCGTACTGCGCCCAGCGCCCCTTCACGACCTCGATCATCGTGCGCGTCTGTTCCGGCGTTTCGGGCTGGCCGCTGAGGAAGCGCATCACCTCGGGCAGGCGGTTCATCGCCTGCAGGCCCTCGAAATGGTGGTCGGCTATCGGTTCCAGGCGCAGGCGCGCCGTCGTCAGGATGGTCACTTTTGCGTCTCCATGAAAAAAGGCCGGTGGTGACCGGCCTTGCGTGTTCCAGCAGTGCTTACTGGTGCGCGTTGTGCGTTGCCGTCAGGCGCCGCATCATCGGCAGCACGGCCAGCGCGATCAGGGTGCAGATCACGGCGGCGATGCCCAGCTTGTTGAACAGGCCGGTGTAGATCGGCAGCGTCTGCAGCGGGTCAAGCATGCCTTCGGGGACCGCGGCCAGGTTCGCCACCACGCCGCCCAGGTATTGCGAGATGCCGGTGGCGACGAAGTAGGCGCCCATCATGAAGCCGCCCATGCGGGCCGGCACGTAGCGCGCCACCATCGCCAGGCCCAGGCCGCTGACCAGCAGTTCGCCCAGTGAATACAGGCCGTAGCCGATGATCATGATCCACGAGGAGGTCAGGCCGTTGACGGCGAACTGGCCGGCGAAGCCATAGGTGAAGAAGCCGGCGGCCACCACGGTGAATCCGAGGGCGAACTTGCCGGCGATCGACAGGTCCGAGCCGCTACGGCCGGCGCGGGTGTAGACAAAGGCCAGGATCGGGCTCAGCACCATGATCCAGATCGCGTTCAGGGCCTGGAACTGGGCCGGCGACCAGGTCCACAGGTGGGCGCCCAGCACGTTGAATTCGAGGTCGACGTTACGCAGCGCGAACAGCGACAGCGAGGTCGACATCTGCTGGTAGAAGATGAAGAAGAACACGGTCTGCAGGGTCAGCACCAGCGCGGCGATCAGGCCGGCGCGCTCGCTTGCTTCACTCTTGCGGATCAGGTGGATAAAGATGCCCAGCACGACGATGGCCGCCACATAGACGAAGGCCCGCGCCAGGCTCTGGTATTCCAACACCGCCACCGACAGCGCGACGGCGGCCGCGCCGCCGGCCAGCACCATCAGCAGCTTGCCGACGTTCACTGGCAGCTCGTCAGGCGGCGAGCCGATGTGGCGGATGGTCTGGCGCATCAGCATCACGTTCAGCAGGCCCAGGACCAGGCCGAGGCTGCACACGGCAAAGGCGGCGTGCCAGCCCAGTTCCTTGCCATAGGTGGCGTTGACGTAGTCCTTGATCCACGGGGTGGCCAGCATCGATACGGTCGAGCCGACGTTGACCGCCATGTAGTACATCGTGAAGGCGCTGTCAATCTTGGAATCGTCGCCCTCATAGATCTTGCGCACCAGGTTGGCGGTGTTCGGCTTGAACAGGCCGTTGCCGACCACGATCACGCCCAGCGCGAAGTACAGGAAACGCGGGTTTTCGCTCGGGACCGCCATCAGGGCGTAGCCGAGCGTCAGGATGATTGCGCCGAGGATCATGCAGCGCTTGGTGCCGAGCACCTTGTCGCCGATCCAGCCGCCGATGGCCGGGGCCACGTAGATGAGGGCGGCCGCTGCGCTCCATACCAGGTTGGCGCGGCTGTCCTCGAAACCAAGGCGCTGCACCATGAAGTACACGATCAGCGCTTGCATGCCGTAGTAGCCGAAACGCTCCCACAGTTCGATCAGGGCGATCGTGGTAAATGAGCGGGTCTGCGAGTAGGGCAGGGGAATTTCCGTTTTCAAGTTCTCTCCTCTTTATGGGCGGAAGGCCGGGTGCTGGAGAAGCGATTACGGCACGCCATGGATGCTACGCGACAAGAACTGAACATGCAATATTGAAAACAAGGGCGGCCTGCCACGTCACCCGGGCGCGCGAATTTTACTGCTGAGTCGTGGTCTTATCTTTTTACTACGGAGCGAACGACTTGGTGCACAATAGCAGTCGGTTCGTCTTTGTTTCATTTTTCGAGGAGAATGTCATGGCTTACGTCGATGGTTTTGTACTGCCCCTCCCCAAAGCAAACGTTGAGGCATATCGCCAGATTTCCGAAAAATGCGGCCAGATCTGGCGCGAGCATGGCGCCCTCGAGTTCC
>JBBWZO010000292.1:0-4196 GCA_039649125.1 Massilia sp. | reverse complement strand
CTTCGACGTCGAGCCCGACCTCAGGACCACCGCCAAGGGACTGACCACCGCCGTGGTGCCGATGGGCGCGGTGTTCTCCAAAAAATTCATCCACGACGCCTTCATGGATGCGCCGGCCGGCATCGAGCTGTTCCACGGATATACCTACTCCGGCCATCCGCTGGCGTGCGCGGCTTCGCTCGCCACGCTCGAGGTGTTCAAGGAACAGAACATCCTGGAACATGCGCAAAGCATGCAGGGCTATTGGGAAGACGCGATCCATTCGCTCAAGGGCCTGCCGCATGTGATCGACCTGCGCTCGATCGGCATGATCGCCGGGATCGAGCTCGAAACGATTCCGGGCAAGCCCTCGGTGCGCGCGTTCAACGCCTTCAAGAAGGCGTTCGCCGATGGCGTGTTGATCCGGACCACCGGCGACATCATCGCCTTGTCGCCGCCGCTGGTGATCGAGAAGAAGCACATCGACGAGTTGTTCGGCAAGCTTGCCACCGTACTTAAAAACCTGGACTGACCGAAAGCGCACAATGAGCAAGCTCGATACGATTACCCACTACATCAACGGCGCCAAGGTCGACACCGCCGGCGGGCGCTACGCCGACGTGTTCAACCCGGCCATCGGCGAACCATGCGCCCGGGTCGCGCTCGGCACCAGCGCAGAAGTCGACGCCGCGGTGGCGGCGGCCGCCAGCGCGTTCCCGGCCTGGTCGGCCACGCCGCCGCTGGCGCGCGCGCGGGTGCTGGTGAAATACCTGCAGCTGTGCCAGCAGCACACCGACGAATTCGCCGCCATGCTTACGCGCGAACACGGCAAGACGTTCGCCGACGCGCAGGGCGAAGTCGCGCGCGGCATCGAGATCGTCGAATTCGCGATCGGGATCCCGCACCTGCTCAAGGGCGAGTTCACCGACCAGATTTCGCGCGGGATCGACGCCTGGTCGATGCGCCAGCCGCTCGGCGTGGTGGCCGGCATCACGCCGTTCAACTTCCCGGTGATGGTGCCGATGTGGATGTTCCCGGTCGCCATCGCCTGCGGCAATACATTTGTCCTGAAACCCTCCGAGCGCGATCCGTCGGCCTCGCTGCTGCATGCGCGCCTGCTGAAGGAAGCGGGCCTGCCGGACGGCGTGTTCAACGTGGTGCAGGGCGACAAGACCGCGGTCGATGCGCTGCTCGACCACCGCGACGTGCAGGCAATCAGTTTCGTCGGCTCGACGCCGATCGCCGAGTACATCTACGCCCGCGGCAGTGCGGCCGGCAAACGGGTGCAGGCGCTGGGCGGGGCCAAGAACCACATGGTCGTGATGCCGGACGCCGACATGGAGATGGCGGTCGATGCCTTGATCGGTGCCGCCTACGGGTCGGCCGGCGAGCGCTGCATGGCGATCTCGGTGGCGGTGGCGATCGGCGACGCCGGCGACCAATTGGTCGCTGCCCTGGCCGAACGCACGAAGCGGCTGAAGGTCGGCGACGGCATGAGCCAGGGCGCCGAGATGGGCCCGGTCGTGACGCAGGCGGCGCGCCAGCGCATCGAACGCCTGATCGGCGAAGGCGTGGAGCAGGGCGCGACCCTGGTCGTGGATGGGCGCGGCTACAAAGTGGAGGGGCGCGAGAACGGCTTTTTTGTGGGCGGCACGCTGTTCGACCACGTCATGCCCACGATGAGCATCTATCAGGAAGAGATCTTCGGGCCGGTGCTGTGCGTGGTGCGCCTGCCGGACGTGGGCAGCGCGGTCGAGCTGATCAACGCCAACGAGTACGGCAACGGGGTGGCCATCTTCACCCGCGATGGCGGCGTCGCCCGCGAATTCGTGCGCCAGATCCAGGTCGGCATGGTGGGCGTGAACGTGCCGCTGCCGGTGCCGATGGCCTTCAACAGCTTCGGCGGCTGGAAGCGCAGCATGTTCGGCGACCACCATGCCTATGGGCCGGAAGGCGTGCGTTTCTATACGCGGCACAAGGCGGTGATGCAGCGTTGGCCGAATACGGCCAGTGCCGGCGTGGAGTTCGCGTTCCCGCAGATGAAGTGACAGAAACCGCATCGTTTGCATTGACGCAGACGTAGGGTGGACTCGTCATTGAAGCCCCCGGCTTCAATGACTCCACGCGGACGCATGCACAGTGGTGACGCGTGCAGAAGCAATTTATTCGCAAGGTGTCAGCGGCATCGAGGAGAAGCTAATAACGTAATGAGCAGAACCGTAGAGTGGACGAATCTCCCATTCACGAGTCGATAGGCGCGGCAAGACCACGCGTACGACAAATCGAATTGTACGTATCGCCGCGTGGAGTCCTTGACGCCGGGGGCTTCAAGGACGAGTCCACCCTACGAAAAGCAGCACCAGCCAGCACCAGCAGTCTCGTACCAGCATTTCAACAAAAACAAGGGATGCACATGATCGAGTCTCTCCAGCACCTGCCGCCGGCAGCCGAGTCGCATGGTACGCTCGCGGCGCAGTTCACGGACCTGGCACCGCCGCTCACAAGCAGGCAGGCGGCCATCGAAGCGGCGCGCTGCCTCTACTGTTACGACGCTCCCTGCATGCGTGCCTGCCCGACCGGCATCGACGTGGCCAGCTTCATCCGCAACATCCACGACCAGAACATCAACGGCGCCGCGGTCGGCATCCTGAAACAGAACATTTTCGGGGGCAGCTGCGCGCGCGTCTGCCCGACCGAGATCCTGTGCGAGGACGCCTGCGTGCGCAACAACGACGCCGAACGCGCGCCCGTCAAGATCGGCCTGCTGCAGCGGCATGCGATCGACAACGCGCGCTTTGCCGGCCACCCGTTCACACGCGCGCCCGCCACCGGCAAGACGGTGGCCGTGGTCGGCGCCGGCCCGGCCGGCCTGTCGTGCGCGCACCGCCTGGCGATGCTCGGCCACGACGTGGTCGTGTTCGAGGCCAGGCCGAAAGCCGGCGGCCTGAACGAATACGGCATCGCCAAATACAAGCTGCCGGGGGAATTCGCGCAGCAGGAAGTCGACTTCCTGCTGTCGATCGGCGGCATCGACATCCAGTACGGCCAGGCGCTGGGCGAGCACCTGCAGCTGTCCGACCTGCACGCGCGTTTCGACGCGGTCTTCCTCGGCCCGGGCCTAAACGCCAGCCGCCGTCTCGGCCTGGTCGGCGAGGACGCACCGGGCCTGATGGCCGCCACCGACTACATTGCCGCGCTGCGCCAGGCAGGCGACCTCTCGGCTCTGCCGGTGCCGCGGCGTGCCGTCGTCATCGGGGCTGGTAATACCGCGGTCGACATGGCGGTGCAGATCCGGCGCCTGGGGGCCGACGAGGTTACCCTGGTCTACCGGCGCGGCCTTGACGCCATGAGCGCAACCGGCCACGAGATCGAGATCGCGAAACTGAATGGCGTGCGCATCCGCACCTGGGCCGCGCCGCTGGAAGTGCTGTTGGACGATACCGGCCGCGTGGCCGGCATGCGTTTCGAGGAAACCCGCATGGATGACGGTCGCCTGGCCCGTACCGGCGCCCTGATCGACATCGCCGCCGACGCCGTGTTCAAGGCCATCGGCCAGGCGATGGAAGCCCCGCCGGCGGCCGACGACCTTGCCCGTGGCCTGTGGCAGGGCGGCGAGCGGATCGCCGTCGACGCCGCTTTGCGCACGAAGGTGCCGGGCATCTACGCCGGCGGCGACTGCGTCGCGCCCGGCCAGGACCTGACGGTGCAGGCCGTCCAGCACGGCAAACTGGCCGCACTGGCCATCCACAACGACTTTGCAGCGGAGGCAGCATGGCCGACCTGAGCATCGATTTTTGCGGGATCAAGTCCCCGAACCCGTTCTGGCTGGCCTCGGCGCCGCCGACCGACAAGGCGTATAACGTGGTGCGCGCCTTCGAGGCCGGCTGGGGCGGCGTGGTGTGGAAGACGCTGGGCGAAGACCCGCCGGCGGTGAACGTGTCGTCGCGCTATTCGGCCCACTACGGCAAGAACCGCGAAGTCATCGGCTTCAACAACATCGAGCTGATCACCGACCGCAGCCTGGACATCAACCTGCGCGAAATCACGGCGGTGAAAAAGGCCTGGCCGGACCGGGCGCTGATCGTCTCGCTGATGCTGCCCTGCGAAGAAGCGCCGTGGGCGGCGATCCTGCCGCTGGTGGAAGCGACCGGCGCCGACGGCATCGAACTCAATTTCGGCTGTCCGCACGGCATGCCCGAGCGCGGCATGGGCGCGGC
>JBBWZO010000194.1:0-6786 GCA_039649125.1 Massilia sp. | reverse complement strand
TAGACGAAGGTGCCCTGGGCGTTGATGATAATCGCATTTTGCGGAATCACCACCGCATCCTTGATCGTGCGCACGGTGACGCGGGTGTTGACGTATTGTCCTGGCCACAGCAGGCCGTCGGCGTTGCCGAACTGCGCCTTGACGCGGATGGTGCCGCTGGTCGGATCGACCGTGTTGTCGACGAACGACAATTCGCCGACCACCGGCTTGGCGTCGGCCACGCCGGTGCTCGCTTCGACGGCCACCTTGCCCGCCCGCTGCGCGGCCAGCAGCGAGCCGAGGCTCGATTCCGGCAGCGTGAAGGCGACATCGATCGGGTCGAGCTGGGTGACGGTGGTCAGCGAGGTCGACGGTTGCACCAGCGAGCCCGGATAGACGTTGATGGCGCCCACACGGCCCGACATCGGCGCGCGGATCGAGGTATAGCTGGCGTTCACTTCGCTGGCGCGCACGGCGGCCGTGCTCGCCGCCAGCGCGGCGCGTGCGGCGTCGACCTGGCTGCGCAGGGTATCGACGGCGCTCTGAGCAAGGAATTTTTGGGCAACCAGTTCCTGGCTGCGCTTGTACTGGCGCTCGAGGTCGGCCAGGGTGGCGCGGCCGCGCTGCACCTCGGCCTGGGCCTGGGCCACGCTGGCGCGGTCGCTGCGGTCGTCGAGCGAGAACATCAGCTGGCCGGCCTTCACGAACTGGCCTTCCTTGATGTGCACCTGACGAATCGTGCTGGTGGTCTGCGGACGCAGGTCGACCGTGCGCTGCGGCGTCACGGTACCGTTGGCGGCCACGTCGACGCCGACGTCCTGGCGCTGCGGCGTGACCACGTTCACCGTAGTAGGCGGCATCTGGCCGCCAGGCCCGCCGGATGCTCCCCGGCCGCCCTGCCCGCCTTCGGCCCCGGCCTGGGCATCCCGGTTCATGTACCAGGTGCCGGCCGCACCGGCGGCAACGACGATGGCGATCACTGCTAGCGTATTCTTTTTCATTCAAGTCCCTTACCGCGCGTGCCGACGGCTTTATCAGTCAAAATAGAAGTGCGATGCTATCAAGTTAATGTGACAGGCGCATATGTCACCCTTTAGAGCGCTCTTACCCATACCGGCGCTATTTGCCGGGGTAGTACTCCGGCAGCATCAGCGTCACTTCCAGGCCGCCATCCGGATGGTTGCCCAGGGTGATGCTGCCGCCGTGCTGTTCGGCGATGTTGCGGGCGATGGTCAGGCCCAGGCCGGTGCCGCCCGATTCGCGCGAACGCGAGGTCTCGACGCGATAGAACGGGTCGAACACCCGCCCCAGTTCCGCATGCGGAATGCCGGGGCCGTTGTCGCGCACGCGGATGCGCGCCGCGCCATTGACCCGGTCCACGCTCACCTGCGCGCTGTGGCCGTACTTGACGGCGTTGTCGATCAGGTTGCCGAGGCAGCGCCGCAGGTCCAGCGGGCGGCCCAGCAGCTTCATGCCGGAGCGGCCGGACAGAGAAACCGGCTGGCTGGCGTCGGCGGCGTCGTCGCATACCGAGTCCAGCAGCGAATCGAGGTCGAGCATCTGCATGCTCTCGGTGGTGTCCATGCTGCGCGCGAGGTCGAGGCCTTCGCGCACCATCGCCTGCATTGCCGACAGGTCGCCGATCAGGCGTTCCTGGAGTTCGTTGTCCGACACTTTTTCCAGGCGCAGGCGCATGCGCGTGAGCGGCGTCTGCAGGTCGTGGGTGATGGCGGCCAGCATTTGCGTGCGCTGGAAGATGTACTGGCGGATGCGCGCCTGCATCGCGTTGAAGGCGGCGCTGGCCTGGCGGATCTCGCTCGCCCCGGTCAGGTCGAGCGGCGCGCGGTTGATGTCGTTGCCGAGATCCTGTGCGGCCTGCGCCAGCTGCTTCAGGGGTCGCGTGCTCATGCGCGCCACCAGGTAGGCGAGGACGGCGATACTCAGGAAGAACAGGGCGAGGACTGCGCGATAGTCGGTCTCCATCGCCACCAGGGTGCGCGGCGGCAGCACGGACAGGTGCAGCTGCCCGCCGTCGCGCAGGCGCACGTTCAGGTTTTCGCAGGCGCCGCGCCATTCGGCGCTGAGCAGGCCGTACAGGATCGGCATGCGCGGCGGGTGCGCACAGGCTTCCGGGCGCCGCGTTGCCGAGGTGATCACGTAATCCTTGCCGAGGCGCTCGGACAGGGTCTTGGCGAAGGCCGAGGTGGCCGGCGCGGCCGCATGCGGCGCCCCGACTTCGAGCTGCAGGCCGGGGCGGTTGGCCACGGTCAGATAGGCGCGGCGCGCGGGATCCGGCACGATCTCGGTGGCCAGGATGATCTGCTCGGCGCGCTCGATCAGGGTCTGGTCGCGCTGGCGTTCGAACACGCGCTGGCGTTCGGTGTCGGCCAGCCATTGGGTCAGCGCCGCCGAAACCAGGATACCGAGCAGGAGGGTAAAGAAGACACGGCCCGTCATCGAGCCGAGGAAGGCTTTCACGTGGTCGGCTCCACCGTCACCTGGCCGGCCAGCACATAGCCGCCGTTGCGCACGGTCTTGATGATTTGCGGCATGCGCGCATCCTCGCCCAGCTTCTGGCGCAGGCGGCTGATCTGGATGTCGATCGAACGGTCGAACGGGTCGGCGTCGCGGCCTTGCGTCAGGTTCAGCAGCTGGTCGCGGTTAAGCACGCGATTCGGGTGCTCGAGGAACACGCGCAGCAGGCGGAACTCGGCGCCCGAGAGCATGATCACCAGGCCGTCCGGGTTGACCAGGTGGCGCGCGGTGAGGTCGAGCGTCCAGCCGGAAAAGCGCATTTGCTGCACGTTTTCGGCGGGCGCGTTGGACGGCATCGCATGCGAGCGGCGCAGCACGCTGCGGATGCGCGCCAGCAGTTCGCGCGGCTCGAAGGGTTTCGGCAGGTAGTCGTCGGCGCCCATCTCCAGGCCGAGGATGCGGTCGAGCGGCTCGTTGCGCGCGGTCAGCATGATGACCGGCAGGCTGGAGGTGGCGCGCAGTTTGCGGCACAGGGTCAGGCCGTCGTCGCCCGGCAGGTTCAGGTCGAGCACGATCAGGTCGGGGCGCGATTCGTCGAGGATCTTCCACATCGCGTTGCCGTCGCCGGCCGCCAGCGCGCGGTAGCCGTTCGACTCGAGGTAATCGGCCAGCAACTGGCGGATGTCGCGGTCGTCGTCGACGATGAGGATAGTAGAGGGATTGTCCATGACCGCAATTATCCCTGCTTACATACACAGTGCGCAGCGTTTTTGTATCGGTATGTATATGGATTCAGGGAGGAAACATATTGATACAAAGTGCGTGACAGGGGACACGCTGGGGTTACAGTTTTTGGCGAAGATAGGTCCTGTGCAGAGAGCAGTTCACATGCACAACCGACTGACTCACACACCCAAAAGGATCTGAAATGAACACCCTTCGCAAGAATATTCTGGTTGCCCTCGCCGCCGTCGGCTTTGCCGGCGCCGCCATTGCCCAGACCGCTGCGCCAGCCGCCCAGCCGGCCGAAGGCCGCCACGGCCAAGCCGTCAGCGCCGAGCAGCGCGCGGCGCACAAGGCCGAACGCCAGGCGAAACGGGCCGAGCGCCAGGCGCAGCGCATCGCCAAGCTGCGCGCCGAGCTGAAGCTCACCCCGCAGCAGGAACCCGCGTTTGCTGCCTTCCTCGCCGCCGGCAAGCCGGCCGGGCGCCCTGAGGCACGCGGCGGCGCCGGGCACGCCAGCCTGGCCGCCCTGCCCGCACCGCAGCGCCTGCAGCAGCAGATCGAGCGCCAGAAGCAGCGCACGGCACGCATGGAGGCCCGCCTGACTGCGCTGAACAACCTGTACGCCGTGCTCACGCCGGGGCAGAAGCAGGTGCTCGACAGCAAGGCCATGCGCTTCGGCGGCAAGCACCGCGGCCCCCACGGCGGGCGTCATGGCGGCGGCGCCCTGCAAAGCTGATCGGTTTATGGACTAAACCGTTTATGCATGCGTCGTTTGAGCGCATGTACGCGGCATGCATGCAACAAGGGAGGCTTCGGCCTCCCTTTTTTATTGCGTTGATTCTTCAACGGGCGCCGACATTGATCGTTGCCAAGGAGCGCTCCCGGCTGGGCGCCTGCCGCGCTGTGCCTGGCAAGCGGCGGCGGCGCGACCGCGACCGCGACCGAACTGGTGTATGTGCCCAGGAACCCGGCCTTTGGCGGCAGCGCGCTCAATGCGAGCGGCTTCCTGAACGCGGCGCAGGCTACCAACAAGCACAAGGAGCCGGGCGGAGATCTGGCAGCAAGGCTGGGGCGGCCAGGAATTCGCCGACGTCTTCCAGTCCGGCAGCGGCAACATGGCTTCGGTGCAGCAAATGGGCAGTGGCGAGGCGGCGATCCTGCAATCCGGCAGCCACCTGAGCGCGTCGATCGTGCAGCGTTCGGATTACGCCGGCCGCGGCAACAGCGCAATGATCCGCCCGGGCTTCTGAAGACTTACGGAGCCCTGCCGGGGCGGGATTCCCCGTCCCGTTGCCGCCCCGAACCCGCCCGCCGCTCAGTCCAGCCGCGACAGCGACACGAGGAATTTGTCGGCGTTCTGGTATCCGATGACGCGGCTGTCCGGGATCTCGCGGCCCTCGGCATCGAAGAAAATGATGCCCGGCGGGCCGAACAAGCCGAAACGCTTCAGCATGGCCTTGTCGGCGGCGTCATTCGCCGTCACATCGACCTGTAGCAGCAAGGTATCGGCCAGCCTGGCCTGGACAGCCGGGTCGATGAAGGTCAGCTTTTCCATCTCCTTGCACGAGACGCACCAGTCGGCATAAAAGTCGAGCATCGTCGTCTTGCCCCGGTTCGCGGCCAGCACGGCGTCGAGCTCGTCCACGGTCTTGACCCGCTTGAAAGTCAGTCCGTGCTGCTGCGTGCCCGTCAGGTGCGCCAGCGGCGCCAGTGCGTCGCGCCCGCCGCTGGCGACGCCGACCAGCTGCATCGCCCCGAGCACGCCGAAGGCCGCGCCGGCGGCCATGCCGGCCCAGTGCCCGCGCCGGCTCAGCAGCCAGGCCCCATAGCCGAGCAGCAGCGCCGCCCACAGCACCATCTGCAGTGCGGCAGGGAGCACCGGCGACACCAGCCACAAGGCCATGGCCAGCATCAGCACGCCGAAGAAGCGTTTGACGGAGTCCATCCAGGCGCCTGCGCGCGGCAGCAGGGAACCGGCCGACACGCCTACCAGCAGCAGCGGGATGCTCATCCCGATCGCCATCGAAAACAGTGCGGCGCCGCCGACCAGGACGTCGCGCGTCTGGCTGATGTAGACCAGGGCGCCGGCCAGCGGCGCGGCCACGCAGGGGCCGACGATCAGGGCCGAGATCGCGCCCATCGCGAACACGCCCGCCAGCTTGCCGGAGGCCTGGCGGCCCGACACGCCGGCCAGTTTCGTCTGCCATGCCGCCGGCACCTGCAGCTCATAAAAGCCGAACATCGACATCGCCATCGCGACGATCAGGACGGCGAAGGCGCCCAGCACCCATGGGTTCTGCAGGGCCGCGGCGAGGCCCTCGCCGAGCAGTCCGGCCGCCACCCCGAGCACCGTGTACACGATTGCCATACCGAGCGAATAAGTGAGCGACAACAGCAGGCCGCGCGAACGCTTCACTTTGCCGCCCTCGCCCACGATGATGGACGAGAGGATCGGCACCATCGGCAGCACGCAGGGGGTGAATGCCAGGCCGAGGCCGAGCAGTGCGAAGGCGGGCACGATGGCCAGCAGGCGCCCGCCTTCCAGCACGGCGCCGATGGTGGTCAGGTCGGATGGGGTGTCGGCGCTTGCAGCCGTACCGGCCGCCTGCGAGGGCGCTTGGGGGGCCTGCGCCGCCGGTGGCGTGGTTTCCTGCCCGGCTGCGCTCGCGGTGGCGCCGGGCGCACGCGAGACGCCCGCCGGCGGCGCTGCTTCGCTGAGCGGGGCCGACGACAGGATAGCCGACGACGACGGCAGCGCGTTCGCACCGATCGGGATGCTGGCCTGGGGCGCGGCGCCGCCTGCCGCCAGCCGAATGCTGGCTTCCTGCGGCGGATAGCACAGGCCGGCATCGGCGCAGCCCTGGCTGGTGGCAACGAGCGTAAACGGCCCAGTTCCCTCCACCGGGATGCGGATCGTCACCGAGCCTTTATAGGTCTCGACATCCTTCTCGAAGGTCTGGTCGTACTTCACCTTCCCCGGCGGGATCTGCGGCTCGCCCAGTTTCGCGCCGCTTGCCGTGAACTTGAAGCGCTCGCGGTACATGTAGTAGCCGTCCGCGATCGCGTAGGTGACGACCGCCGTGCTGTCTCCCTCCATGCGGGCGGTGAGGCGGAACGCGAGCGACGGGTCGAGGAACTCCTCGGCGGCGCGCACGGGCGCGGCCGCCAGGGACGCGAACACGCACACGAACAAAAGCGGCAGCAACAGGGCGGCGATCAGGCGTGCCTGCGCGCGGGACAGAAAACTGGGCATGATTTCCTTCGAAATGGACGACGCAACGGAAATGGTACACCGCCTGGCCGCCGATGGGTAAGATCGCACCCGCTGATGCATTCGGCGCTGCCCAGGCGAAAAGCAGGCGAAAAAAAACCAGGCGCGGGGCCTGGTTTTTCTTGTCGCACGGGGCGATTACTCGGCGGTCGGTGCTTCTTCAGCCGAGGTCACTTCCGGACGGTCCAGCAGTTCGACGTACGCCATCGGCGCGTTGTCGCCCACGCGGAAACCCATTTTCAGGATGCGCAGGTAGCCGCCGTTACGGTTGGCGTAACGTGGGCCGAGTTCGGCGAACAGTTTCTGCACCATTTCGCGGTCGCGCAGGCGGGCGA
>JBBWZO010000130.1:0-23338 GCA_039649125.1 Massilia sp. | reverse complement strand
ACGACTCGATTTCCAGCATTTCGGAAATAGGGACGTAAGCGATTTCTTCAAGGCTCGAGAAGCCCTCGTCCACCAGGATGTCGGCCACTTCCTGGTCGACGTCCAGTTTTTCCATGAACAGCGCGCGGATCGCGGCTGTTTCCTGGGCCACCTTGTCGGCCGATTCCTCGGCCGTCATGATGTTGATCTTCCAGCCGGTCAGCTCCGACGCCAGGCGCACGTTCTGGCCCGAACGGCCGATCGCGATCGCCAGGTTTTCTTCGTCGACCACCACGTCCATCGCGTGCTTCTCTTCGTCGACCATGATCGACGACACGTTGGCCGGGGCCAGGGCGCCGATGACGAACTGGGCCGGATCGTCCGACCACAGCACGATGTCGACGCGCTCGCCGCCGAGTTCGCCGGTCACGGCCTGCACGCGCGAACCGCGCATGCCGACGCAGGTACCGATCGGGTCGATGCGCTTGTCGTTGGTGAAGACAGCGATCTTGGCGCGCACGCCGGCGTCACGCGCCGCCGATTTGATTTCCAGCAGGCCCTGCTCGATCTCGGGTACTTCGAGTTCAAACAGCTTCATGATGAATTCCGGCGCGGTGCGCGACAGGATCACCTGCGGGCCGCGCATGTTGCGGTCCACGCGCAGGATGTAGGCACGGACGCGGTCGCCGATGCGCAGGTTTTCCTTCGGGATCATCTGGTCGCGCGGCAGGCGCGCTTCGATCTTGCCCGACTCGACAATGGCATCGCCGCGCTCCATGCGCTTGATGGTGCCGGTCACGAGCGAGTCGCCGCGCTCGAGGAAGTCCTGCAGGATCTGTTCCCGCTCGGCATCGCGCACGCGCTGCAGCACGACCTGCTTGGTATCCTGGGCAAAACGGCGGCCGAACTCGACCGATTCCACTGGTTCTTCGATGTATTCGTCGACTTCGATGTCGGGGATCTGCTCTTTTGCTTCGAAATGCAGGATTTCCTGGTCCGGCAGTTGCAGGCCGGCTTCGTCAGGCACGACGTGCCAGCGGCGGAACGTTTCGAATTCGCCATTGTCGCGATCGATGCTCACGCGAATGTCGACCTCGCCTTCATAGCGTTTTTTCGTGGCCTGGGCCAGGGCGAACTCGAGCGCCCCGAAGACCACTTCCTTATCGACGTTTTTTTCGCGCGCAAGCGCATCAACCAGTAACAAAATTTCGCGACTCATGCTTTGCGACTCCTAAAATCCACCTGTGGCACTAGACGTGCCTTATCCAATTCGGCCAGCGTAAATTCCAACAACGCCGGCCCATCTTTACCTTCAAATTCCAGACCGATCTTGTCGCCTTCCGGCGCGACCAGGATCCCCGTATAGGTTTTCCGGTTCGCGGTACCCGGCATGGCGACGCGCAGCTTCACCGTGCATTCGTGGCCGGCGAAGCGCTCGAAATCGGCCAGGGTGCGCACCGGGCGATCCAGCCCGGGCGACGAAATCTCGAGACGCTCGTAATCGACGTTCTCCACGGTCAACACGTGCGACAACTGGTGGCTCACCGTTGCGCAATCCTCGACCGTGATCGGCCCCTTCTCGTCCGCGACGGCAGCCGGAAAATCGATAAACACACGCAGGACCCCGCGCTCGCCCCGTTCAACATCAACGAGCTCGTAGCCCAGGCCACCGACTGTCTTGGCGATCAAATCAAACTGCTGCACGACACTTCTCCAGGGCGTTAAAACGATTTACCAAAAAAAAAATGGGCATCTGCCCATCTTTTTGTATTCACAACCCAACCAGATGAAAGCACTTGCACCAAATTAATACTCGGGAAGAACTTCGATTAGGCTGCAGATTATAACGTATTCGTGGGCGTGCTGCAATCGACATACCATTTTATGAGCAAGCAAACAACGGGCGCGCACGTTATCAAAGCAGAAACGGGGCTTGGCGGGAGCACGACAGGCCATGGAGGCCAGCTTTCACCCCTTTGCCGTTGCCAGGCCACCCAAATGAGGACATGGTGCCAAAGTTCAAGCTGCGAAACGCGTGGAGTCAGGACTCCACCCTACGAGCGTGGCATGCGGCCGCCACCTCAAAGTTCAGGTACACGTAGGGTGGACTCCCGAGTCCGCGCGTTTACGCGACCTGAACAGCGTTGCAGACGCCCCCCCCCCCCTCGACGACACATGAACGCAGAGCGCCATCACGCAAACGGTGAGACCGCGTGCGCACAAATGCGCACGCTACACAACCGGCGCTTCAGCCCCGACGCCCGCGGCGCGGCAATCCGTGCTCCGACCCGCGCGGCCCCTGCCCGCCACGGCGGCCGCCGCCACCGGTGCCGGCAAAGCCGAAGGTGGTCTGCAGCGGATCCGGCTGGCGCGGACGGCTGCTGCCGCCGCTGCCCGGGCGACCCGAGCCGTAGGCGCCGGCGTTCCCGCCGCGACCTTTACCACCACCGCCGGCCGGTCCACGGCCGACCGGGGCCGAACCCGGGCGCTGCGGCGCACCGACGCGCGGCACCGGCGGACCGAACGGATCGACGTTGCGATTCGCGTCGGCACGGTCGATGCGGTTGCCGTCGGCGCGGCGCGGATCGGGCTGCTGGCCCTTGCTGCCGCCCTTGCCGCCACCCTGGCCGGCAGCGCCCTTCTTCTCGATGCCGAAGGCCGCCATGAAGTTGCGCACGTCGTTCTCTTCCAGCTCTTCCCAGCGGCCGCGCTTCAGGCCCGAAGGCAGCGTCATCGCGCCGTAGCGGGTACGGATCAGGCGCGAGACGGTCAGACCGACCGCCTCGAACATGCGGCGCACTTCGCGGTTGCGGCCTTCGCCGATCACCACGCGGTACCACTTGTTGATGCCTTCGCCGCCGCCGTCGACGATCTTGGTGAAGTTCGCCATGCCGTCCTCGAGCTCGACGCCGGACAGCAGCTTCTGGCGCATGCCCTCTTCCAGCTCGCCCAGCGTGCGCACGGCGTATTCGCGGTCGATGTTGTAGCGCGGGTGCATCAGGCGGTTCGCCAGGTCGCCGGAGGTGGTGAACAGCAGTAGGCCTTCGGTGTTGAAGTCGAGGCGGCCGACGGCCAGCCACTTGCCGGCCTTCATGGTCGGCAGGCGGTCGAACACCGACGGGCGGCCTTCCGGATCATCGTGGCTGACGATTTCGCCGGCCGGCTTGTGGTACACGAGCACGCGCGGCGGCTTGGAGCTGACGCGGCGCTGGATTAATTTACCGTTGATGCGCACGGCATCGGTCGGCAGGATACGCTGGCCGATGTGGGCCGGCTCGCCGTTCACCGACACGCGGCCGGCGACGATCAGGTCTTCCATGTCGCGGCGCGAGCCGAGGCCGGCTTCGGCCAGCACCTTGTGCAGCTTCGGCGCGTCGTCGTCGGCGGTCAGGTCGCGGCGCACCGGCTTCGACTGCTGGCCACGGCCGCCGTCGTTGGCATCGAACGCATCCGAGGTGACGAAGGAGAACACGGCGTCGGCCTCGTTCGCCTTGCCCGGCTTCTGCTGGCGGCCGTTCTGCTTGCCCGCCTTGTTGCCCTGCTGCGGGCTCTGCTGCTGGCCCTGTTGCGCCTGCTGGCCGCGGTTGCCCTGCTGGCCACCCTTCTGGTTGCGGCCCTTGCCCTTGGCCTGGCGGCCTTCGCGGCGCGCCTCGCCCTGTGGCTGAGCCTGAGCCTGGCCTGCCTGAGCCTGGCCTGCCGCGGCCTCGGCCGCTTCTGCCGGCACCGCGGCCGGCGCCGGCTGGCGCGCTTCGCGCACGGCGCGCTGTTCGCGCATCTGGCGCGGACCGCGCGGCTTGCCGCCCGCTCCCTCCTGGCGCGGCGCCTCGGCCTGGGACGCAGGCGTCGCCGCTGCGGCCGGGGCTGCCTCGGCTGGCGCGGGCTCGGCGGCAGCCTGGGCCGGCGCTTCGGCGGGCTTGGCCTTCGCTGCACGCGGCTTGCGCGGCTTCGGAGCAGGCGCAGCTTCAGTGGACGCGGCTTCGGCAGGTGCGGCGGCTACGGCTGGCTCGGCCTGCGGCGCTTCGCCGGCGCCGGCGGCAGCAGCCTTGGTGCGGCGCTTCGGCTTGGCGACTGGCTGGGCCTCGCTTGCAGCATCGGCCGGGGCGGCCTTGGCGGCTGCCCGGGTGCGGCGCTTCGGCTTGGCCGCTTCGTCCTTGCCCGCCTCGGCGGGAGTGGTCTCGGTGGTGTCAGTTGGATTCATCATTCGTTTCGTTGTTGTGCTGACCGGGTACCGCGCCTGAGGCCGGGTGCAGGTCATGAATCGGGACTTCAACGGGTGAAGTAATTTGTTCGTCGCCGGCGGCTGCGCTTGCATCCGCCTTGTCAAAATTCTGTTGCAGCGCCGCTTCCAGCGCCTCCAGGCTGCGCCCGTCCTGGGCGTCGGCAATGCTTTCCAGGGGCGGCAACTGCCCCAGCGAGGCCAGCCCCAGGTCATCGAGGAACTGCTTCGTCGTGCCCAGCAGGGCCGGCCGCCCGACGACTTCACGGTGCCCGACGACATCGATCCAGCCACGGTCTTCGAGCATCTTGATGGTCTGCGAGTTCACCGCGACCCCGCGAATCTCCTCGATATCGCCACGCGTCACCGGCTGCCGGTAGGCTATGATCGCCAGCGTCTCGAGCGTGGCACGCGAATACTTCGGCGGCTTCTCGGGCGTGATGCGGTCCAGGTAAGGCTTCATTTCCGGCCGGCTCTGGAAGCGCCAGCCCGACGCCAGGCTGACGATTTCGATGCCG
Organism: Massilia sp.; assembly: GCA_039649125.1. GTDB lineage: Bacteria > Pseudomonadota > Gammaproteobacteria > Burkholderiales > Burkholderiaceae_D > Telluria. The sequence continues at coordinate 18,625 of JBBWZO010000130.1, read as the reverse complement.
CGGTCTTTCCAGTCGTGGCGCAATTCTTCGAGCAGCAGCTTGATGGTGTCGGTCCCGACGCCCGGGCCGATCTGGCGCCCGCCCGCGTCGACGTCGGCAAACAGCTTCTTCATGCCGTGCAGCGACATCGGCTCGCGCGCGCATAGCAAGGCGGTCTCGAGGACCCGCTTGGCCTCATCAGTCTTCATTCTCGATGTCGTCAGGCTCGCGCTAAGATCAATATCAAACAAATACCGTTCAACGATGCACCATGGCGCAGCGCGCCCAGGGCTTCCGGCCTGGCGCACTCCCGCGGCCGTCGCGCACGGATGTGGCTCTCCGCTTGCTGTGCGCTCGCGGCTTGCGTTGCTGCTCGCGCGGTTGCTGCTCGTTGACAGGAATCCGTGACCCGCGCTTGGACGCGACGGGTGGAATACGATGGCGGGACAGGACCCGGCCATAGGGCGACCTGCGGTTCAGGCGGGCTGCCGATTGGTGATTTTCAAGCGAAACGCGGGCTCGTCATGCTGCTGTGAGGCGTGGCTCGGGGGCGCACCATGACGGCAATCGACATCGTTTCTTCCAACTGGGGGCCATTGTAACCGATAAAACACAGGAACGGCCATTTGCGCAAGGGGGTACACCTCGCCGGTGGATTCAAGCCGACAGCTTTCCCGACAAAATGGCCGACACGCCAAGGAAAGCCGGATACTCGGCCGTGATCACATAGGTGGGCACCGCAGCCAGGTAGGAATGGAACCGGCCCTTCTGCTCGAAGCGCTGACGGAACGGCGAGCCGGCGAAACGCTCGCCCAGGCGCGGGACGATGCCGCCGCCGATGTACACCCCGCCCTGCGCGCCCAGCGTCACCGCCAGGTTGCCGGCCACGGTGCCGAGCATGCCGCAAAAGACGTCCAGTACCTGGGTCGACAGGGCACATTCGCCGGCCAGCGCGCGGCGCGAAATCTCCGGCGCCGGCACGGCTTCCGGCGCACGCCCCTCGATATGCGCCAGAGCGCGGTGGATCAGCTCGACGCCCGCGCCGGACAGGAAGCGCTCGGCCGACACATGCGGCAACTCGCGCCAGGCGTATTGCAGGATGGCGACTTCGAGCTCGTTGGCCGGCGAAAAAGTCACGTGGCCGCCTTCGCTGGACAAAGCGGTCCAGCTGGTTCCGGACGGAATCAGGCCCGACACGCCCAGGCCGGTGCCCGCGCCGAGCAGGCCGAGCGGCGCGCCGGCACGCGGGGTGCCGCCGCCGACCTGGACCTTGTCGCCGTCATGCAGATGCGGCAGCGAGCGCGCCAGCGCATAGAAATCGTTGACTACGAGCAGCGTCTCGAAACCGAGTTCCTGGCGCAGCGCCTCGATCGAGAACTGCCAGTGATGGTTCGTCATGCGGACCCGGTCGCCGTCGACCGGATTGGCGATGGCGATGGCCGCGTGCCGCACCTGTCCCGCGGCGGTGACCGCCGGCGAGGCCAGGTAGAGGCGGATCGCATCGGCCAGTGTCGGATGTTCGCCACAGCCCAGTACCTGCACCTGCTCGAAGCACCCCGGCGTCAGCTCGAGCGCAAAGCGCGCGTTCGTGCCGCCGATATCGGCCAGCAGGCGCGGAGCGGCAAAGGAGCCGGTGGAGGACGCGATGGTTACAGGCAAAGAAGCAGTCATTGCAGGACACGTGGCTGGGGAGGTCCAAGCTTACTGGATTTCTTTGCGGACTTACAAGAAGATTTTGTAGTTTAGGTACAGCAACTGCGGCCTCATGCTGCCGATACGCCTCATCTTCAAGTAGTACGACTACGTATCTCAGCAATGCACGGCGTGCGCGGGCGTGTTCGCCCCGTCCGCATGGTGCGCGTTCCAGGCGTCGAGCCCACCCTGCAAAGGCCGTGCGCGGTGAAAGCCGTTGGCCAGGAATTCCTTTGCCACCTGTGCGGCGGTCACGTCGTCCGGGCAGGAACAATAGATGACGATGTGCCGATCCTTGTCGAGCCCGGCCATCAACTGGCCGGGCTCGCATTCGCTGTACAGCAGCGCGCCCGGAATGGCCGCCTCCAGCGCCTGCGCCGTCACGCTGCGGGCATCGATGACGAGCGGATCGTGGCCGCCATCGATCAGCGCCCACAGTTCGGGCATCGCGATGCGCGGCACGCCCAGGGCGGCACGATGACGCCGCCGCTCGACATACTTAAAGAGGACGAACAGCGCCAGCAGCACCGCCAGCACCATCAGGGCCGTGCTGCCCAGGGTTTCCAGCGAGGCCAGCACCCGGTCGACGCTGTCGTGAAAGATGGCGCCCACCGCAATCCCGGTGCCGCCCCACAACAGGGCACCCGTGCCTGCATAGCCGAGGAAGGCGCGCGCCGGGGTGCCGAGCGCACCCGACATCGGCGCGGCGATCGTATTAAAACCGGGAATGAATTTCGACACCAGCAGCGACTTGGCGCCGTAACGGCGGAAGCGGTCTTCGGTCTGGTTGACGCAGGAGTCGGGCGACAGGGAAATCCGGCACAGCAGGCGCAGCACGCGCTTGCCGTAGTAGCGACCGGCCCGGAACCAGAACACATCGCACACCAGGCAGGCCAGCAGCACCGCCAGCAGGCACAGCTGCCAGCTGGCCCCGCCCTCCATCGCCATCGCGCCCGCCACCACGAGCACCGGAAACGCGGGAATCGGCAGGCCGAACTGTTCCAGCAGCACCGTGCCGAAAACGAGCAGGGCGCCGTGGTTCTGGATCAGGAGCGAGAGCTGGGACATCCGGTCATGGTAGCCGAAAATGCCATTTCCGGCTGCCGCCGGATCCCGGTGCATGATGACAAGGTGGCATTCACACGCCGCAAACGCGTGGACTCAGGAGCGGTTCGCCGCGCGATCCACCCTACATGTGCTTGAACTCTGAGGCGGCGGCCACGCTTCGCGATCGTAGGAGGGACTCGTCATTGAAGCCCCAGCTTCAATGACTCCACGCGTCCACCGTTCGCACAGCGCCGCAGACGATCCCGGCAACGACACGATGCGAAACCTAGGCGCCGCGCGGAATTGCCGCCAGCAACTTCTGCGTGTAGGGATGCCGGGGATTGCGGTAGAGCTCGTCCGAATCGGCCGTTTCGACCACGCTGCCGTGATGCATCACCATCACCCGGTCGGCGATGTAGCGCACCACCGACAGGTCGTGCGAGATGAAGATGTAGCTCATCTTGTACTCGTCCTGCAGGTCCTGCAGCAGGTTCAGCACCTGGGCCTGCACCGACACGTCGAGGGCCGAGACCGATTCGTCGCAGACGAGGATTTCCGGCTTCATCGTGAGGCAGCGCGCAATGGCGATGCGCTGGCGCTGGCCGCCCGAAAACTCGTGCGGATAACGTCCGAAGGCCGTGGCCGGCAACCCCACCCGCTCGAGCAGGGCATGCACCGTTTTGGTGCGTTCACGGTCGTCGCTGCCAATGCCATGGATGCGCATCGGCTCCAGCAGGATCTGCCCAACCGTAAACCGCGGATTCAGCGAGGCATAGGGATTCTGGAAAATGATCTGGATGCGGCGTTTATAGGCCGCGTATTCCCGGTCCGTCATGGCGAACAGGTCGCGCCCTTCGAACAGGGCGCTGCCGCCGGTCGCGCGGTGCAGCCGCAGCAGGGTCAGGCCGACCGTGGTCTTGCCCGAGCCGGATTCCCCGACCACGCCCAGGGTCTTGCCGCGCGGCAGCGTGAACGACACATCCTTCACGGCGCGGAACTCGCGCTTGCCGAACAGCCCTTTGCGCAGCCAGAAGCTCTTTTGCAAGTTGTTCACCACCAGCACGTTCTCGTCGTCCGCCGCGTAGCCGCGCGTGCGCTGCGGCAAGACAAGCTGCGGCGCGCCCTGCCCTTTCAGGAAATCGTCGATCACGGGCAGGCGCAGCGGGCGCGCATCGAGCTTCGGGCGGCAATGCAGCAGCGCTTGCGTGTAGCGGTCGCGCGGGGCGCCGAACACTTGTTCGCCGCTCCCCTCCTCGCGCACTTCGCCGTGGCGCATCACGATCACGCGGTCGGCGATCTCGCCCACCAGGCCCAGGTCGTGCGTGATGAACAGCACCGACATGCGGTGCTTGCGTTGCAGGGCCGCGATCAGTTCCATGATCTGCTTCTGGATGGTCACGTCGAGCGCCGTGGTGGGCTCGTCGGCGATCAGCAGTTTCGGTTCGCAGGCAATGGCCATGGCGATCATGACGCGCTGCTGCTGTCCGCCCGACATCTGGTTCGGGTAGGCGTCGATCTTGGTTGCCGGGTCCGGAATGCCGACCTCCTCCAGCAGCGCCAGCGTGCGGGCGCGCGCCGCGCGCTTGTTCATGCCCATGTGTAGGCGCAGCACTTCGCCGATCTGGAAGCCGACCGTGAACACCGGGTTGAGCGAGGACATCGGCTCCTGGAAGATCATGGCGATGTCCTTGCCGCACAGTTCACGGCGCTCGGCCACCGGCAGCTGCAGCAGCTCGCGGCCGTCGAAGCGCACGCTCGCGCCCGGATGCACGATCGTCGTGTCCGGGGGCAGCAGCCCCATCACGGCCAGCGAACTGACCGATTTGCCGCTGCCCGATTCCCCCACCAGGGCCACGGTGGCGTTCCTCGGCACGTCGAAGGAAATCCCCTTGATCGCCTCGACCGTATTCTTCTTGTCGACACGGAAGGAGATGCGCAGGTCGCGCACCCGCAGCAGCATGTCCCTGTCCCGATCCATATCCATAGCCTGGTCCATGTCAGCCCATTTCAACTTATTCCAACTTATTTCAACTTCGGATCGAGCGCATCGCGCAGCGCATCCGTGAACAGCGAGAACGCGGTGACCAGCAGCGCCATCGCACCGGCGGCGCTGGCGAGCTGCCACCACTTGCCGAGAATGAGTTCGTTCTGCGCCTCGTTCAGCATGCTGCCCCAGGACACGGTCCCGACCGGCACCCCGAAACCGAGGAAGGACAAGATGACTTCGGCCTTGATGAAGCCGACCACCAGGATCGACAGCTGCACCAGCGCCACGTGGGACACGTTCGGGAAAATGTGCGAGAACATCTTGCGCCAGCTCGACGCCCCGATCGCATCGGCCGCCATCACGTATTCGCGCGCCTTGTGCTTGATGTATTCGGCGCGGATCAGGCGGTACGGCCCGGTCCAGCCCGTCAGACCCAGGATCAGCACGATGGTGGTCACGCCCTTTTGCTGGAGCACGGCGGCCACCGTCAGGATCATCAGGATCGAGGGGATCGACGTAAAAATGCTGTAGAACCAGTTGAACAGGTCGTCGACGACGCCCCCAAAGAAGCCCGAAATGGCGCCGAACAGCGTGCCGAGCGCCACGGCGACGAAGGCCGCCACCAGCCCGACCACGATCGAGGTTTCCCCGCCCTTGATGGTTTTCTTGAGCACGTCGTGGCCCCATTTGTCGGCGCCGAAGGGCAGCGTCAGGGCTTTTTCGCGCGGCGGATGCGTCGCGCGCACCTCGGCCTTGAGCGCCTCGAGTTCAGCGGCCAGGGGATCGAAGGCGTTCGGTGGCGTCGGACGCGCCGGAGCTGCCAGCGCGGCGACTGTGGCGTCGGCCCCGACGAAAGTCGGTGGTGCATAGTTGACGGCGACCTCCTCTTCCCAGTCGGCGGCGAGGAGGCCGGCCGAGGACAGCACCAGCATCGCCAGGAACACGCCGACCACGCCGAGGGCGGCCATCGCCACCCGGTCGGCGCGCAGCCGGCGCCAGGCCAGCGCCCACAGGCCGGGAGACACCATGTCGTTCATATCGCGCATCGGGCCGGCCTCACTTCAGTTGCACGCGCGGGTCGACCGCGCGGTACAGCAGGTCGGCCAGCAGGTTGAACACCATCGTGGCGGCCGCCACGTAGACGGTGATGGCTTTGATGACCGGAAAATCGCTGCGCTCGACGGCCAGGATGACTTCGCGCCCGATGCCCGGAATGCCGAAGAAACGCTCGAGGAGGAAAGCGCCGATCAGCAGCGCCGGCAGGTTCGCCATCACGTGGGTGATGATCGGGATGGCAGCGTTCCTGAGCACATGCACCCAGACGATGCGGCGTTCCTTCAGGCCCTTGGCGCGCGCGGTGCGCACGTAGTCCTGCCCCACTTCGTCGAGTACGAAGCTGCGGTACAGGCGCAGGGTCGGCGCGATCGACACCGCCAGCCCGATGATGATGGGAAGCAGCGCATAGCGCAGCAGGTTTTCGCCCAGGCTGCTCCCCCACCCCTGTACCGGAAACAGGCCGAGCCTGTAGGCGAACAAGTACTGGAACACGATGATGTAGACCAGGATCGAAATCGACATGCCGACCGTGCAAGCCACCATCACCGCGCGATCGGTGAGCGAGCCGCGCACGAAGGCGATCGCCAGCGCCAGCGCGATGCCAAATACGGTTTCGAGCAGGGTGAGCGGCACCAGGACGGTGAGCGAGGGCCCGAGCCGGCTGGCGATGATGTGCGACACCGGCTCCCCCGTGCTCCAGGCGTTGCCGAAGTCGAAGGTGACGATCTGCTTCAGGAAAATCCACAGCTGGACGTACACCGGCTGGTCGATGCCGAGCTGGGCGCGAATATTGGCGATCGCCGCCTCGTCGGCCATCTTGCCGGCCAGCAAATAAGCCGGGTCGCCGCCCACCCAGTTGAACAGCACGAAGACGAGCACGATCACGCCCGCCATGGTCGGCAGCATCTGCCACAGCCGCCGAAAAATGTAAGCCACCATCAAGCGTTCCAGTGCCGCGGGCGGGTCTCGCCGTCCGCTCGGCCGTATCGAAAAGGCGTAACGATAACGCAAATCCGGGGCGATGGCCTGCGCAAAATTCTGGCTCTGGCAAGCATGTCCATTCCAGGGCGTAGCACGCGTATAACTTTTTGTAAATTTTTTTATTGGCGACAGCGCAACAGTTGTATTTTCGCCAGCGCAAGCCCTTACCAATTGACAACCTGTCTGTACAAATGATTGTATTGACGTGCGTCAAATGATGTCGTCTTTTTTACCAAGAACGGCAATGTTATCGAAACAACTGCGCCGCCCCGCTCGGTGGTGCGCAGGGCTAACCGGGAAGATCACAATGATGGTTGAAACAGTCTTATCTCGTTCGGTTCGTTTGATTTTTGCGGGCGGCATGGCCGTCGCAATGGGTTCCGCTCACGCGCAAGATACCCAAACGACGGCAGCGGCAGCGCCGGAAGGCATGCAGCGCGTCGAGGTGACCGGTTCGCGCATCCCGAGCGCCAACCTGGAGAGCGTCAGCCCGGTTTCCGTGGTGACGGCCAAGGAAATCCGGATGGACGGCGTGCGTTCCGTCGAAAACCTGCTGAACAACCTGCCGCAGGTCTTCGCCGACCAGGGCGGCACGATCTCGAACGGTTCGACCGGCACCGCAACGGTCAACCTGCGCAACTTCGGCGCCGACCGCACCCTGGTGCTGGTCAACGGCCGCCGCCTGCCCGCCGGCAGCCCGCGCAATACCGCGGCCGACCTGAACCAGATCCCGGCGCCGCTGATCAGGCGCGTCGAAGTGCTCACCGGCGGCGCCGGCGCCATCTACGGTTCGGACGCCGTGGCCGGCGTGGTCAACTTCATCATGAACGACTCGTTCCAGGGCGTCCAGATCGAGGCCAACCACAGCTTCTACAACCACCAGCAGAACGACGGCCCGGCCGCCCAGGCCGCCAAACGCCGAGGTTACCCGGTGCCGGACGACAAGAGCGCCGACGGCAAGATCAGCGACGCCAGCCTTCTGCTCGGCGGCAATTTCGCCGACGGCAAGGGCAATGCCGTGGTCTTCTTCGGCTACAAGAAGGAAGACCCGCTGCTGCAGTCCGAACGCGATTACTCGGCTTGCTCGCTCGACGGCTTCAGCTCGGGCAACACCTTCAATTGCGGCGGCTCCGGCACCAGCTACCCAGGCCGCTTCCTCGTCAACAGACAAAACTTTACCGTCGCCGACGCCAACGGCGGCGTGCGTCCGTACGTGGCGGCCACCGACCAGTACAACTTCGGTCCGCTGAACTACTACCAGCGTCCGTCGGAACGCTACACCTTCAGTTCGTTCACCCGCTACGACATCAACGACAAGATGCGCCTGTACGCCGAGGGCAGCTTCCACGACGACCACACCGTGGCCCAGATCGCGCCGTCCGGCCTGTTCGGCCTCGACGCCTCGGGCCCGAACGCGATCCGCTTCGAGAACCCCTTCCTGTCGCAGGCATGGCGCACCGCGCTGGGGCTGACCGGTCCAGGCACCACTGCCGATGCCGTCATCTTCCGCCGCAACGTCGAGGGCGGCGGCCGCCAGGACGACCAGCGTCACAGCTCCTACCGCGGCGTGATCGGCCTGAAGGGCGAGATCGGCAACTGGAACTACGACGTCTTTGCGCAGATGGGCAAGGTGCTCTATTCCGAAACCTACTTCAACGACTTCTCGATCAGCCGCAGCGCACGCGCCATCGACGTGGTCGCCGACGCCAACGGCAATCCGGTCTGCCGCAGCGTCGTCAACGGCACCGACCCGAACTGCGTGCCGTACAACATCTGGTCGCTGGGCGGGGTCACGCCGGAAGCGCTGGCCTACCTGCAGACCCCGGGCTTCCAGAAAGGCAGCACCTCGCAAAGCGTGCAAGGTATCAACCTGTCGACCGACCTGGGCGAATACGGCATCAAGCTGCCGACCTCGACCCAGGGCGTGGGCTTCGCCATCGGCGCCGAGCACCGCACCGAGAAGCTGGACCTGGCCACCGACACCGCCTACGAGACCGGCGACCTGGCCGGCCAGGGCGGCCCGGAACACGGCGTCTCGGGCAAGTTCAGCGTGCGCGACTTCTACGCCGAAACGCGCATCCCGGTGCTGGAGAAGCAGCCCTTCGCCGACCTGCTCAGCCTGAACGCCAGCTATCGCCGTTCCGACTACTCGACCGGCCACAAGACCGATTCGTACGGCCTGGGCATCGAATGGGCGCCGGTCGCCATGGCCAAGCTGCGCTTCTCCTACCAGCGCGCCGCGCGTGCCGCCAACGTCGTCGAATTGTTCACACCGCAAGGTGTCGGCCTGTTCGGCATGTCGCGCGACCCGTGCGCAGGCCCGACCCCGGCAGCGTCGGCCGCCGCCTGCGCCCTGACCGGCGTGACGGCTGCGCAGTACGGCCGCATCGAGGACAGCCCGGCACAGCAGTACAACGCCCTGTTCGGCGGCAACGCCAACCTGGCGCCGGAAACCTCGGACTCCTACACGCTGGGCCTGGTGCTGACCCCAATGCGCAACCTGAGCATGACGATCGACGCCTTCGACATGAAGGTCAAGGACGTGATCGGCGGCATGCCGGCCTCGACCACGCTGGCGCAGTGCCTGGAGACCGGCGATCCGCAGTTCTGCTCGCTGATCACGCGTGACCGCCTCGGTACCCTGTGGGCGCTGCCGACCGCGCAAGTGGTTGCCACCAACCAGAACCTGGGCCTGCGTTCGACCAAGGGCATCGACCTCTCCGGCAACTACAGCCAGAAGCTCGGCGTCTACGGCGGCCTGGACTTCAACTTCAGCGGCACCTGGCTGAAGGAATTCCTGTCGGAAGACTTCCCGGGCTCGGGCGTGTACGACTGCGCCGGCCTGCACGGCACCACCTGCGGCACGCCGATGCCGGAATGGCGCCACAAGCTGCGCGCGACCTGGAGCACTCCGTGGCGCGGCGTGGAACTGGCCGTGACCTGGCGCCACATCGACTCGGTCAAGCTGGACGCCACCAGCAGCAACCCGGTGCTGTCGACCGACTTCGAACCGGCCGACGAGACCCTGGCATCGCGCAACTATCTTGACCTGGCCGGCAACTGGCAGATCAACAAGAACTTCGCGCTGCGCGCCGGCATCAACAACGTGCTGGACAAGGATCCGCCGATCACCGGCGTCGTCGCAGCCGTGTTCGGCAACGGCAACACTTACCCGCAGGTCTACGATGCGTTCGGCCGCCGCGTGTTCCTGAACCTGACCGCGACCTTCTGATCGGGCGGTCGCAAGCTGTGTAAGCTGTAAAGCAAAACGGCGGACCTCCCGGTCCGCCGTTTTTTTATTTCTGTTACCGTCGCGCTGGGAACAGCCTACGTCTGCTCATGCTTCCGCGTGGGCACAGGGGTGCCCACCCTACTCCTGGGCCAGGCGCCGCTGGCGCACCGCCGCCGCCAGTCCTTCCAGCACGCCGACGCTGGTTTCCCAGTCGATGCAGCCGTCGGTCACCGACTGGCCGTAGGTCAGCTCCGCGCCCGGCACCAGGTCCTGGCGTCCGCCGACCAGGTGCGACTCCACCATCACGCCGACGATGCGGCCGTCGCCGCCCGCCACCTGGCGCGCGATGTCGGCGCACACCGGCACCTGGTTTTCCGGCTTCTTCGAGCTGTTCGCGTGCGAGGCGTCGATCATCAGGCGCGAGGCCAGGCCGAGCGCGGCGATCTGCTTGCAGGCCTCGTCGACGCTGGCGGCGTCGTAGTTCGGGGCCTTGCCGCCGCGCAGGATGATGTGGCAATCCTCGTTGCCCGAGGTCGACACGATGGCCGAATGCCCGCCCTTGGTCACCGACAGGAAATGGTGCGGCTGCGAGGACGCCTTGATCGCCTCCACCGCGATCTTGATGTTGCCGTCGGTGCCGTTCTTGAAGCCGACCGGGCACGACAGGCCCGACGCGAGTTCGCGGTGCACCTGCGACTCGGTGGTCCGCGCCCCAATGGCGCCCCAGCTCACCAGATCGGCGATGTACTGCGGGCTGATCACGTCGAGGAATTCGGTACCGGCCGGCAGTCCCATTTCGTTCACGTCGCGCAGCAGCTCGCGCGCCATGCGCAGGCCATCGTTGATGCGGAAGCTGTTGTCCATGTACGGGTCGTTGATCATCCCCTTCCAGCCGACCGTGGTGCGCGGCTTCTCGAAGTAGACGCGCATCACGATCTCGAGGTCGGCGGCAAAACGGCGGCGCTGCTCGACCAGGCGGCGCGCATACTCCATCGCGGCCTTCGGATCGTGGATCGAACACGGGCCGATCACTACCATCAGGCGGTCGTCCTGGCCGTGCAGGATGCGGTGCAGCGCCACCCGCGCGGCGCTGGCGGTTTCCTCGGCCGCCGGGGTGACCGGAAACTCGCGGATCAGGTGCGAGGGCGGCGTCAGTTCCTTCATTTCGCGGATGCGTAAGTCGTCGGTGCGGGGCATGCGTACTCCGTTGGTGTGGTCTGCAAATAAAAAAACCGCCATCTCTGGCGGTTTCGGGTTCTTCGGTCTGGTCTGCTGTTGCGTGTACCTGCCGCTATTCCACCGCCTGAGGGCCGGAATGGCTAAACCAAAAATAGCGGGTAAAGAAGGCAGCGCGGCGCATGAGGGCATCCGAAAAAAGTTAAATCGACTATAACGCCAACCCGTGAAGATTGGCAAGCTCTTTATTCCGCAGCGCACCAAACCCATTCCGTCGTATGAACACACTTGTATTGGCAAGCGGTTGCGTCAAACCGACAGCAACTCATGCGCAAGGATGACCATTGATCAATATCAGGTGGGGGGTTGTCAGCAATGCAAAAGTTCGCTGGAGCCCCCGTCCGATCTGCATCCTCTTTCTGACTGGTCAATTTCTACAGGTGTAATGCCTGAGGAAACACAAGCTGCAGCCACGTGGACAGGGTTTTTCCTATAACCCTTGGAGTCCGGACATGATTGAAACCCTGTTATCCCGGTCGGTACGCCGCCTGTTCGCCGGCGGCGGCGCCATCGGTCCGATCTTACTGGCGCCGCTGCTGGCGGCGCCGCAAGCCTCCGCCCAGGAAGCGGCGGAGCGGCCGATCCAGCGTGTCGTCGTCACCGGCAGTAACATCCGCCGTGCCGAAGCCGAAACCGCCTCGTCGGTGCTGACGGTCAACCGCGCCGACATCGAGCGCTCGGGCAAGAGCACCGTGACCGAGCTGCTGCAGACCCTGGCGGTGGACAACCAGGGTTCGGTGCCCACCAGCTTCGGCAACGGCTTCGCGGCCGGCGCCGCGGGCATTTCGCTGCGCGGCCTCGGCACGGCATCGACCCTGGTGCTGCTCAACGGGCGGCGCATGGCCCCGTATGGCCTGGCCGACGACGGCCAGAAAGTGTTTACCGACCTGAACGTGATCCCGACCGACGCCGTCGACCGCATCGAGATCCTGAAGGACGGCGCCTCGGCCATCTACGGTTCCGACGCCATCGCCGGCGTCGTCAACATCATCCTGCGGCGCGACTTCAGGGGCACCACCGTGCGCGGTTCGCTCGGCATCACCGAGGAGTGGGACGGCGAGGAACAGAACTTCGCCATCACCCACGGCATCGGCGACCTCGATACGAACGGCTACAACGCCCTGTTCAATTTCGAGTTCAAGCGCAAGAACGACATCTGGCTGCGCGACCGCGCCGACCGCGACTGGATCGGCCGCGTCGACCTGCGCCGCTGGGGCTATTCGGCCCAGCAGGCCCTGGGGGGGACCGGCGCCATCACCGGCCCCAACGCGGCCGGCAGCGCCATCAACGGCAACGTGCGCAACCCGGCTACCAACAACTACTACAACCGCGGCAGCCTCGACCCGGCCGCCGGCTTCACCCGTTTCTTCCCCGGCGCGGCCTGCTCGAACTTCACCAGCCATCCGCAGGGCGACCCGGGCGGCGGCTGCCTGATCGACGCGCCGCTCGTCTACAACCAGATCCAGCCGCAACAGGAAAATTACAGCCTGTTCGGGCGCGGCACCTGGCGCCTGACCCCGGCAATGGAAGCCTATACCGAGTGGAACCTCTACAGCAGCAAGACCAGCACCTCCACCACGCCCTCGACCGTCAGCGCCAACGTCGGCTTCCCGGGGGGGCCGGTCAGCAATGCCGGAGTGCAGCTTGGCGCCAACCATCCTGACAACCCGTATTTCGGCGCCCCGGCCCGCCTGCGCTACCTGGCCGGCGACGTCGGCCCGCGCCAGGCCACGATCGACGGCTTTTTCGTGCGTGGCCTGGCCGGCGTGAAAGGCACCCTGGCCGGCTGGGAATACGACAGCTCCCTGTTGTTCTCACGTAGTACCGTCAAGAACGAACGCTCCGGCTTCCTGCAGCGCGACGTCGCCTTCGCCCTGCTCGACCCGAGCGTGGCGAACATCGCCGCCGCGCTCGGCACCAGCCCGGCCTACGCGGCGCTGCCGATCGGCACCTTCTGGCGCATTGCCGAGAACGCGGGCCTGAACGACCCGCGGGTGTACGCGGCACTGTCCCCGAAGATCGCAAGCGATGCGGCAACCAAGATCATCCAGGGTGACGTCAAGGCCACGCGCGAGTTCGGCAAACTGGCGGGCGGCGCGATCGGGGTTGCAGCCGGCGCCGAATGGCGACGCGAGGAGACCGAACTGAACCCGACCACGGGCACCGAGCGTGGCAACGTGATCGGCCTCGGCTACTCGGCCTACCGCGGTTCCCGCAACGTGTTCGGGCTGTATGGCGAAGCACTCGCACCAGTATTGCCGGGCCTGGAAATCACCGGCGCGCTGCGCTGGGACCGCTACACGGACGTCGGCAATTCCTGGACGCCGAAGGTCGGCGTCAAGTGGACGCCGGCGCGCCAGCTTGCCCTGCGCGGCACTTTTGCGCGCGGATTCCGCGCGCCGAGCGCGGCCGAGAACGGCGTCGGCGGCCTGGCCGCCTTCTCCACCGCATCCGACCCGCTGCGCTGCGGCCTCGGCGTCGAGGCCGCCTGCAACCCGGCCTCGGTGGCGCTCATCACCTCGCCCAACCCGGACCTCGATCCGGAACGCTCGCGCAGCATCAACTTCGGCGTCATCTGGGACCCGCTGCCGCGCACCAGCATCTCGGTCGACTTCTGGCAGGTCAAGCGCAAGAACGAGATCAACCAGCAACTGATCGACGTCGCCATCGAACAGGGAAGCGTGGCGCGCGACCCCACGACCGCGGAACCCGGCATCGCGGGCGACCCCGGCGCCATCACGGCCGTGCTGGCGAGCTACGTCAACTCCGCGCAAACCAAGGTGCGCGGCATCGACATCGACGCCCGCCACACGCTGCGCCTGCCTGACGGCTGGGGCAACATCCTGCTCGACGGAAAGTGGACCTTCATCGACAAGTGGGAGCGTACCGAGCGGGACGGCAGCTCGCGCGACTTTGCCGGCACCCATGGCAACTGCGACGTCTCCAACTGCGTCGGCACCCCGGACCACCGCATCAACCTGCGCGCCGCCTGGGACTATAAGGACTGGCGCGTCGCGCTCAACGCCAACTACCGCGGGCCGCTCGACAACGTGCTGTTCAAGGGTGACCCGGCCGGCTGCGCCAGCCACTTCGCCAATGGCCAGGACGCACCGACCGACTGCGAACTGGCCTCGTTCACGAGCTTCGACCTGATCGTGCGCTGGAAACCGCGGCCTGGTTGGGAAGTGTTCGGCACGATCGAGAACCTGTTCGACAAGGTCGCGCCGCTCGACCCGCTGACCTATGGCGCGCAGTCGTATAATCCGCTCGATTTCTACGGCGCGCTCGGGCGCAACTTCAAGCTGGGTGCGCGCTACACGTTCTGAGCACGGGACGGCCGCCGCCGGTAACGGGCGCGGCGGCCGTCCCATCGCTTGCCGCCGCAGGTGCGGTCAGCACCTGCGGCGCGTCCTTTCCTCGCGCTTGCCCGCGTACTTCTCCTGGCATCTTTCCTGGTCGCCAAACAGTTGTGGTGTCCATGTCACACGTTCTCCAACGGGCCGCCTGCCGAGTGGCCCTTGTTCCACAAAGCCGGGCTTCTTTGCGCGAAGTCACCCGAATCGTGGTCTGTGATGCAAGACTCATTTCACGAATCTGCCCCGCGAAGGCTGTCCATGCTATAGGTCAATTGCCTTGCATTTACATCCTGACTTTTCGCAACAAGGAATAACAGGAGCTGGAAATGAATGAAACTTTGTTGTCCCGTTCCCTGCGCCGGCTGTTCGGCGCCGCTGCCGGCCTGGGCCTGCTGGCCTGTCCGTTCGCGGTGGCGCAAGACACCACCGGCCAGCCGATCCAGCGCGTCGAGGTGACGGGCTCGTCAATCAAGCGGATTGCTGCGGAAAGCTCGCTGCCGATCACCACCATCCGCGCCGCCGACTTCATCAAACAGGGCCTGACGACGGCGCAGGAAGTGCTCAACACGATCCCGATGAACCAGTCCTCGACCGTGAGCTCGTCCGCGGTCGGCGCCGGCACGGGCGGGCAGGCCGAGGCCGACCTGCGCGGTCTCGGCGGCGACAAGACCCTGGTCCTGCTGAATGGCCGGCGCCTGGCCAACCACCCCTACTTCGGCGAGAGCGTCGACCTGAACATCATCCCGGTGGCGGCGCTGGAGCGGGTCGAAGTGCTGCGCGACGGCGCCTCGGCCATCTACGGCACCGACGCCATCGGTGGCGTCATCAACTTCATCACCAAGCGCACGGTCGAGGGCGCCGCCATCACCTTCGAAGGCTACGAGCCGCTGCGCCGCGGCGGCGGCGCCGAGCAGCGCGTCAACCTGTCGGGCGGCTGGGGCGACCTGAACCGTGACGGCTACAGCATGTTCGGCGTGCTCGATTTCCACCAGCAAAGCGGCTTGCGCGCGACCGACCGCAGCTTCGCGCGCACCGGGGTGCGGCCCGAACGGGGCATGAACGCAGTGAGCCGCACCACCTTCCCGGCCAACTTCTTTTCAAGCCTCGGGGTCGCCGGCAACCCGTATTACGCCACCGGCTGCCGCCCTCCCGACACCGCCCCGGCCACGGACGACCCGGTCTGCGAATTCGACTACACGCAATATATCGACATCATTCCCGAGACGCGCCAGTACAGCGCGATGGGCAAGTTCAACCGCCAGCTGAGTCCCGACCACCTGGCCAGCCTCGAGTTCATCTGGGGCCGCAGCACCAATGAATCGAACGTGGCGCCGCCGCCGATGTCGAACCTCGGCATCACCATGACCTCGGCCAGCCCCTACTACCCCGGCAACGGCAACACGCCGGCCTTTCCCGGCCTGACCGGCGAAAACCTCGACATCAGCTGGCGCCCGATCGAGTCCGGGCGGCGCCTGAACTACGACAGCAGCAGCACCGCCCGCCTGCTGGCCAGCCTGGAAGGCACGCTTGCCGGCTGGGACTACAACAGCGCGATCTCGCACTCGCTCGGGCGCGCGCGCAGCTCCTTCCGCGGCGGCTACCTGATCGACCAGCGCATCATCGAGGGCGTCGGCGCCGGCATCCTGAACCCCTTCGGCCCGCAGAGCCCGGCCGGCGCCGACTTCCTGCAAAACTCCCTGCTGCTCGGCGAATACCTGCACGCCCGGATCACCAGCAGCGCCGTCGATGCGCGCGCCAGCCGTGAACTGATGACCTTGCCGGCCGGCCCGCTCGGCTTTGCGCTCGGGGCCGAGTTCCGGCGCGACCGCGCCAAGTATTTCGTCAACCGGGCACTGGCCGGGCAAGCCTCCAGCTCCGGCTTTGCCGACGCCCAGGACCAGTCCGGCCAGCGCAGCATCTACGCCGTGTTCACCGAACTGAACGTGCCGGTCATCAAGGACCTGGAGCTGAACTTCGCCGGCCGCTACGACCACTACAGCGACGTCGGCGGCAGCTTCAACCCGAAGGTGTCGCTCCGTTACCAGCCCACGCCCCAGCTGCTGGTGCGCGGCTCCTTCAACAAGGGTTTCCGCGCCCCGACGCTGTTCGACCTGTACGGCCCGCAATCGACCACCAACAGTTCCGACACCTATGACGACCCGCGTCTTTGCCCGGGGGGCGTGGCCATTCCTGGCGCCAACCCGAACATCGTCTGCGGGCAGCAGCAGCTCGTGCGCTTCGGCGGCAATCCCGAGCTCGACCCGGAGCGCTCGCGCACCTACAGCGCCGGCATCGTGTTCGAGCCGATCCCCTCGCTGACGCTGTCGGCCGACTACTGGCACATCAAGCTCAAGGACCAGATCAGTGAGCTGGGCGAGCAGACGATCTTCGGCAACTTCCCGAAATACCAGGACCTGTTCGTGTACGACCCGACGGGCACCCGCCTGAACTACGTGCTCGCCATCACCAACAACCTGGGCGAAGTGCGCACGCGCGGGCTCGACCTGTCGCTGCTGTACCGGCTGCCGAAGAACCCGTTCGGCAACGTCAGCCTCAGCATCGACGGCACCTATGTCAACAAGTACGAGTACCAGAACGAGCCCGGCGGCCCGTTCACCCAGAATGCCGGGCGCTATGCCGACGCCTCGCCGGTCTTCCGCTGGCGCCACAACCTGCTGCTGACGCTCGTGCGCGGCGACTACACGTTCAACCTGGCCAACCGCTACATGTCGCACTACGAGGACCAGAACGCCGTCGCGCCCGAGTTTTTCAACAATGTGGACCATTATTCGATCTGGTCGCTGTCGACGACGTATACCGGCAACAAGCAGTTCGAGCTGACGGCCGGCATCAAGAACCTGTTCGACGAAGATCCGCCGTTCACCAACCAGGTGACGAACTTCCAGCTCGGTTACGACCCGCGGTATACGGACCCGCTGGGAAGGACGGTGTACATGCGGCTGACGTACAAGTTCTGAGGGCCGCGAAAGACCGCGCAGCACAGAGCGCAGGGACGTAGAGGGGCGGGTTTCCCGCTCACGCGTTCAACCACCAGGTGACCGGTCGCAATGGTTCAGACGTCCGGTGGACACGTGGCAGCGCCGGCGTCGCGATTGTTCACGCTCGGGTTGAACGCGTGGGCGGCGCCAGCGTCGCCATTCATCATGCGCCCGGGTGGAGCCGCACACCCTACGGAACAAACACCGGCGCCGACGGAACTTCGGCAAAAAAAAATGCCCGGCAACGCCGGGCATTCGTTTTCATCGCAGCAGCAGGCTTACGCCGTACCGCCGACAGTCACGCCGTCGATGCGCAGCGTCGGCTGGCCGACGCCGACCGGTACGCTCTGGCCTTCCTTGCCGCACACGCCCACGCCCGAATCGAGCGACATGTCGTTGCCGATCATCGAGATGCGGTTCATGACGTCCGGGCCGTTGCCGATCAGGGTGGCGCCCTTCACCGGGTAGGTGATCTTGCCGTCCTCGATCATGTAGGCCTCGCTGGCCGAGAACACGAACTTGCCATTGGTGATGTCGACCTGGCCGCCGCCGAAATTGACCGCAAACAGGCCGTTCTTCACCGACGCCAGGATCTCGGCCGGGTCCTTGTCGCCGGCCAGCATGTAGGTATTCGTCATGCGCGGCATCGGCAGGTGGGCGAAGGATTCGCGGCGGGCGTTGCCGGTGACCGGCATCTTCATCAGGCGCGCGTTCATCGTGTCCTGGATATAGCCCTTCAGGATGCCGTCCTCGATCAGCGTCGTGCACTGGGTTGGATTACCCTCGTCGTCCATGTTCAGCGAACCGCGGCGGTCCTGCAGGGTGCCGTCGTCGACCACGGTCACGCCCTTGGCGGCAACGCGCTGGCCGATCATGCCGGCATAGGCCGACGAGCCCTTGCGGTTGAAGTCGCCTTCCAGGCCGTGGCCGACCGCTTCGTGCAGCAGCACGCCGGGCCAGCCCGGTCCGAGCACGATCGTCATCGGACCGGCCGGCGCCGGGCGCGCTTCCAGGTTGACCAGCGCCGCCTTGACCGCCTCGTCGGCGTAGCGCTCGAGGA
>JBBWZO010000107.1:0-9140 GCA_039649125.1 Massilia sp. | reverse complement strand
GAGGATGCTGTCCTGGGCGGTGTCCACCACCCGTACCCGGCTGATCGTCGTGATGAAACCCTTGACGACCCCCGCCAGGCCGCCGCGCTGGGCCGCCAGGTCGGTATTCAAATTGTCCAGCAGGACCCCGGTGCCGGCCAGCAGGTCCGGCCGTGCCTGGCGCAGGCCCGCCCGCAGGTTTTCCGCGGTGGTCACCAGCGTTCCCCCGTCGGCCAGTTCGAGCTCCAGCAGTTCGTCGGGCGCCGCCACGATGTCCTTCGGGCTTGCACTGCCGCGGGCCGCCGGGGTCGTGTCGTAGGTCTTGACCGGCACGAGGAAGCCGGGCGGGATGAATTCCCGGTCCCGGTCCGCCCCGGCCTGGCTGCCGCCGGCAGTTGCGCGGGTCGCGCCCAGGAAGCCGGACGGCAGCACGGCGGGGCGTTCGTAACCGGTCAGCCTGATGACGACTTCATCGTCCTGCTTTTCCATGCTTGTCTCCTCCACGGGCTGGGCCGCGCGGGATTTGACTGCGAAGATCGCCGCAACAGGGTGTCAGCGGTTGAATGGCCGGGCCGTCGCGCGCAGGGGGAGCGGGGCCGTGAAGCGCCGGCCGGCGTGCGGTACAGCGGCAAGGTACGGCCTGGCGTGGCCGTCCTGGTGCCTGCTCGCAGCCGGGGAAGGGTGGGAGGAGAAAGGAACAGGAACAGGAGGGCCGCTGGACAGCACGGTCGGGTTCGGGACGAGCAGCAACAGTTTGCGAATCAGGTTCGCCATGATGCCTCCATCACCGCGCGTAGCGGAGAATGATAATATTGCATCATCGGGCGCGTGAACGCTACTGGTTTTTATGTAGGTTGGGTAGTTCAGACATTCTCAGGCACGCGCTTCCGGCGGCAGCATGCCGCCGGAACGCACGGGCGCGGAACTAGCCGCCGAGCAGCCGGCGCTGGCGCACCGCATACCCCACGCACAAGAGCAGCAGCCAGGCCGGGATCAGGTACACCGACACGCGCAGCCCCGGCGTCTGGTACATCACCCACAGGATGCCGGCCAGGAAGGCCAGGCACAGGTAGTTCGCGACCGGGAAAAACGGGCTCGGGAACACGGTCTTGCGCCCCGCCTTGGCGGCGCGAAAACGCAGGTGGACGATCGAGATCGTCGCCCAGTTGATGATCAGCCCGGCCACGGCCAGCCCCATCATCAGCCCGAAGGCTTCGCCCGGCATGAAGTAATTGACGCTGATGCAGATGGCGGTCGCCAGCGCCGACACGCCCAGGGCCGCCAGCGGCACGCCGCTGCGGGTGAGTTTCATCAACACGCGCGGCGCATTGCCCTGGGCCGCCAGGCCGTAGAGCATGCGGGTGTTGGCATACACGCCGCTGTTGTACACCGACAGGGCGGCGGTCAGCACCACGATGTTGAGCGCGGTGGCGACCGCGGGGCTGTCGAGGGCCGCGAAAATCATCACGAACGGGCTGCCCCCTTGCACGACCTTGGTCCACGGGAACAGCGACAGCAGGATGAACAGCGCGCCGACATAAAAGATCAGCACGCGCCACAAGGCCTGGTTGGTGGCGCGCGGGATCGAGCGCGCCGGGTCGTCGGCCTCGGCGGCGGTGATGCCGATCAGTTCCAGGCCGCCGAACGAGAACATGATCACGGCCATCGCCATCACCAGGCCGCCCACGCCGTTCGGGAAGAAGCCGCCGTGGCGCCACAGGTTGGCGACGCCGGCTTCCGGCCCCGCCGTGTTCGACACCAGCAGCCAGCCGCCGAACAGGATCATGCCGATCACGGCCACGACCTTGATCACCGCGAACCAGAATTCGAGCTCGCCAAAGGCTTTCACCTTGAGCAGGCTGAAGGAATTGATCACGCCAAAGAAGATCAGCGCGGAGACCCAGGTCGGCACCTCGGGGAACCAGTACTGCACGTAGATGCCGACCGCCGACAGCTCGGCCATGCTGACGAGGATGTACATCACCCAGTAATTCCAGCCCGTGATGAAGCCGGCCATGTGGCCGCCGTACTTGTCGGCGAAATAGCTGACCGAGCCTGCCACCGGTTCGTCCACCACCAGCTCGGCCAGCTGGCGCATGATCAGGAAGGCGATCACGCCGGCCACGCCGTAGCCGAGCAGCACCGCGGGACCGGCCATCTGGATGGTCTGGGCGATGCCGAGGAAGAGGCCGGTGCCGATGGCGCCCCCCAGGGCGATCAGCTGGATGTGGCGGCTTTTGAGGCCGCGCTTGAGTTCTTGCTTCGGGGTGTGGGTCGAAGCGTGTGTCGAGGGATGTGCCGAAGGATGTGCCGAAGGAGGGGTTGAGTCCGTCATTACCGCTGCGCCAGTGTGCAAAAGTCAATGATTCTAAAGCATCCTGACCGCGGCGGCCCTGCAATATGAAGGCGGCGCTAACGCACTCCCAGCGGCACTCCCAGGGCCGCGAGCTGCTCGTTCAGTTGCGCACGCGACAGTTCCCCCATGTGCCGGGCCACCAGCCGGCCGCTGGCGTCGTAGAACAGCGTGGTCGGATAACCGCCCACCTGGGTGGCGCGCGCAACCTGACCCAAGGGGTCGAGGGCGACGTCTTGCAAGGCGATACCTTCCTCGTCGAGGTAGCGCCGCACGGCCGCCGCCGTTTCGCCCTGGTTGGCGAAAACAAAGGCGACGCCGGGATGGGCGGCCTGGGCCGCGGCCAGCATCGGCATCTCGCGCCGGCACGGCGGGCACCAGCTGGCCCAGATATTGACGACGGTGGGCTTGCCGCTGCCGCGCAGCTGGAGGGTGCTGCCGTCGAGACGGCGCAGGGCAAGGTCGGGCAGGGGCGCCTGCGCGGCGCCGGCGCTGAACGCGACCGTGGCGCCGGCCCAGGCCAGGACGCCGGCCAGCGAGGAGGCCAGCAGCGGCCGGCGCAGTGTGGCGTCGCGCCGCACCGCATCCAGGCCGATCGCCAGTGCCACCAGCAGGCCGGCGAAGGCGACGAAGCCGCCGTCGCGGATGTTCAGGATATCGAGCGGCGTGGCGAGATAGGTGTCGAGGTGCTTGAGCACGAAGGCGGCGCGTGCGGCGACGACGCCCCAGAGCAGCATGCGCCACAGCACATTCGATGGATCGGCGGCGCGGCGGCGCGTCCACCAGGCGGCGACTACGCCTGCGGCCGCCACGGCCAGCAGCGGCGCCAGGATCCGTACCGGCAGTGCCAGCGGTCCGAGATTGATCGCATCCATGCAGTTTCCCCCTGAGGTCAACTCATCAATGGGTGCATGTTAGCGGATGAGTATTAGCGGAAGATTAAGCGCGCTCCAAGGTCGCGCGACAAACACTCCAGTTTGCTACGGATCAACAATCTCCGTACACTGAACCGCTTCCCGAAAGACTGCAGCCTGGCGAATCCGTTGAACAAGTCGAGCGGCAATGTTTTCGGAGATCGTGGACAGCATATTGGTCGGGCGCATGCCGTCTCAACCGGATCGAAGGAGAACAATTGACTTCAATTCTGCCGGCAGGGCTCGCCGTGGCGCTGATTGCCACCCCTTGCATGGTCGCCGCACAAGCCGTCGACGCGACGCCAACCGTGCGCTGGTCTCGGGCCGCCGACGCCACCGTGGCGCGCCAGGAAATCTATCCTGCCGTGCTCGACGGCAGGATCATCGTGGCGGGTGGCGTGCTCTCGCAGCCGCCGGGCTTTACCGACCACGTCGAAGCCTACGATGTGAAAGCGGGCCGCTGGACCACGCTTGCGCCATTGCCCGCAGGACGGCACCATATCGCCGTGGCCGAGTCCGGCGGCAGGCTCTACGGCATCGGTGGCTTCTCCGGCGCGATTCCCGACTGGCGCGCCCATGCCACGGTGTTCGTCTACGACGCCCAGGCGGATCGATGGTCGGCCGGCCCGGCCCTGCCACAGGCACGGGCCGAAGGCGTGGTCGCCTCAAGCAAGGGAAAAATCTACTTCATCGGTGGACGTGTCCCGGCCAGCCCGCAGGCGGCCCACATCAGCGGGCATGCGGATACCGGCCGGGGCGAGGCGCTGGACACGCGCTCCGGCCGCTGGCAGCGCATCGCCGACGTACCCAGCGCACGCAACAGCGCGGCGGCGGCCGTCATCGACGGCAAGATCTATGTGGTGGGCGGCCGCCGGATGGTCACGCAGGCCGATGGCAGGCAGCGCCCGGTCAATGTGGCGACGCTGGAAGTCTACGACCCTGCCACCGACCGCTGGGAGACCAGGGCCGCGATGCCCCAGGCCCAGGGAGTCCTGGCTGCGGCCGCCCATGGCGGCAAGCTGTACGTGTTCGGCGGCGAGCAGTTTGTTCCGACCAGCAAAGTGTTCGCCGATGCCTGGGTTTACGATCCGGGGCGGACCGCTGGTCGGCCCTGCCGCCCATGCCGACGCCGCGGCACGGGCATGGCGCGGCTGTCGTCGGCAACCGCATCTTTTTGATGGGTGGCGGTGAACGGGTCGGGGTTGCCGCCAGCCGGGTACAGGAAGTACTCGAGATCCCGGGCAACTAGTTTTTTTTGGATCACCCGTCAACCATGCCGCGCCAGCGGCCGGGTGCGGCCGGAGGGATTTCATGATGCCCGACATGGCGGCGGACGATATCTGGTTTGGGGTTTGGTATCCCAGCTGTAATGGGCTCCCGGGACGAGAGGCGAGGGCAGGCATGGCGCCGCGCCAGGACCCTTGCTTCGGCATGCCCGGCCGCGAGGCTGACGCCACCCGGGCCAGGCAGGCGACAGGCTGCGCCGCTCAGGACGCGCTGCGGTCCCGCGCCTCGTCGCTCTCGGCCGGCTCCGGCGGCGCCGGCACATGGGTGACCAGGATGCGGTCGATGCGGTTGCCGTCCATGTCGATGACCTCGAAGCGGTACTCTTCCCAGGCCACGACGTCGGATGCCCGCGGGATGTAGCCGAGCTGGTAGAGCACGAAGCCGGCCAGCGTGTGGTAGGCGCCGGCCTCCTCGCCGGGGAAGCGCAGGTCGGCCGCCAGCAGGTCGCGGAAGCGGTCGAGCGCCATGCCGCCGTCCATCAGCCAGCTGCCGTCCTCGCGCTGCACGGCGTCCGGGTCGTGTTCTTCGCCGATCACGGTGACGTCGCCCACCAGCGCGCTCATCACGTCGGTCATGGTGACCATGCCCTGGATGTCGCCGTACTCGTCGACGATCAGGGCCAGTTCGACGTTGTTCTTCTTGAACAGTTCGAGCAGGGCCATCGCGCTGACCGATTCGGGCACGTACAGGATTTCCTGGACCGCGCTTTCGATGTCGATCGCGTCGAGGGTGCCGGCGCGCACCGCCTGGGCCAGCAGGTCGCGGGTGTGCACGAAGCCGAGCACCTGCGAACGGTCGCCGCGGCACACCGGCAGGCGGCTGTAGCGGCTGCCGGCGATGCGATCGAGGTTGTCGGCGCGCGGGTCTTCCAGGTCCACGAAGGTCACGTCCACGCGCGGCGTCATCAGGGATTTGAGGTGCTGGTCGTCCAGGCGCAGGGCGCGCGAGACGATGTCGTATTCGGTCTTTTCGAACACGCCGGCATCCGTGCTCTCCTTGATCATGCCGGTGATGTCTTCCTCGGTCGGCGCCTCTTCCTTGTGGCGGCCGATGCCGAGCAGGCGCACGATGGCTTCGGTGGCCAGCGCCAGGATCTTCACGAACGGCAACATGATCTTCGACAGCAGGCGCAGCGGCGGCGCGATGAGGGTGGCCATCGCTTCCGGATACTGCATCGCGATGCGCTTGGGTACCAGTTCGCCCAGGATGATCGAGGCGAAGGTGATGCCGACCACGACCAGCCCGAGCGCGACCTCGTAGGCGTAAGGCGCGATCGGCGGGATTTCCTTGAACTGCGGCACCAGCTGGGCCACCAGCGAGGCCTCGCCGAAGGCTCCGTTGAAGATGCTGATCAGGGTAATGCCGACCTGGACGGTCGATAGGAAGTGGCTGGGCTCGTCGGCCAGTTCGAGCGCGGCGCGTGCACCGCGGCTGCCTTCGCCGGCCGATTTTTCCAGCCGCATGCGCTTGGCCGAGACCAGCGCCAGTTCCGACATCGCGAATACGCCATTGAGCAGAATCAGGACGAGGATGATCAGTATGCTGGTCAACATGGCGTATGCAAGGGTCTCCACGCGGCGTGCCGGGCCGGATCCGGAGCGCTTGTGGGCGCTCGATTGATAATTGGTTGACATCATCGCACGCCGTGCGCCGTACCCCCCGCACGACTCGCCATCCAGCTTGCCGCCCGCGCCGGCAACGTAAACGCTTGTCAATATGCTCCGGAGTATGTTTTCCTATTGCTAACACGCGAGGAGCCAAAAAGATCCTGAACCCGCCGCGCCCAAGCGTGTCCAACCCATCCATACGAGCCGGATCCCAACATGGAATCGCGGCCGCAGGAGACAAGCCCACGCAAGGCGATATCGTTTCGAGTGTGTTGCTGCCGGCCCCGCTGGCCTTCAGCTGAGTTTCACCGCGGTGGCCAGCGTCCTGACCATCTTCACGCTGCCGATGATCGTTTCGTTCTCGCTCGCGCATTTCGCCGGCGCGTCCCGGGCGGTCGCGGTCCCGGTGGGTGCGATGATGGGCCAGATCTTCCTCATGGCCGGCCTGCCGGTGGCGCTGGGCATGGTCGTGCGCAAGCGGCGCCTGGCCTGGGCGCTGCGCATGGAGCCGAAGGCCACGAAGATCAGGCGTGTGGGCGACCTGCGCCTGGCCCGCGCGGTGCGGATGACAATGGCGAAGGAGGAAGGGTTCGAGTTCCGGGCGACGCTCGTCGCAGCGAGCCTGTTCGGCTTCAAGCTGTGCGACAAACTGGAAATCGCCAAATTCGACGCGCCGACCGCAAAGTACGACACCGTGACGATCGAGGACGGCGAGCGCCGGCTGTTGCAGGCGGCGTCCGTGGGCGGTTCCTCGGAAAATTCGCCGCAACTCGGCGACAAAGGCTGGTCGGACAATGCCCGCGTCAGCTACAGCCTGGGCGGACAGTCGGTACAGTAAGCGTCGCCGCTGGCCACCGTGGAGGACATCATGCGTATCACTTTGCGTTCCCTTGCCGCGCTGGCGGCCTTCCTGGCCTGGGGCGTGCCCGCGGCCCAGCCGGTCGCGGCACTGGAACCCACGCCGGTCGGCGACTACCATCAGCACGTGTTCAGCGACGAGATCATCGCCCTGATCGGCCCCGATGCGGGCCTGAAGCCGCTGCCGGCAAAGGCGCTGGTGCCGCTGCTGGACGCCGCCGGCATCCGGCGCGCGGTATTGCTGTCGACCGCCTACATGTACGGCAGCCCGCGCCGCGAGGTCGACAACGAATACGCCCGCGTACGCCGCGAGAACGATTGGACGGCCGCCCAGGCGGCCCAGTTTCCAGGCCGGCTGATCGCGTTCTGCGGCATCGCCCCGCTGAAAGGCTATGCCCTGGAAGAGATCCGGCGCTGTGCGGCGACGCCCGGACTGCAGCGCGGGATCAAGCTGCACCTCGGCAACTCCGACGTGCAGCTCGACAATCCGGCGCATGTCGCGCGGTTGGCCAAGGTGTTCGCGGCGGCGAACGCCCACGGCATGGCGATCGTCGTCCACATGCGCGCCAGCATCCGCAACAAGCGGCCGTACGGGGCGGCCGAGGCGCGCGTCTTCCTCGACAAGGTGCTGCGGGCGGCGCCGGACGTGACGGTACAGGTCGCGCACCTGGCTGGCACCGGCCCCGGCTTCGAGGACCCGCCCGCACGCGAAGTGCTGGCGACGCTGGCCGAGGCGATGGAGCGCAGGCATCCGGCCACCCGCAAGCTATGGTTCGACGTCGCCTCGATCGCCGACCGCGACATCACACCGGATGCGGCCGCGCTGCTCGTCAAACGCCTGCGGCAAATCGGCATGGATCGCGTGCTGTACGGTACCGATTCGGCGCAGGGATACAACCTGCGGCCGGTTGACGCGTGGGCGGCGTTTCGCAAGCTGCCGCTGACCAAGGAAGAGTTTGCGCAGGTTGCGCGCAACGTGCCGCCGTATTTCAACAGGCCGTAGGCCGGAGCGCCGGGCATCGCGAACGAAACGCGGCTGGAGGCGCCTGGCCTGACAACGTGATCTGGCGGGGATACGGCCAAGGCCGGTCAAGCCGGCCGTGCGCCTTCAGCCCATGACGGTGACGATCACCGTGCGCCGGTGCGGCGCCGTCCTGTGCTCCCACAGGAAAATTCCCTGCCACGTCCCCAGCAGCAGCCGCCCGCCACCCACGGGCACCGTAATGCCGGTATCGGTCAGCACGTTGCGCACATGCGCCGCCATGTCGTCCGGCCCTTCGTCGTCGTGGCGGTAGGCCGGGTCGCCCTCCGGTGCCAGGCGGCCCAGCACCATGTCGAGGTCGCGCCGCACGTCCGGGTCGGCGTTTTCGGTGATCGTCAGCGAGCAGCTGGTGTGCTGGACGAACACATGGGCGAGGCCGCACGCGACGCCGGAAGCCTCCACGACTTCGGCCACATCGCGCGTGATGTCCCGGGTGCCGCGGCCGCGCGTCGAAAACGTCAGGATCGCCTGGTGCGCCATTGTATTTCTCCGATTATATTTCTCCGATTATATTTCTCCGATTACGGCGTCAGGCGGAAGTTCTTCCGGATGCCGGCCCAGCAGTCCTGGTAGCCGGGCTGGCGCTGGGGCGAGGACAGCGCGTGCGGCGTCGGGCAGAGCACGTTGCGGGTCTCGAACATGAAGGCCATCGTGTCGGCGACCTTGCTTGGGGTGCTGGTGTCGGCGTTGCTGGCCTTGTCGAAGGTGGCGGCGTCCGGACCGTGGCCGCTCATGCAGTTGTGCAGGCTGGCGCCGCCCGGCACGAAACCCTCGGCCTTGGCGTCGTAGGCGCCGTGGATCAGGCCCATGAACTCGCTGGCGACGTTGCGGTGGAACCAGGGCGGGCGGAAGGTGTCCTCGCCGACCAGCCAGCGCGGCGGGAAGATCACGAAGTCGAGCGTGTCGACGCCCGGGGTATCGGAAGGGGCTTGCAGCACCAGGAAGATCGACGGGTCGGGATGGTCGTAGCTGGTCGAGCCGATGGTGTTGAAGTGGCGCAGGTCGTATTTATAGGGCGCGTAGTTGCCGTGCCAGGCGACGACGTCCAGTGGCGAGTGCTTGATGTCGGCCGCCCATAGCTTGCCGCAGAATTTCGCCAC